>NZ_CAMSEL010000004.1:0-269878 GCF_947057495.1 Citrobacter sp. Marseille-Q5395 | reverse complement strand
TCTTTAGCCTGCTGCCAGCCCGTGGACAGCGCGTAATTGACCGTCTCCGCGCTATCGAGTGCACCGGACAGTGACACCTGCGCATTGCGCCCGGCCTGCTGACCCTGACTTGCGGACAATGCCACCGTGTGCTCGCGCTCTCCAAAGCTGAGTGGCATCGAGAATGTGAACGTTGCGACATTCTCTTTTTGCGCCTGTGTGCTGTCCCCGTTACGCCACCAGGTGTTTTGCCGACTGAAGGAGACGCCAAGCGCCACGCGCCCGAGGGTGGTGTTATACCCGGCCTGCAACTGAGTGCTGTTCCCTCGGTCGTCGTAGTAGTCCATCATCGATCCGGAACACCACAGATTTCCGTAACCACCCAGCGTCTGGTTTATGGTGGCGGTAAACTGGTTACGCTGGCGTAGTGTGTCCGAACGCCATGCTGTATCGCCTTCGGTAACGCTTCGTTCGCCCAGTACATCCCCGTAATCACGATAGCCTTCCGTGGAATAGCGATAACCTGCCAGCGCTACGTGCGTGCCCGTCGGACTAAATGTTTTGCTCCAGTTGGTTTGCAGACGCCAGCCGCTCAGGGACTGAGATGCCATGTGCGCCCGCGATCCAGTAATATCGACGCCAAAAGCGCCCATAGTGGTCGCCACCACACCGCCCATCACCAACGCCTGATAATCATCACCGATACGCAAGGCAGCGTTCGCAGTCAGTAAATTGCTCATTCCACGTTCCAACGTAAAATCGGCAAACGGAGCGTCGGCTGTGCCGTAATCTCGGGTTTTGCCTGCTACCAGACCGTAGCGCCAGACTCCGGGCCGCAGCGACAAAGGCACGCTGGCGTACGGTACGGTGTAGCCACTTTTTTTGCCGTCTGCGCCGGTGATTTCAACTTCTAAATCTCCATCCCAGGCAGTATTTGGCAAGTCGTCGAGCACAAAAGGTCCCTGCGGCACGCTGGTTTCATAAAGAGTGCGACCATTTTGTTTGACTGCTACACGTGAAGGCGTTGATGCCGTACCGCGGATTTCTGGCGCGTAGCCGCGCCGCGACTGAGGCCACATCCGTTGATCGGTTTCCAGTTTGATTCCGGTAAACGCCATGCTGCCAAGTAAATTGCCTGACGTGTAGCTTTCACCTGCGGTAAGTACGCTTTCCAGTTTTGCGATCGGGTGCTGTAGCCAGGTTTGCAGCGCATCCCAGCGTTGAGTTTCTCGATAGTCATCGCGCCGCCAGTTAGCGGAGGACTGCTGGCGAAACTGCCAGCTGCCAATATTGAAGCCACTGCTCAGTCCCAGCCAGCCGTAATCACTTTGCTGCCCGCCGCTTTTGTTGTGATAGACGTGCAGGTTATAGTTGCTGAACAACGCACTTTCGCCACTCTGCCACTGCGAAGGAGGTACATAATCCAGCGGTGTTCGTTTAAGAGCTGCCTGTGGAACGCTGAGATTCAAACGCAGCAGGCCCTGGTCGAAATTCCACTGCCCGCCGCTAATACGCGTTTCCGGCTCAAGACAAGCATCTGGCAATGCTTCCATCGACGCCGTAACGCCCTGCTCATCCCAGAATTTAACGGGTAAACAAGGCGCAATACGTCCTTCGGTGTTCGGGTGAAACAGCACATCATCCCGGCCTATGTACTTTCCGTTCAGCCAGATATCCACACTGTAACGCCCGGCAGCAACGGCATCCTGATCGTTGAACTGTGCCAGTCCTTTCTCGTAACCACTTCCGAGCAGTAGTGCCTCGTCGAAAGTGTAAACGTTCGCCAGAACGGGCGTGACGCCGGAAAGAAGCAGCCAACACCAATGTGGATTAATAGCGGACATTATCCGGATTCTCCACCGTCACACGTCCGCTTAACGTTGCGCCCTGATCGTTAATCCAGCGCATCTGCGCCTCACCCAAAAGCGACACTTTCGCAGGCCATGATACGGTCGTCCACGGGGCTACCGTTTCGCTCTGAATACGCTGCTTTTTACCCGCCCCGTTGACGTCAAGCGAGGAAAGCGCAAGGTAATAACCACTGTTATTACGCAAAAACAGTTTGCCATCCTGTAGCCAGACACGGCTAGTCATTGCCATCTCCAGCGGTGAACCCACCAGCCCTTTTGGTCTCATCAGCACTTTTACGCGGCTGCGTACCAGTACCATCAGTTGATTGTCTGCTTGAGCGCCCTTTTCCGTCGGCGGGATCTGAATGAAGTTAAACCACCACAACGTCTCTCTGTCCTGTACCACCGGTTTACCAACATATCGCAGTCGCACGGTTTGCCCAGCCTGAGCCGCCAGTCGGAAGACTGGCGGCGTGGTGATAAAAGGAGCATTGGCGGTTTGTGGGACTGATTGAGGGTTACCATCATCCAGCCAGACCTGTACCACGCTGGGGAAATCATCGCGGTTGGTCAGCTGTACGCTGGCTTCCCGGCTGTCAACCGGATAGATAATCCGACTGCCTGTCATGACGACGCTTGCCTGTGTGCTGGCGCACATCAGTATTCCGGCCAAAACTATAGCCAATCCTTTCATCACCCAGAGCTCTCTTACAGGTAAGAGACTGCGTACTGTACGGTACCGATGACCGTACCAGCGCTCGCATTGCCATTTGGGCTGTAATACTGCACGGCATAGTCGTGTTCACCGGTAGTATTACCTGCTGCAACGGTGATCCCGTCAACGGGTGTTGAATTTCGCAGATCAATGACCGCTGTACCCAAACTGTCGGTCATCAATTGCAGCTCAACACCTTGCGCTGTACCGGTATTGGCGAGGTTACCGTGCTGGGTCATATTATTGGCAACGAATACCGTCTTGATATTCAGTGCGTCGGTATCAGCGGTACACCCGGTCACTCCCAGAGTGAATGCTGTCAGACCCGCTACAGAGTCTAGGCTTGTCAGCTCGCTTTTAGCTACAGTAGGCAGTAACACCACCGGGCGTGCGTTCACACCGTTAACGGTGACTTCGCAAGTTTGCTCGGTCACTTCACCTTTAAAAGTGATGGTATTAGCTGAATCAGCATGAGCCGCCGTCTGAGCAAGTAACAATGCAAGGCTACCGGCAACAAATATATGGCTGGCATGGGAGGTATTGATTTTCATATTGTCTATCCTTAAATAAAAATACACTGACATCATGACCATGCATGCAATATCCCCTGCAATTGAAAGCAGGATATTTATTTGCGGCAGTAAAGAGGTCAGTAAGGTCTTATGGCACCATAGGAGTAGCCCTACGATAATTGGTAGTTTAAGAATTATCTTGGCAAATAAAACCTTTATTTTCTCAAATAACATAAAGAACGATCTTAAATAAGATAGATAATCTTAAAATTAACTGTAACATATTGATTTAGTTTATTTAATTATGAATGCCTATCTCAAATATAATTTTTCTTAAGGTTGTGATAAGTATATTAAATGCGTAATCGTCATAGATTTATAATGAAATGGATTATCGCGGATAGTGTGTGACTCTAAAAAAATGCCTGGCCCCACTTCACTACGAGCATATGAAGCAAATTGGAGTGGTGTATGATTTTATTGATATATTTAGAATGAGAACAATAAAAGTATTTATATTGGCTGGTAGAAAGCAAACGTCCCGCATTATGCGGGACGAAGGAAATATGCGTTATGAGCGCTTACGCGGCATCATCCGCAATAGCGTGTTATCCTTCCAGAAATAGTGATGCATCAGGGCTGCTGCTGCATGCAGGCCTATAACAAAATAGCCCAACTTTGCCAGCGTCACGTGCCAGGACTTCAGCATATCGACCATATCGAAGTTGGCTTCTGCCGCATGCGGCATGACAATGCCGAACGCTATCCACGGATTCCCCCGGTTGTACATCATCACCAGACCAATAACTGGCAATACGATAAACAGCAAATAGATAATCAAATGTCCAAGATGCGCCATTCCGGTCATCATCGGTTTAGGCTTTGGCACAATTGGCGGTGCCGGGTACTTAAGCCTGACCAACAAACGCGCCACCATCAGCACTAAAATCGTGATACCACAGGAAACATGCACCATGTTGAACCAGGGACGATAGCTGCGAGGCGCAAATCCACGCAGTTCCATCGCACAGTAGGTCGCGATCACCAACAAAAAGACCAGCCAGTGGATACCAATCTGTAGGCCAGAATACTTATTCCCCATAACACTTCCTGAGTAAAAACAATGATGCGTCAACATAACCAGCTTTTGTTAAAAATTCATTAACTTTTGTTCGCTCATTTTCAGTCAGTTACGCTTAACCGCAAAAACAGGCATTGCCCCTGGTGGCTGACTGGTCTATGCCTGGTAGGGAAAATATGTGGTACCGCTTCACCCTGACAGGAGAAAACCATGAGTAAAATTAGCATTAACGGTTTTGGTCGTATCGGTCGTCTGGTATTGCGTCGGCTACTGGAAGTCAAAAGCAGCGTTGACGTCGTTGCCATTAACGATCTGACCTCACCGAAAATTCTCGCCTACCTGCTAAAACACGACTCAAACTACGGTCCGTTCCCCTGGAGCGTCGACTTTACTGAAGATGCGCTTATTGTAGATGGCAAAAAAATCGCCGTTTACGCAGAAAAAGAGGCCAAAAATATTCCGTGGAAAACCACAGGTGCGGAAATTGTCATCGAGTGTACTGGTTTTTATACTTCAACGGAAAAAGCCAACGCTCACCTGGATGCAGGTGCCAGGAAAGTATTGATCTCCGCCCCTGCTGGTGACATGAAGACTATTGTCTTTAACGTCAATGACGACACTCTGGATGCTAACGATCAGATTATCTCGGTCGCATCCTGTACCACTAACTGTCTGGCGCCTATGGCGAAAGCATTGCACGATAACTTCGGTATTCAGCTTGGTACTATGACCACCATCCACGCGTATACGGGAACACAGTCGCTGGTTGACGGTCCGCGAGGCAAAGATTTACGCGCTTCACGGGCGGCGGCAGAGAACATCATTCCGCATACCACCGGTGCGGCGAAAGCGATTGGTCTGGTTATTCCGGCGTTGAGCGGAAAATTGAAAGGACACGCCCAGCGCGTTCCGGTGAAGACCGGTTCTGTTACGGAGCTGGTTTCGGTGTTGGGCAAAAAAGTGACCACCGAAGATGTCAATAATGCGCTGAAGAAGGCGACGCTGAATAATGAGTCGTTCGGCTACACCGATGAAGAGATTGTCTCATCAGATGTCATTGGATCACATTTCGGTTCGGTATTTGATGCCACACAAACGGAGATTACTGAAGTTGGCGATCTGCAACTGGTCAAAACCGTCGCCTGGTACGACAACGAATACGGTTTTGTGACCCAACTGGTTCGCACGCTGGAAAAACTCATCAAGCTTTAATACGTTAGCAGATGCCGGGTGGCACCCCTGCTCACCCGGCATCGATATCAGGACTGCAGATAAACAACCTGAGTTTGCAGATATTCGTTCAGGCCGTGTTTGCCGTCTGCCCCGCCAATTCCGGATTTGCGCCAGCCGGCATGGAAGCCTTGCATCGCCTCGAAGTTTTCACGATTAATATACGTCTCACCAAATTTCAGGCCTTTAATTGCCTTCATTGCCGTATTCAGATTTTGCGTATAAATCGATGAGGTCAGTCCGTAGTCGCTGTCGTTGGCCATCGTAAGCGCCTCTTCCAGCGAATTAAATGACACCACAGGCAATACCGGACCAAATGTCTCTTCGTGCATAATTGCCATCTCCTGGCGCACATCCAGCAGTAAGGTCGGCGGATAATAATATCCCTTTCCTGCCTCTGCTTTGCCACCAAGCACCACGCGTGCACCTTCTTGAACCGCGCGTGCCACTTTTTGTTCCACACGCGCCAGCGCCGCGGCGTTAATCAGCGGTCCCATGGCAATATCATTGCGCTCAGCAGGATTACCGTACTGAACCGCTTTCATCGCCTCACCCAGACGATTGACAAACTGGTCATAAATACCTTTTTGCACGTACACACGTTCAGCGCAGTTGCACACCTGTCCGGTGTTAATTACCCGTGAGTCAACAATGGCTTTCACCGCCAGTTCGAGATCGGCATCATCCATTACGATAGCCGGCGCCTTCCCGCCCAGCTCCAGACAAACTTTGGTAATGTTTTTCGCCGCCGCCGCCATGATTTTCTCACCGGCAACCACACTGCCGGTCATACTCACCATTGCCACTTTCGGGTTTCCGGCAAGCTCCTGACCTACCGTTTCGCCACGTCCAAGTACCAGGTTAAATACCCCGCGTGGCAGGCCGATGTCATCCACGATTTTAGCGAATGCGATCGCATTATTTGGCGTAAACTCACTCGGTTTAATCACAATGGTATTACCCGTCAGCAATGCGGGTGCCAGCTTGCGAGCAATAAGGAAAAATGGGAAGTTCCACGGTAGGATGCCAGTCGTCACGCCGAGCGCACGCTTAAACAGCAGGATGTTTTCACCCGGGCGGTCACTTTGCAGGATCTCACCTTCATAACGGCGCGCCCACTCCGCCATGTAATCGATATAGTCTGCGGTGAAAGAGACCTCAACATCAGCCAGTTGTTGGATTTTTCCGCCTTCAGCCACAATCAAAGCACTGATTTCGCTGGCACGCTCCCGAATACCGGCAGAAATTTTGCGTAACCAGTTTGCGCGTTCAATGGCAGGTAGCGCTTCCCATTCCGGCTGAGCGCGATGTGCGGCATCAATCGCTTTACGTGCATCTTCGGCACGACCATCGGGAATTCGGGAGATAACCTCTTCAGTTGCCGGATTGATAACATCAATCCAGGTGTCGTCGTGCCAGGTCACAAACTGCCCATCGATATACATAGGATGTTGTACGGGTACTGACATGCGTTTCTCCTGTGATTGATTTGTTTTTAACAAGTAAAACTATTGTTAATTAATATCAATCATGCATGGCACATTGCCGCTGTAATATTGGTTCTGTGAACCGCTTCATAAAAGTGTCAGGGAAAGTGGTCACGAAGAGAAAATACGGGCGGGATTTATGCCCGTTTGCGTAAAAGTTCCCACAAACGGGCAGCGGATATCACAGAGATCGACTCTCCAGTAAGTCAATCATAGCGGCGTCGTTTTGTAGATGTTGCCACGCGTCCTCAATATTCTGCGGAATTTCAACATGCTCAATAAAATCACGACCACGGGGACCATAGCCGGTTTCATCATCGCGCAGACGAGGAAGTTCACCGATAATCAGTGAAAGATAGCGTTCGACCGACCAGAGACCATCAGTGGCCTGAGCAAATCCCACACCACTCTCCTGCTGAGTCAATTCAGGCACAAAACCTGGAAAACTTAACCAGCTTGGTGCATGTGGATCATCTCGCGTTACACGATGAAACGTTGCCATTGTGCGGCGTTGCATGGTTGGGTCCTGTACTACGATGACAGAACGAACGGTTTCTGTGGCCTGACGCAGTAACGCACAGCTAAATCTGGCGTTCTCACCACTGTTTGTGGACTGGTCTTCTACCCAGATTTTTTCCCCCGGAATTTGCCAGAACTGGTGGGCGATATCGGCAAGAATTGCCGCTTCCGCGCGTCCGGTAGTGCGAATGATGTTGTAGCGTGGGTGTTGAATAATAGCGTTATACAAAAAAGTCGTGGAATGTCCGATACCACCGCTGATCAGCAAGGGAACCTGCTGTTCTTTCGCTATACGACAAGCCGCGTCGATGGTTGGGATCACCGCGTTTCCCGCCAGAATTACGCAATCCGACTGAACAGCGATTGTTTCACCGAAATCATTCTGCGCCAGCCACTGTCCCACGGTGTTTATTGCCTTGAGGGTGGTAGCGGAAAGTGTCGGAAACTGTCTCATATTCATGGCTCCTGATCTTTGTTCCTGTAGGCCGGAGAAGACGCGTCAGCGTCGTCATCCGGCACTGCTTTAGCCTGTAATCTGATCCATGGCCTGCAGGATTCGTTTATCTGAAATTGGGTACGGCGTGCCAAGCTGCTGAGCAAAGTAGCTGACGCGCAACTCTTCAATCATCCAGCGGATCTCTTTGACATCATCATCTTCACGGCGCGCAGGTGGCAGTTTATTGAACCACTGCTGCCAGGCCTGCTGCACGCTGTCCACTTTCAGCATCTGCGCACGATCGCGGTGCGGATCGATGGCCAGTTTTTCCAGTCGTTTCTCTATTGCTTGTAAATAGCGCAGCGTATCGCCAAGACGTTTGAAGCCATTACCGGTGACAAATCCGCGATATACCAGTCCGCCCATTTGCGCTTTGATATCCGAAAGCCCCAACGCCATGGTCATATCCACGCGTCCTTTAAGACGTTTGTTGATATTGAAGACTGCCGTCAGGATCTGTTCGACCTGTTTGGCAATCTCCACCACGGTATCGTTCAGTTCAGCCCGCACTTTCTCATGCAGTGCTGTAAAGCCCTCTTCCGTCCACACCGGTCCGCCATTGGCATCTATCAGTTTATCCACACCGCAGGAGATACAGTCATCTATCAAATCCAGTACTTTGCCGTACGGGTTAAAATACAGGCCCAGTTTGGCTTTGTTTGGTAGCTTCTCGTGCAGGTATTTGATTGGCGATGGAATATTCAGCAGCAACAGACGGCGTAAACCGCACCACATCGCCTGCTGTTGTTCCAGTGGATTATCAAACAGCTTAATAGCAACACTGTCCCGCTCGTCCACCAACGCCGGCCACGCTTTCACTTTGTAATTGCCGCGTTTTTGCTCGTAGCTTTCCGGGAGTTGACCGAAGCTCCAGATATGCAGCCCGCTCTGTTCGATACCATCATCTGCCACTGCGGACAGCGTTTCCTGAACTTTACCTTTCAGCGTATCTTTCAACGCCTGAAGCGAGCGCCCTTCCTGCAGTTTCTTGTTTTTATCATCCACCACGCGGAAGGTGATTTTCAGATGATCGGGGACCTGATCCCAGTGCCAGTCGTCACGGTCGACGGTGACGCCGGTCATCCGGCGCAGTTCACGTTCCAGTGAGTCCAGCAGTGGCAGTTCGAGCGGCGTGACGCGTCCTAAAAAAGCTTCAGCGTAATTTGGTGCAGGAACAAAATTACGGCGCACTGGTTTTGGCAACGATTTAATCAGTGCAATCACTAATTCACGGCGCAGCCCAGGGATTTGCCATTCAAAACCGCTTTCATCCACCTGGTTCAGCAACGGTAGCGGGATATGTACGGTCACACCGTCGGCGTCAGCTCCAGGTTCGAACTGATAGCTTAATCGCAGTTTGAGATTACCCTGATGCCAGAAATTCGGGTAATCCAGCTTGCTGATTTTTTCCGCCCCCTCTTTGATGAGCATGCTCTTTTCAAAGTTGAGCAGATCTGGCGTTTCACGGCTGACCTTTTTCCACCAGCTATCAAAATGACGGGCAGAAACCACATCATGGCTGATACGCTGGTCATAAAATTCAAACAGCGTTTCGTCATCGACCAGGATATCGCGGCGGCGCGATTTGTGTTCTAACTCTTCCACTTCCGCACGTAGTTTCAGATTGTCCCTAAAAAACGCATGGCGTGTCTGCCAGTCACCTTCCACCAGCGCGTGACGGATAAACAGTTCACGCGACAGCGCGGGATCGATCTGGCTGTAGTTCACCTTACGGGCAGCAACAATTGGTAGGCCGTAAACGGTGACTTTTTCTGTCGCCATGACCGCACCTTGCGCGCGCTCCCAGTGTGGTTCACTGTACGAACGTTTGATCAGATGTTGAGCAACGGGTTCCACCCATTCCGGATCGATACGTGCGGCAATGCGTCCCCACAATCTGCTGGTTTCCACCAGTTCCGCCACCATTGTCCACTTCGGCGGCTTTTTAAATAAACCGGATCCAGGGAAGATTGAAAAACGGGCGTTACGCGCGCCAGTAAACTCTTGTTTATCGGCATCTTTCATCCCGATATGCGACAGTAACCCAGTCAACAATGCAACGTGGATCTCACGGTATTCTGCTGGCTCACTATTGACCGGGATCCCCAGTTCTTTCACCACCTGACGCAATTGAGTGTAAATATCCTGCCACTCGCGCACTCGCAGATAGTTAAGGAAATCAACCTTACACTGGCGACGGAACTGATTTGATGACAGCGCTTTTTGCTGCTCACCGATATAATTCCATAGATTCACAAAAGCGAGGAAATCGGACTCTTTATCGTGAAAGCGACGGTGTTTTTCGTCAGATGCCTGCTGTTTGTCCATCGGACGCTCTCGCGGATCCTGAATGGACAGCGCCGAGGTAATGATCATTGCTTCTCGCACGCAACCATGCTTCTGCGCTTCCAGCACCATACGTGCCAGACGCGGATCTACCGGTAGTTGTGATAACTGACGGCCTAAAGGCGTTAACTTGTAAGCAGTTTGCTGTTCATCGGTAGTGATCGCCCCCAGTTCTTCCAGCAGACGCACGCCGTCCTGAATATTGCGTTTATCCGGCGCTTCGACAAACGGGAATGCTGCAATATCACCAAGCCCAAGCGCAGTCATTTGCAGAATAACGGACGCCAGGTTAGTACGCAGAATTTCCGGGTCGGTAAATTCCGGGCGCGACAGGAAATCGTCTTCGGAATAGAGACGAATACAGATCCCTTCTGATACGCGACCACAGCGCCCTTTACGCTGGTTAGCAGAGGCCTGCGACACGGGTTCAATCGGCAAACGCTGGACTTTAGTACGGTAGCTATAGCGACTGATTCGCGCGGTACCGGGATCTATAACATATTTAATCCCCGGAACGGTCAGCGAGGTCTCTGCCACGTTGGTTGCCAGCACTATGCGACGTCCACTGTGCGACTGAAAAACACGGTTCTGTTCACTGTTAGACAAACGTGCATACAGCGGTAGTACCTCAGTATGGCGTAAATCCAGCTTATTCAGCGCATCAGCGGTGTCGCGAATTTCGCGCTCTCCGCTCATGAAGATCAAAATGTCGCCCTGACTTTCGCGTCCCAGTTCATCCACGGCGTCAAAAATCGCCTGCAGTTGATCGCGTTCGGTGTCATCCGCATCTTCCACAATCGGGCGATAGCGTACTTCCACCGGATATGTACGACCCGAAACTTCAATAATGGGCGCATTGTTAAAATGGCGTGAGAAGCGTTCAGGATCGATAGTCGCAGAAGTGATGATAATTTTCAGATCCGGACGACGTGGCAGCAACTCTTTAAGATAACCGAGCAGAAAGTCGATATTCAGGCTACGTTCATGAGCTTCATCGATAATGATGGTGTCGTACTGCATCAGCATGCGGTCCTGCTGGATTTCCGCCAGCAGAATACCGTCCGTCATCAGCTTGACCATGGTGTTATCACTAACATGATCGCTGAAACGAACTTTATAGCCGATACAACCACCGGGCTCCGTCTGCAGTTCTTCTGCAATACGGTTAGCCACGGTACGCGCCGCCAGACGACGCGGTTGGGTATGACCGATCAACCCTTTAATTCCGCGTCCCAGTTCCATACAGATTTTCGGCAACTGAGTGGTTTTACCGGAACCCGTCTCCCCGGCAACAATCACCACCTGATGGTCGCGAATGGCTTCCAGGATATCCTGTTTTTTCTGGCTGACAGGCAGGTTTTCCGGGTAAGTAATATCCGGCCGTGCCGCTTCACGCAGCACAACCTTACCTGCTGCCAGCTCAATCTCTTTCGCCATCTCCTGGTAAATGGCCTGTTGTGCATCAGGATTTTTAACCTTCTTCACACCATGCAGACGGCGGGAAAAACGCTGTTTGTCACGCAGCATCAGTGGATCCAGCTGTTGCTGCAACATGTTGAAGGTTAATTTCTGTTGTTCTGTCATAGCATTGGAGGGCAGTGCTCTGCCGGGTTAAATCTCTTTTAGATGATAGGTATAGAGTACCACATCGGTGCTTTTCGTGTGTTGTTCAATAATTTCGAACATAGGATTCGATATATTGCGCTATCACTACGGCAGGATTGTGAATAAAGTGTCAACAAGCAACGGGGCACATCCCCTTCAAACACATATAAGGAATCACCCATGAGCAAGGTATTAGTTCTTAAATCCAGTATTCTGGCAGGGTACTCTCAGTCTGGTCAGTTGTCTGATTATTTTGTTGAACAGTGGCGTGAAAAACACCCTGCTGACGAGATCACGGTTCGTGACCTGGCTGCAAATCCTGTTCCGGTACTGGATGGCGAACTGGTGGGTGCTCTGCGCCCGAGCGATGCGCCGTTGACTCCACGTCAACAAGAAGCGCTGGCGCTGTCTGATGAGTTGATTGCTGAACTGAAAGCGCATGACGTCATTGTGATCGCCGCCCCGATGTATAACTTCAACATCCCGACGCAGTTGAAAAACTACTTCGACCTGATTGCCCGCGCCGGGGTAACTTTCCGTTATACCGAGAAAGGACCTGAAGGTCTGGTAACAGGTAAACGTGCTATCGTTTTGAGTAGCCGTGGCGGTATCCACAAAGATACACCAACCGATCTGATCACTCCGTACCTGAATGTTTTCCTGGGCTTTATCGGCATCACCGACGTGAACGTTGTCTTCGCTGAAGGTATTGCCTACGGTCCGGAAGTGGCATCGAAAGCACAATCTGATGCAAAAGCGGCGATTGATAGCGTGGTTGCTGCCTGATAATTTCCCCTCTCACCGTCCGGTGGGAGGGTTTTTAACCGGCACTCAGAGCCTGACGGGATAGACTCCTATCTCTTTGTCTGCTTTCCGTGAATACGATTGATGTCACGCCAGATGAGTGAGTAATCCCTGCACTTTGCCAGATTCTCTTCCCAGCAATGGAGTAAAAACTGCTCCGGCTCCGCAACATCCCTGCTTAAATGTTTGAATACCCAACGATTCCAGACATACCACTTGAAAAGCCACATAAGTTAACTCCAGGACGCAACCGGTGATGAAATATATCAGCATCTGTACAGTTCCGTTTGGCAACTATTGCGCTGTGGATGAATAGCTCCGGTGAAAACTAAATCAGTAGCATCAGCCAGAAAGCCCACAGAATGGCAACCATGTAAAACGTCTGACGACACTGTTTTAGTGCGCCTGACTGACGTTCGGCCAGCGTGAGCGTCTTTAACCTTTCACGCCGCCATATAACGCCAAGAACCTCTCCGGCCAGCTCGTTGTTCTGCGCATCAATGAGCGAAAAATAGCGACCATCAAGCCACATTCTCCAGCAACCAAACCAGACGATAGCGCACAACAGCGCAACGATGGCGCGAGAGATACCTGATGGAGCCGTGAAGATGACCCACACCATCGGCGAGAGGGAAAAAAGCAGGATAAAACGCCAGCCTGCCAGTGTGTGCCCCAGCAGATCACGCTGAATACCTTCGCTTTGTGTTACGTTGTCACTTTCTGTTGCCATTGTTCCAGCATCTCCAGATGTTTATCTGTCAGTACCACCTGTGGACGACGCTGACGAATATGTGCTACCGCCTGCTCTACTGTCGCCTGATGGCCATAATGCAAAAGCCACGCCGCGACGGTCATCGCACTGCGCGACAGTCCCAATGCACAGTGAACCAGTACAGTCCCCTGCTCCTGACGCAGTATCTCCAGTCGTTCCACAGCCTGTTGCAGTTCTGCTTTGTTGGGAATAACCAGATCCAACATCGGTACACAAGCATAGGCTCGTGACGCGGTGGCGCGTCCACGCGGAAACTCAAAGGTCATGTCCAGCACTGCGTTTTGCGCGGGGATCCGGCGTGGAAAGCTGCCGAGATAGACCCCCTCAGCAATACAGCTCACCGCTGGCAGGCGGCGGGTAAACCAGCGCATCGACAGCCACATCCCTACGCGCCAAGGAAGTAACAACCAGTACACGGGTGGCGACAGCCGTCCCAGTTGATCTTTACCTGCGGCTGCTGTGCCAAATCCGCCATAGCCATACCCGACTATCAACAACGATAATGCTGGCCACAGTAAACAGGGCGTTATCAGCGCTCCGGCGATAAAACATATGGCTGCCCCCAACAAATAACGACGCATCAGCTTCAAACGTACCGTATCCGGTTTTTGCCAGTGCCAGCGACGTTGTTCCGGCACCATCCAGTCAATTAGCATTCCTGCCGCCAGTCCGGTAATGATATCGATAAAATGGTGCTGCCAGGTGGTCAGTACGGAAACGGCAATCAGCAAAAACCAGCCGTCGCACAGCCTGCGCCAACCACCAGAAAGGTAGCGACTGAAATGCCGCCACAGCAGCCAGCAGAGGATAATGTGCAACGATGGAGACTGGTTGTAGGGCAAGTCGAACTGCTCGAGCTGAGAAAATAACCACCCTGCTGCACCGCTAACCTCGGGGCGGGTAAAGCTAAACTGGAGCGGAAACAGCAAAAAACCGCCGCAGGCGATAACCGATGCCAGTACCAGACGTAGTACCAGCCTTCGTTGTTCGAAACGTGTAGTACAGACAAACAGCGATAACCCGTAGAACAGATCCAGGCTCCAGTAAGGAAGAATAGTCCACGGAATAAAGGGAATAGCGGACTCCCAGCTAAACACGACACTTCCGACGTTATGGTACTGAGCATCCTGCCAGGCGGTAAACTGATTGACCTTACCGTAAGTGAGGAAGAAAAATGGAGCCAGTAGCAATAACCAGCCTATCGCCTGGACTATAACCTTACGACGTTCAGGTACCACGGCGCACCGCCATGGAAACGGTGAAAATGCCCCACTCATCAATCAACTGCGCACACTTATCAAACCCCGCATCACGCACCAGCGCATCCATTTCACCCTGTGTGCGCACGCGCATCACCCACGCTTTGCCATCTTTATGGCTGGTGAGTGACCATGCGATGGTTTTTAGCTGTGGATGCCAGGGCTGTCCGGTGTAAATCAGTACACCACCCGGCGCTATTGCATCCGCCAGTCCGGCCAGAGAATTCTGTACCAGCGAATTTTCGGGGAAAAGCTCGTACAGGCCAGAGACGATCCCCAGCGTAGGTCGGGGTTCGAGAGACGCCAGCTGTTGGCGATTGAAGGCATCGCCTTGCTCGAAACGGGCGATGTCAGCCATTCCTCTGCTGGCGATCATTTCCCTTCCTTTATTCACATTCAGATCGCTGTAATCACGCAATAAGATCGCGTTCACCGCCGTTTCACCTTCGAGCGCATCAAGTACATAGCGCCCGTGTCCGGCAGCGATATCGACCACATTAACGGGTGTGCCCTGCTCTGCGAGCCGCGCAACAGCCTGACGAATCAGCATCTGCAAATGGATCTTACGCTGGCGTATCCCTTTCCAGCCGACGCTATTCAGGTAGTTCTTATCAATTAAACGCCCCAGCGAACTGCTGCCCTGAGGCTGGTTACGATAGACATAATCAAGCGTACTGCCCGAGTCAAAACCGGTTTCAAATCCAAGGCGAACACCTGTCGATTGTGTTCCCAGTAGTTTCATCCCGTAGCGCAAACCACGATAGGCAATATCATCGAGAGAATAAGGAGCCGGCCCCCCGTTTAACATCCGCCAGCTATCGGCCCCAGGACTCCAGCGATCCTCATTGCTGTAATCAAAACGCTGGGGTGGTTTCGCATATAACGTATCAATAAAATTACGCATTTTGTCGAACGCCAGATGTCGGTCTTTCTCCCCCAGCGTATCGTGATAAAACCCCGGCAACACGTGCAGTTCCTTAAGTGGGTTTCGCAGACGCTGGTAAAAATCGATCTGTGGCTGACGATGCACAACAAAATCGTCCCCTGAAACAAGCAACTGCACCGGTAACGTAATGGCGGCGGCATCGCTGACTATTCGCTCTGCCGTCCTGTAGAGATCCAGCAGAATGTTCACCGCGATTGCCCGGGTGATTTGCGTATCCTGATTGAAGCTTGCCACGCGTTCGGGATCGTGCGTCAGATACTTCCCTTTAACGTAGGAGTTAACAAAAAACAGGCCACGCAGGCGATGCATTAACGCCAGCCCTGGGCGGGCAAATGGCACATACAATTTGACTTTAAACGCCGGAGACGCCAATACCAGTCCACGAATGTCTGGCGCATAATCATGAACCCAGGTTGCGGCTAATACCGCGCCAACGCTTTGCGCTACCACCACCACATCTTCCATTGCGGCCTGACTGTCCGCAGCGGCAAAACGCACGAACTCTTCGACATCCTGCACCGAACGTGCCAGCGACGGGCTATAGCCACGCTGTCCCGGAGAGTGTCCGTGACCTCGTGCGTCCCAGGCATAGAATGCGGTATCCGGCATCGCCAGCTCATCAACGATGTGCTGCAGACGCCCGGAATGTTCGTGTCCACGGTGAAACAGAACAATTACTTTTGAAACAGGGCCTGCCGATAATGCCGGCCAGTGGCGATAAAACAACCCGGTGTTGTCACTGGTCAAAAACCATCGTTCGTCTGGCGCTCGCATGTCAGTCATGAGGAGGCTTTCCTGTCGTTTGTTGCTGTAGCTGCAAAAGCTGCTGTTTGAGATCATCCATGAAGACGCGTTTGTCGCTCTGAAAGCGCAACGTCTCACCAATATTGACGTCAATAAATAGCGGCAGAGGAATGCGATTCCCCTTCGCCATGACGTGCTCCGTACCGCGCAGCCAGACGGGAATAATTGGGACTTCCGGCGCACGCTGACTCAGATGCCACAACCCTGATTTTAGCGGTGAAAGCTTTCCTGGTTCGCCACGCGTACCTTCTGGAAAAAGGATCAGGATCTTACCTTCACGTAATGCCTGTTCGCACTGTGCCAGTGGGTTAGCTTCACCGCCCTTACGTGAAATGGGAATAATGTTGAGAATATTGAGAGCGAACCAGGCCATCGCTTTATTACGCAAAAAATAATCAGCGGCGGCCACCGGATGAACAGATGCCTGGCGGCGGAGCGGAAATAGTGAAAGCAGCGCGAAAACATCCATATGGCTGTTGTGATTTGCTACCACGATAGCCGGGCCACGAGTTGGCAAGCGCTCCCGGTGTCTGACGCGCAGCCCAAGCCATAGCCAAATAACCGGCCAGACGATGCACAATGTAAACAGCGTTCGCAGAAATGAGCTCATCATAAGTTAGTAGCAAAAATAGCGAATGAAATGGAAAAACACGGGGGCGGTGAAGATCAGGGAATCGAGCCTGTCGAGGATACCGCCGTGACCGGGTAACAGCGTGCCGCTGTCTTTCACCCCGATATCCCGCTTAATAGCCGACATCACAACGTCCCCACAAAAACCAGTGACACCGATAATGCACCCCGCCAGCAGCGATAAAGGTACGCTTAGCGGCGTCATTAACGGTCCCAGTAGTGCTGCCGCGAGCGTAGTGGTTGCTACACCACCGATCAGTCCCGCCAGGGTTTTATTAGGGCTGACTTTAGGCATCACTTTGATGCGGCCAATCGATTTTCCCCACAGGTACTGCGCAATGTCGTTGAATTCCGTTAAGCCGACGAGGAAAAGCACCAGCAGTGCTCCTGTTTGCATACCGTCAGCGGGCAGCACCAGCAGGAACGCAACGTGACTGAATGCAAACACGGTAGTCATCAGGCACCAGTGATGCTGTGAGGCAAAACGCAGAAATCCCTGGGTGTCGCCAGCAATCACCATCCGTACGGGTAAGAATAAAAAAGCATACACCGGGATAAACACCACAAACATGCCGTACCAGTTGATGCCAATCAGCCAGTAGTTAACAGGGATAGCAACAAACATCCACAACAGCGGCATGCGATCGGTATGGCGCGATGGTGCCAGTGTTAAAAATTCCTTTAACGCCATAAAGCTTACCAGCGCAAAAAAAGTCAACGCCAGCCAGTGGGGGCTTAAGATAGCCAGCGAAAACAGAATAATGATCACCCACCAGGTGCGAATACGCAGCGTCAGTTCCCGCCAGTCTTTACCTGGACGTAGCCATACAAGTAATCCGTTGATCAGTGTCGCAATAAGTAGCAGAGAAAAAATAACGGCAAGCGACTTTTCCAGCAGCATCATTCCACCACCTCATCGCGTAATGCACTCTTACAGCGGTTGATCGCCGTCCATAACAGCAACAGCGTTGCAACACCCCAGACGGCGTTATTCCACTGTACAAGTTGAGGCCATAGCGTCAACGCCAGTCCCCATGCGCCGAACACCAGCGCTCTGTCGCTTTTGCCCAGCGGCCCGGCATAGCTGCGCACTCCATTGATAGTTTGTGCCAGCACGCCGCAAAATTCCGTCATCACTGCGCAGAACAGCATCACTATCACCAACAGTACATTGCTGGCCGGGAGCAACATAAAGGGTAGATAAAGCGCAAGGTCTGAAAGAATATCCCCGGTCTCATTGAGAATGGCGCCCAGACGTGACTTTTGATTGCACTCACGTGCCAGCATCCCGTCCAGCGCATTGAGCGCCATCCGCACAAACAGCACGATCGGCAGGAGAACAAATAATTCAGGTTGAGGGAAAAGAAACAGTACCGCTCCTGTCACAAAAGAAAGCACCATCGCTGCAAGTGTGACGTGATTAGCAGTAACGTTTTTTTTGTATAGCCAGAACATTACCGGGCGTAAAAGCGCCTGAAAGGCAGGCTTTATCTGATAAAGCGTCATCATCACTCCTTGATAATTTGTCGGTTTGATTATAGTGGAGCAATGGATCATTGCCCGTCAAATACGCTTGTTGGTTAAAGTAAAACCGGATCCTCTGAACAGACGGGCGATTATTTTTTCAACCATTTACCGTTAATGCCCTGCACGTATTCGCCCGGTTTGGCACGAGCAACCAGTTTCTGTCCAGCCATCTTTGCCACTTCATCAACCGGGATGTTGTTACTTTCAGCAAGTTGCTGATAGCTGGCATTGCGAGCTTTATTCACTTCACTCACCAGCGTCTGGGTTTCAGCATCGGTTTTCAATGCCACGAGATAGCCGTTAAGCGTTTCGCCAACCCGCCCCTGAGTTCGGGCTTCACCCAGCGTTAATGCAAACGCGTTGGCACTCAGCAAACTCAAAATAAGAATGAATACGTTAAGTGATCTTTTCATCTTCACCTCAGAACAAGTCACTGCGTGATTTCAGCAAACTCTCGACATCTTTATCGACTTTGATATGGATTTCATGCTCGATTTTGACGTTCATATTGATGGTGATGGGTTCTTTGGGGGCCGCCACTTCAATACGCGGAGTACACCCCGCCAGCAGAGATGACGCCAGAAGTCCCAGCATGGCAGCTATTGTTTTCATGGTTGTTCCTCACATTCCTTGCCTTCCGGGCAATGGGTTTCTGGCAGCGTTGCATTTTGCTCGAGCCATGCCTGTAAATTGTCGCCAAAACGCAAACTGCGCCATAACGTAAATACGTTTTCTTCGTGGTTGTAATTCAAATTCACCGTTCCCACTTTGCCATCCACCCGACTATTGCCAGTGACGGTTGCCTGCATCGTTAATACACCCAGGTTATCCAGATTTATTTTCGTCCAGGAATGGGTTATTTCCATATAGCGCAGCCAGTTAATCGCCGCTCCAGCCGCCATGTTGTCTTTAACGACGGCATCCGCAGTATCTTTGTCGATACGCAACGTCATCGGTCCAGGATTGGTAAGCCAGCCGTCTTTGATAATCCATTTTTCATTATTCAGCCACAGAGGCAGCGCGCCGCTGACCGGTCCAGACATGGCAAACTGTTTGGGATTAACCGCGCTGATAAGTTCGCTGGAAGAGATATTTTGCACTCGGACTAAGGCCGGATCGTGCTGAGGCATACGCAATTGCTGCATGATGACTTTACCTCCTAACAACTCGGCGCTGACATTGCTGAGCAGTAAAGGATTATCTTCGCTCCAGGGATATCCTCCCTGCAGGTCGGCGGTAATATTTTTCGCTGTAACCTGATTCACGACTTCCGCAATACGTAGTGAAATCGGTCCGCGTGTGCCCAGTTGCCACGCTCCTTCACTAAAACGAAACGGCAGCACAAAATCGACACCATTGATCTGGTTATCTGGCATCCAGGCGCTACCGCCTTTTAATACCCCATGACCGCCCGCCTCAAAGCCCTGTTCCGGGGCGGCGGAGAAAGCAACCTGTGCATACAGTTCCCCTTCGCGCAGGTTCATTTTCCAGTCAGGAGGAACCAGCGGCTGGAAAACAGTGAGTGATTGTTTTGGCCACCAGGCCTGTCCACGCAGGCGGACACCATCCCAGCGCCCGTTTAACTGTACAGGACCAATTGCCCCTGCATGAAGCTGCCCTTTGAACTGGAATACCGTCGGATCGGTCCCATCAACACTGAATTTCAGGGTTGATGGTGGCAGAACGCTTCCGCCCGTAAAGGTGGTTTTTCCGGCATCCAGTGACAACGCGCCGCTGAATGTTGGTTTTGCCGGGTCCCGCACCCACACAATCGGTTGATCCATGATCAGACGTGGCGTTTCCACTTTCATCGTGCCGTATTGCAGTTGGTCGAACCCGGTAGAAAGGTCAAAAAGTTTGAGGGTGTTATCGTGCCATTCACCCTTGCCCGCCACGTCCCAGCGGGCGTGCATCGGCGTAAATCCCCCTGTACCCCAGTAACGCCACTGCCAGCGGCCAGCGTCAGGGAGGAAATCATTGGCCAGACCATCAAGATGCAGTTCAAATCCCCCCATCTTGTTTTCATGGGCACGTAAAATGGCCTGCAATCGACCATCAACACCGCGCTGAGTGACCTTCACTCCCGCCAGTGGCCAGCGAATTTCGTCAATATCCAGAGAGTCAATAACGCGTCCGCGGGAACGCAGCAACGCCCCAGGTTCAAAAATCAGTTGCGGATCATTGAGGCTTCCACTGAGCCGTGCGGGTAGCACCGCATAAAAAATAAGATCGCCCTGTTTTGCTTCGCCGGTTAACTGTAATGGCATCTCGCTATTATCCATGGCGAGTTTGCCAGGGCCGATGGTCAGGACAGCGTTACCTTTACCTGCATCACCTTGTGTCAGTACATTTAATCGCCCGCTCACCACCGCGTTTTCCAGGCCAGCCTGCCAGTTTTCAACTTTCACACCCAGCCGACCGCTTAACGGAAATCCCTGATAAGGCCAGTTCCAGCGACCGTCGCTGATAGTCAGTTGCTGGCGGGTGATTTCCCACGGAAGATCGAGCAGAGGATCGGCATTGCCTCGTCCCATTACGATCAGTTGTCCACGATTTTCCTGCCATTCCAGCTCCGCATCCACCAGAGAGGGTTCCTGCGGCAGGCTGAGAGTGGCGACCACATGCCCGCTGATCGGCAGGCCGTCAGGAACCAGTGGCATCGTGAATTCACCCACCAGTTTCACCGGCGGCTGATCTTCAAATGCGGCAACATCAAGTTCATTGACCGTCAGATTTTGACCGTGGAGACGCCCCTGAAATTTGACTTTGTCACCCTGGTAGCGAAGCTGTTGGCTGGTGGGCGTCAACGACAGTGACAGCTTGCCCTGCCACTCCTGCCACGGAGAAAGGATGAGTTTGTCGATGTTAATCCAGGTATTGGGCAACATGGATTGCCACTCCGCCAGCGTTTTAGGTGCGGCGGGAGAAGGTTCCGTTTGCGGCAGTTTGGCCAGACAGGCTGAATCCAGTTCAATAGCCCCGACGTTCAGCAACCAGCGGCTGGGATGTGACAGATCCGCCTGCGTAATTTTCGCCAGTGGGCAGTCATCGACCAGATAACGGAGTTGTGGAATATGTAGCCCATGCCGGGTTAGCCGTGGGCTCTCATCCAGTGCGATGCGCGTACCGACGGGCAACCAAATGCCTGCCAGCGTCGGAACCCACAGGCCAAGCGTCATCAACAACGTCAGCGGCATGAGGATCAATAATAAGAGTAGTGCCAGAGCGGCTTTATATTTACCCTTCATGGGTAGTTAATGTCCTGATTTCGCGAAAATTTAAGCCGGTTTAGGCCAGTATTGTGGCATGTTTAGCTACATATGCCCACCTTAAGAATAGATGCTCCTTAAATATACGTAATATTTATAGAACTGGCATGAGTCAAAGAATTATCGACTAATCATATGCTTAATCATAAAAACCGCATGGCGAGTATGACCAAGTACCATCTGCGCCTGTCCCTTATTCCACTGCTCAATGTATCAATTGCTCATTGGTAAAAGTGTTGTGCTATCTATCTAACAGAAAACCAGGCAGCGGTGGACGAGCAAAGTAAACAGAGCGCAGATTGTCAGGCACTGGGAAGATAAAAATTAGTCAGTTGTTGAAATTGACTAACATGCCCACACTAACAAGAGATGCTCTGGAATTATTCACTATATCTATGACTATCAATTATTTTTTGGATTTTGTAAAATAATTTGAATTGGATTAATGTGATTTTAAAATCACTGGAGAAAGTCTTATGAAACTCGCCATCTATAGTACAAAACAGTACGACAAGAAGTACCTGCAGCAGGTTAACGAGGCTTTTGGTTTTGAACTTGAATTCTTTGACTTTCTGCTTACGGAAAAGACGGCCAAAACAGCCCATGGCTGCGAAGCCGTATGTATCTTCGTTAACGACGATGGCAGCCGCCCGGTTCTGGAAGAATTGAAAAACCATGGTGTTAAGTACATCGCCCTGCGCTGCGCCGGATTTAACAACGTCGATCTGGATGCGGCCAAAGAGCTGGGTCTGCAGGTTGTTCGTGTGCCGGCGTATTCACCTGAAGCGGTCGCAGAACATGCGATCGGCATGATGATGACATTAAACCGCCGAATTCATCGTGCTTATCAGCGTACCCGTGATGCCAACTTTTCTCTTGAAGGGCTGACCGGCTTCACTATGTACGGCAAAACGGCTGGGGTGATCGGTACCGGTAAAATTGGTATTGCCGCACTGAGGATCCTGAAAGGCTTTGGTATGCGTCTGCTGGCCTTTGATCCATATCCAAGTGCCGCAGCCCTGGAATTAGGCGTTGAATATGTCGATCTCAAAACACTGTTTGCGGAGTCGGATGTCATTTCCCTGCACTGCCCGTTAACGCCGGAAAATTATCATCTGCTCAACCACGAAGCCTTTGAACAAATGAAGAATGGCGTGATGATTGTCAACACCAGTCGTGGTGCGCTGATCGACTCACAGGCGGCTATTGATGCCCTGAAAAACCAGAAAATTGGTTCTTTGGGTATGGATGTGTATGAAAATGAACGCGATCTCTTCTTTGAAGATAAATCTAACGATGTCATTCAGGATGATGTGTTCCGCCGCTTGTCTGCCTGCCACAACGTGCTGTTTACCGGGCATCAGGCGTTCCTGACGGCCGAAGCGTTGATCAGTATCTCTGAAACAACGTTGCAGAACCTGGCACAAATTTCCAAAGGCGAAACCTGCCCGAACGCCCTCTTCTGACCGCTTTGCTCCCCTGCTATCAGGGGAGCATTTTCAGATAACCCCTGATGATATATCCGGCGATATCATTATTATACTGATTGTATTCACATCACGAATGTAGAGAAATTCAATGAAGAAAGTTGTCACGTTGATTGCGCTCAGCATGCTTATGGCTGGCTGTGCGAGCAATGGAAAGGTTTCCGTCAATCGCGAACAGTTACAGCACCACCGTTTCGTTCTGGAAAGTGTGAATGGCAAACCGATAACCGTTGCAAAGAATCAGCCCGAATTAAGTTTTGGCGAAAACATGACGGTGTCAGGCAAAATGTGTAACCAATTTACCGGTCAGGGCAAACTGTCCGACGGCGAACTGAAGGTGAAAAACCTGGCAATGACCCGCATGATGTGCGCCGACCCACAGCTGAACGCGCTCGATGGCATTGTCAGCAAGATGTTTGAGCAAGGTGCACAGGTCGATTTGACGGCTAACCAGCTAACACTGGCGACAGCCGAACAAACTCTGACGTATAAACTGGCTGATTTAATGTAGTCAATACGGAAACTCAGTAGTTTCCACAGCTTCCTGCGGCAAGCGACTGCTCACTACAGCGTTTGCCGTTGGGTAATGCACACATCCCGATGGCTGAACCATCCAGTTGACGGGCAACAGAAAGTGAACCACCAATCATAGCGCAGTTAGCTTCTCCGGAACTGGACATTGCTGCTCTCATACCTGGTGCGACGTGTGCGGCCGTTGCCTGCTGAACGGGTTCACTGCTGCAAGCCGATAATAATAACGCGGCACACCCTACCCAAAACGCTGCGCGCATTTCACTCCCCTCTGAATATTAACCAAACGACACAGCCATAAATAATAGGCAGCAGAAACACTGACGTCGAGAGGCAAGATGCGCATTTATGCGTATCATTTACATTTCCTGCCAATTTTTTGGCTACTCCTTTGATCAAACCATTCATTCTCTTTATTCCAGGGACACAAAAGCGAAAATGTGTCCGGATGGCATTTGCTAAAATAGAAAGATAATTACAGGACTCGCAACTGTTTCGCGAGTCCCCTTTTTGCGCAATGTAAGGGTGTCAGTATGATCACAATTGACGGTAATGGTGCGGTTGCTTCGGTCGCATTTCGTACCAGCGAGGTTATCGCCATCTACCCGATTACGCCCAGTTCGACGATGGCAGAACAGGCTGATGCCTGGGCCGGGAACGGGCTTAAAAATGTCTGGGGGGATACCCCACGCGTAGTGGAAATGCAGTCTGAAGGCGGTGCTATTGCAACTGTTCACGGTGCATTGCAGACCGGTGCGCTCTCTACGTCGTTTACCTCATCGCAAGGTCTGTTGCTGATGATCCCGACGTTGTACAAACTGGCCGGTCAGCTGACGCCATTTGTGCTGCACGTTGCTGCCCGCACCATTGCCACTCATGCACTGTCTATCTTTGGCGACCATTCGGACGTAATGGCCGTTCGGCAGACGGGCTGCGCCATGCTGTGCGCCAGCAGCGTACAGGAAGCTCAGGATTTTGCGCTGATTTCGCAAATTGCTACGCTGAAAAGCCGAGTTCCTTTTATTCATTTCTTTGATGGTTTCCGCACATCGCATGAAATCAATAAGATTGTACCGCTGGCCGATGACACGATCCTCGGACTGATGCCGCAGACGGAGATTGATGCCCATCGTTCCCGTGCACTTAATCCGGAACATCCGGTTATTCGCGGAACATCGGCTAACCCGGATACCTATTTCCAGTCTCGTGAAGCCACTAACCCGTGGTACAACGCGGTCTATGATCACGTCGAGCAGGCGATGAACGATTTCGCTGCCGCGACGGGCCGCCAATACCAGCCGTTTGAATACTTTGGTCATCCACTGGCAGAACGCGTCATTATTTTGATGGGCTCTGCGATTGGAACCTGCGAAGAAGTCGTGGAAGAGTTACTTACTCGCGGCGAAAAAGTCGGCGTGCTCAAAGTGCGTCTGTTCCGCCCATTCTCTGCCAGACATTTACTGCAGGCCCTCCCAGAAACGGCACGCAGTGTCGCTGTACTGGATCGCACAAAAGAGCCTGGCGCACAGGCTGAACCGTTGTATCTGGATGTCATGACAGCGCTTGCCGAAGCGTTTAACTGCGGTGAGCGAGAAACGTTGCCGCGCGTTATTGGTGGTCGCTATGGTCTTTCTTCGAAAGAGTTTGGCCCGGATTGTGTAATGGCGGTGTTTAATGAGTTGAACAACGCTAAACCGAAACCACGCTTTACGGTCGGCATCTATGATGATGTAACGAATCTGTCGCTCCCTCTGCCGGAAAACACCCTACCCGGTACCGCTAAACTCGAAGCCCTGTTTTACGGACTGGGCAGCGACGGCAGTGTGTCTGCCACCAAAAATAACATCAAAATTATCGGCAACTCTACGCCATGGTATGCACAGGGTTACTTCGTCTACGACTCGAAAAAAGCGGGTGGTCTGACAGTTTCCCATTTACGCGTCAGCGAGCAACCTATTCGTTCAGCCTATCTGGTTTCGCAGGCAGATTTCGTTGGCTGCCATCAACTGCAGTTTATTGATAAGTATCAAATGGCGGAGCGACTGAAGCCTGGCGGTATTTTCCTGCTCAATACGCCATACAGTGTCGATGAAGTCTGGGCGCGCCTGCCGCAGGAAGTTCAGGCAGTACTTAATCAGAAGAAAGCACGTTTTTACGTGATTAATGCGGCTAAAATCGCTCGCGAGTGTGGCCTGGCGGCGCGAATCAACACCGTCATGCAAATGGCATTCTTCCATTTGACGCAAATTTTACCTGGCGACAGCGCACTGGCGGAACTGCAGGGCGCGATCGCGAAAAGCTACAGCAGCAAAGGTCAGGACCTGGTTGAACGTAACTGGCAGGCGCTGGCGCTGGCACGTGAATCCGTCGCCGAAGTGGCGTTGCAGCCGGTAGACCCTCACAGCGCCAATCGCCCTCCGGTTGTTTCTGATGCGGCCCCTGACTTTGTTAAAACCGTGACCGCCGCTATGCTCGCCGGTCTGGGAGATGCCCTGCCCGTATCAGCACTTCCGCCGGACGGCACCTGGCCGATGGGTACCACGCGCTGGGAAAAACGCAATATCGCCGAAGAGATCCCTATCTGGAAAGAAGAGCTGTGCACCCAGTGCAACCACTGTGTTGCCGCCTGTCCGCACTCGGCAATCCGTGCCAAGGTGGTTTCGCCGGAAGCGCTGGAAAATGCCCCTGCCAGTCTGCATTCACTGGATGTAAAATCACGCGATATGCGCGGTCAGAAGTATGTACTGCAAGTCGCGCCAGAAGACTGTACCGGCTGTAATCTTTGCGTTGAAGTGTGCCCGGCAAAAGATCGCCAGAATCCGGAGATCAAGGCCATCAATATGATGTCCCGCCTTGAGCATGTTGAAGAAGAAAAAGTGAACTATGACTTCTTCCTCAATCTTCCTGAGATTGACCGCAGCAAACTGGAACGTATCGATATTCGTACTTCTCAGTTGATTACCCCACTGTTTGAATATTCCGGAGCCTGTTCTGGCTGCGGTGAAACACCGTATATTAAATTGCTTACGCAGCTGTACGGCGATCGCATGCTGATCGCTAACGCGACCGGTTGTTCATCGATTTATGGCGGTAACCTGCCCTCAACGCCATATACCACCGATGCCAATGGTCGGGGACCGGCGTGGGCTAACTCACTGTTTGAAGATAATGCCGAATTTGGTCTGGGTTTCCGTTTAACGGTGGATCAGCATCGTGTGCGTGTAATGCGTTTACTGGAGCAGTTTGCTGATAAAATCCCGGCGGAGCTGAATGAGGCCCTGCACGCTGAAGCAACACCTGAGGTTCGTCGTGAACAGGTTGCAGCGTTGCGCCAGCATCTACAAGGTGTTGACGGTGCACAGCAACTGTTAACCGACGCCGACGCACTGGTTGAGAAATCCATCTGGCTGATTGGTGGTGATGGCTGGGCCTATGACATTGGCTTTGGCGGCCTGGACCACGTCTTAAGCCTTACCGAAAACGTTAACATCCTGGTGCTGGATACCCAGTGCTACTCCAATACGGGTGGGCAAGCGTCAAAAGCTACGCCTCTTGGTGCCGTCACCAAATTTGGCGAACATGGTAAGCGTAAAGCCCGTAAAGATCTCGGTGTAAGTATGATGATGTACGGTCATGTTTATGTCGCACAGATCTCTTTAGGCGCGCAGTTGAATCAAACGGTGAAAGCTATTCAGGAAGCTGAATCATACCCGGGCCCGTCGCTGATTATTGCGTATAGTCCTTGTGAAGAGCACGGTTACGATCTTGCCCTGAGCCACGATCAAATGCGTCAGCTCACGGCGACCGGATTCTGGCCACTGTACCGCTTTGATCCGCGTCGTGCTGACGAAGGGAAACTGCCGCTGGCTCTTGACTCTCGTCCTCCGTCAGACGCACTGGCTGAGACGCTGATGAATGAGCAGCGTTTCCGCCGTCTTAACGCTCAGCAGCCTGAGGTTGCTGAACAACTGTGGAAGGATGCTACGGCTGATTTGCAAAAACGCTATGACTTCCTCGCGCAACTGGCAGGAAAAGCAGAAAAGAGCAGTACCGATTAAAACGTTTAGGTAAGTAGTAGCCTGAAGTCAAAAAAAAGCCCGAACAGTTGTTCGGGCTTGTCAATTTATTCGCTGGCTAATCAATATTTCTACTAATTCCCCAACGAAAAATAAAACGTGACAATAAAGGCATATAACCTGCGCAGAATATCCCAACAAAATTGACTTGTATAATTTTAATTTTATATATTTAACTTCAATACATTCACGATAATTATCATCATTTCTGTAGTATTATTTGCTTAAGGTTTTACTTAAGGCGTAACAATTCATATTTATCTCTTTACGGAACTTCTCCTTTAGCATGCTTTTACTCCCTATATGGGTAGTCACAGGTAAATAAAAAAACTAAAGGATTATTTCAATGAACAGAAAAGTATTGGCTCTCGTAATTCCTGCCCTGTTAGCTGCTGGCGCTGCTCACGCTGCTGAAGTTTATAATAAAGACGGCAATAAATTAGATCTCTACGGTAAAGTAGATGGTCTGCACTATTTCTCTGATGACGCTAACAATGATGGCGATCAGACTTATATGCGTCTGGGTTTCAAAGGTGAAACTCAGATCAACGACCAACTGGTTGGTTTCGGTCAGTGGGAATATCAGGTTAACGCTAACACGACTGAAAGCGACCATGGCAACAGCTTCACTCGTCTGGCATTTGCTGGTCTGAAATTTGGCGACTACGGTTCATTCGACTACGGTCGTAACTACGGCGTACTGTACGACGTAGAAGGCTGGACCGATATGCTGCCAGAATTCGGTGGCGACTCTTACACCAAAGCTGATAACTTCATGACCGGTCGTGCGAATGGCGTTGCAACCTACCGCAACACTGATTTCTTCGGTCTGGTAAACGGCTTGAACTTTGCACTGCAGTACCAGGGCGCTAACGAAAACCAGTCCCCGGAGCAGGAAGGTACGGGTAATGGCGGCGACCGTAACATGAAGAACTCCAACGGTGACGGCTTCGGTATCTCCTCAACCTACGATCTGGGTATGGGCGTAAGCTTCGGTGCGGCATACACCTCTTCTGACCGCACGAATGACCAGGTCAACCACTCTACTGCTGGCGGCGATAAAGCTGACGCATGGACTGCTGGTCTGAAATATGATGCCAACAACATCTACCTGGCAACCATGTACTCTGAAACCCGTAACATGACTCCGTACGGCGACAGTAACGGTGACGCTAGCAACACCATCGCTAATAAAACTCAGAACTTTGAAGTCACTGCACAGTACCAGTTCGACTTTGGTCTGCGTCCGGCAGTTTCTTTCCTGATGTCTAAAGGTCAGGATCTGAACGCAACTGACGGTGACAAAGATCTGGTTAAATACGCTGACATTGGCGCGACTTACTACTTCAATAAAAATATGTCCACCTACGTTGATTATAAAATCAACCTGCTGGACGAAGATGACAGCTTCTATGCAAACAACGGTATCACCACTGATGACGTTGTAGCACTGGGTCTGGTTTATCAGTTCTAAGTTTGTCAGCCCGCTGGAAACAGCGGGCCATTCTTTTTATGGTAATTCTGTTTTATCTGGATCAAAACATTATATCTGTTGCGTTAAAACGTTTCTTTGATAGATGATATATTGCATTAAGTGCTGTCGTAGAGGATGCCCGCAATGAATCATCACCCCGTCAAATCATCTCGTATTGCATCCGTCGGTTATGACGAATCCTCCTTCACGCTTGAAATTAGGTTTCACCAGATGGGTACGCTGCAATATCAGCATGTCCCAGTCCGTGTTTTTCGCGATTTCCTGAAAGTAGTGTCTAAAGGCCGGTTTTACGATGGAGTAATAAAAGGCAAATTTCCTGAAATCAAAATAAAGTGATGCCAAAATGTGACCTCTGTCATTGTACATAAAGTGCCATTACGCGGTAAGCTTTAGATGGATACTTAAACAGGAGGTTTTATGAACAGAACGATTCTTGTACCCATCGATATTTCAGACTCAGAATTAACTCAACGCGTTATTGCCCATGTTGAAGCTGAGGCAAAAATTGACGATGCGCAGGTTCATTTTTTGACCGTCATTCCGTCATTGCCCTATTATGCTTCTCTGGGACTGGCCTACTCGGCAGAGTTACCGGCCATGGACGATCTGAAAGCCGAAGCAAAATCTCAACTGGAAGAGATTATCAAGAAGTTCAATATCCCGACTGACAGAGTACAGGTGCATGTTGCTGAAGGTGCACCAAAAGACAAAATTCTGGAGATAGCAAAAAAATTACCGGCAGATATGGTGATTATTGCCTCTCACCGCCCGGACATCACCACTTACCTGCTGGGTTCTAACGCCGCTGCCGTAGTACGTCATGCGGAGTGTTCCGTTCTGGTTGTTCGCTAAGCTGTTTGGCCCGCACATCGCTGCGGGCTTTTCATTTCTCACCCTTTTACCCCACGATTCCTGACCTAAATGTGCTGACATTTTTCCCGCTTATCCGTACCATACACGCCACAGTTTTTATATCAGACTTCTTTTTGCCGGACTATCCGGCGTGATGCATACGCTTCTGATGCCACACTATGAATTGAGCCTCTACTAAATGTCGCAAAATCAAGATTTTAGCAAGAAAGAACAATACAACCTGAACAAATTACAAAAGCGTCTGCGCCGTAACGTGGGCGAAGCTATTGCCGACTTCAATATGATAGAAGATGGCGATCGTATTATGGTTTGCCTTTCCGGTGGGAAAGACAGCTACACCATGCTGGAAATTCTGCGTAACTTACAGCAGAGCGCACCAATCAGTTTTTCTCTGGTTGCTGTTAACCTTGACCAGAAACAGCCTGGATTCCCGGAGCATGTTTTGCCGGAGTATCTGGAACAGCTTGGCGTTGAATATAAAATCGTCGAAGAGAATACCTACGGTATCGTCAAAGATAAAATTCCTGAAGGTAAAACCACCTGTTCTCTTTGCTCCCGCCTGCGCCGCGGTATCCTGTACCGCACTGCAACAGAATTAGGCGCCACGAAAATTGCGTTGGGGCACCATCGCGATGATATTCTGCAAACGCTGTTTTTGAACATGTTTTATGGCGGGAAAATGAAAGGCATGCCGCCGAAACTGATGAGCGATGATGGTAAGCACATCGTGATCCGCCCGTTAGCCTACTGCCGAGAAAAAGACATCGAGCGTTTCGCCGAAGCCAAGGGCTACCCGATTATTCCGTGTAACCTTTGCGGTTCACAGCCTAACCTGCAGCGCCAGGTGATCGCCGATATGCTGCGCGACTGGGACAAACGTTATCCAGGGCGTATTGAAACCATGTTTAGCGCGATGCAAAACGTTGTGCCTTCACACCTTAGCGATATCAATCTTTTCGATTTCAAAGGCATTAAACATGGTTCAGAAGTCGTGGACGGTGGCGACCTGGCTTTTGATCGTGAAGATATCCCGCTGCAACCCGCCGGCTGGCAGCCAGAAGAAGATGACAATCAACTGGATGAGTTACGACTGAACGTTGTGGAAGTGAAGTAATTTACGACTCGTTTTATCAGGCCTACAAAGCGCGTGAGCGTCTGTAGGCCTTCAGGCTGTGCGCCATCAGGCGCTCCGGCACGACATTTATTTCAGTAGACGAACCCGGCAAGTTTTGCCTTTGATTTTACCGCCTTGCAATTGCTTCCATGCTTTATGCGCTACAGCCTGGCGAACGGCGACATAAACATGCGCCGGATGAACGGCAATCTTGCCTATATCAGCGCCATCCAGACCGATATCTCCGGTCAGTGCCCCTAAAACATCTCCTGGACGCATTTTTGCCTTTTTACCACCGTCAATACACAGCGTTGCCATTTCGGCTTCAAGCGGCACGATTGCGCTATTGCCTGGTGCAGGCAGCCAGTTCAGCTTCAGCTGTAACATTTCGGAAAGAATATTGGCACGTTGAGCCTCTTCCGGCGCACAGAAACTGATAGCCAGCCCGCTGTTACCGGCACGCGCCGTACGTCCGATACGGTGTACATGGACTTCCGGATCCCATGCCAGTTCGAAGTTAACTACCAGCTCAAGTGATTTAATATCGAGGCCTCGCGCAGCAACATCGGTTGCAACCAGTACGCGAGCGCTTCCGTTCGCAAAACGAACCAGAGTTTGATCACGATCGCGCTGTTCAAGATCACCATGTAACGACAGTGCACTTTGTCCTGCCGCGTTCAGCGCATCGCAAACTGACTGACAATCTTTTTTGGTATTGCAAAAAACAACGCATGATGCCGGCTGATGCTGACTAAGCAATTTTTGCAGTAACGCAATTTTGCCGTGCGCAGAAGTTTCAAAAAATTGCTGTTCGATGGCGGGTAACGCATCAACTGTATCAATCTCGATCGTTAACGGATTTTGCTGCACCCTACCACTGATAGCGGCAATCGCTTCCGGCCAGGTTGCTGAAAACAACAGCGTCTGACGTGAAGGTGGTGCAAAGCGGATCACATCATCGATCGCGTCGCTAAAGCCCATATCCAGCATACGATCGGCTTCATCCATGACCAGCGTATTCAGGGCATCCAGAGAGACTGTTCCCTTTTGCAGGTGGTCAAGTAAACGGCCTGGCGTAGCGACAATGATGTGCGGCGCATGTTGAAGTGAATCGCGCTGCGCACCAAAGGGTTGTCCACCGCACAAGGTTAAGATCTTGGTATTGGGCAGAAAACGCGCTAAACGACGAAGCTCACCAGCCACCTGGTCAGCGAGTTCCCGCGTCGGGCACAAGACCAGTGATTGCGTCTGGAAAAGAGAGGCATCAATATGCTGTAAAAGCCCAAGACCAAACGCGGCCGTTTTGCCACTGCCGGTTTTTGCCTGCACGCGAACATCTTTTCCGGCCAGGATCGCCGGCAGCGCAGCGGCCTGAACAGGCGTCATTTCAAGATAACCCAGCTCATTGAGATTCTCGAGTTGGGCGGCAGGCAAAACATTCAGGGTAGAAAAAGCGGTCACAATTTTATCTCGCGGTAAAAACTCACATTCAGCAGGCGCGTATCCTCGCAGATCTCCGCCTGTGATGCGACAATTTAATCGGTTCTTGATCCGGTGGTGGGTCCGGCATCGGTTGCGGACGGGGTATCGGATCGGGTACAGGGACCGGATCGGTAGGTAACGACTCGGCGTTTGGGACTTGTAGCTGCAGTAATGCAATCAGGCAGGTCATATTATCCTCCAGTCAATCAGGCTGACTCTTTTAGGGTAGACGCTGATTTCCTGCAGGCAAAAAAAAGCCGACTAATCTAAGTCGGCGTCGTACGAATCAATTGTGCTATGCAGTAATTCAAAAAAGGAAGTAAGACAATATGGAGCGCAACGCCCATCGCTTGACGTTGCATTCACCTGCGAGAGAGATATTGCCCCGAATAGGTAGATGGTTTATTGACTTCGCTCAAAAGAATGGGCGTTTTCATCTGCGAAAGGCTCTAAAAAACGTTGTTGTTACAACCATTTACTACGATGCAACCATAAGGTAACACCACCAATCAGGACAACTAACAGAATACAAAACAACGAGAAGCCAAATTGCCAGCCTCCACCAGGAATGCCTCCGAGGTTAACGCCGAATAATCCGGTTAAAAATGTGCTGGGCAGAAAGACCATTGCCATCAATGACATGGTATAGGTTCTGCGAGCCAGCGATTCCTGCATAACCTGCGCAATTTCATCCGCCATAATGCCGGTTCGGGCGATACAAGCGTCTATCTCATCCAGACCTCTTCCCAGTCTGTCGGAAATATCCTGCATCCGGCGGCGCTGGTCGTCGGTCATCCACGGTAAACGGTCACTCGCTAAACGCGAGTAAACATCGCGTTGAGGAGCCATGTAGCGACGCATGACAATCAGTTGCTTACGCAGTAATGCCAGAAAGCCTCGTGGCGGGATTTGCTGATCAAGCAAATTGTCTTCCAGGTCGATGATTTTATCATGCAGTTGCTCGATAAATTCGCTGGCATGATCGGTCAAGGCATCGCACACATCGACCAACCAGCCTCCGCAATCATTCGGTCCCGTCCCTTCCTCCAGCTCGCTGACCACATCATCCAGCGCCAAAACTTTACGCTGGCGTGTAGAAACAATCAGACGCTCATCCATATACACACGCATCGCGACAAGCTGGTCTGGACGTTCATCGGTGCTGCCATTAATACAGCGCAACGTGATCAACGTGCCTTCGCCCATTCGGCTTACGCGCGGGCGCATGCTTTCTCCTGCCAGCGCATCACGCACATTGTTAGGAAGTAACGGCGTTGTCGCCAGCCATTGCGCGCTATCCGGATGGGTATAATTAAGATGCAACCAACAGGGATGCTGACTGTCGATAACATCGTTATCATCAAGCGGTTTCACCCCACCTTGGCCATCCAGCAGCCAGGCAAATACGGCATCCGGCACATTAACTTCAGATCCCCTAATGGCTTCCACAGCACCTCCACATACACTCAGCTTTTTCGTTAGTCTAGCCTTCAGAATATGTTAAGCAATATCTCATTGTCCCATTGTGCTGAAATGATTCAGAAAAATGTTCAGATAAAGTAAAAGCGCCGACGATGTCAGCGCTTTTACAGCAGGATTAGAATGAATGACCATATCTATCCCGTCGACTTATTCCTGTTACAACAGAACTGCCTCTGGATTGTGTGAGTGGATCAGCCACTGAGATAGTACTCAAGCGAAATTTATGTGTTCGGGACTGGAGGTCATTCACCTGACTTTTCAGAATACCTGAAGAGTCAGATAATTCATCGACCATGATGGCATTGCTTTGGGTCACATTTTCCAGTTCAGCCAGGGCCTGGGTAATCTTCGTGATCCCTTTTTCCTGCTCCTGCGTTGTCGTCAGTATTTCACCCATCAACTGGTTTAATTGGCCGGCACCATCGACAATGTCCTGCATATTTTTTTCTGCTTCGCGCACAACAGCTGCGCCCTGTTGAACATTGTAATGTGTCTCATCAATTAGCCGTTTAATATTTTTTGCCGCCTCTGCGCTACGATGTGCAAGTATTCTCACTTCACCTGCAACCACGGAAAATCCTTTACCATGCTCACCTGCCCTTGCTGCCTCCACTGCGGCATTCAGTGCCAGGATGTTCGTCTGAAATGCAATGCCATCTATCAGCGTAATAATTTCCGTCATCTGTTCCGCACATTCAGTAATAGAGCGCATATTTGACGCTACCTGCACCATTAATTCGCCGCCCTGACGCGCGGATTGCGTCGCGATATTAGCCTGAGCGCTGGCCATCTGCGTGTTATCCGCATTATTTCGTGTGCTGACTGCGATTTCATCCATGTTTGCGGTTGTTTGCATTAATGCCCCTGATTGCTGTTCCGTTTTAACTGACAGCTCAGCACTGCGCTCGGCGAGTTGTTCTGAGAGCGTCATCGCAGTTCTTGAGGACGTTCTTATCTCACTGACTAAGGATGAAATATTGTTCGACAAGCTATTAATACCGGGAATGAGCCGACCTGCACAGTTATTTCCGAATTCTGGAATGCTGATTGCCAGATTCCCTGATGTAACCTCTTCGATACTCCTTTTTACGGTATTGATCGGCACCACCAGGTATTTTGTCATGTACCACCACAGACATAATATAGAAATAGCATTTACAATATTAGCGTAAATAATTACATCCAGTCTGGCAGATAATATGAATTCAACGACATTGACGATAACAAGAGTGAACACCAGAAATAAAATAATAAACGTCCTGACACTGATGTTATTTAACATATGATCCTGCTTATCAAGGAATAATGCGGGTATTATTTTTATAGCATCTGCGATGTAGATTGCCATTACTCCATAACGAAACCTGAACATTCAATTAGAGCATGCCGCCTTTTCACTTAAGTCACAGTATTACGCCATCAGTTTATGCTAGCTTGGTATTTTATCCTGATAACGATGAAAATCTGACGGGCTGTCGATGTTTTGTAATGCCAGCCGGGTTAAGCCCTCCCTTCTAAACCTATAAATTTAATTAATGCTTATATAAGTAAACTATGGGTATTGGCTTGCTATGCATGCTTCAACTAATACTGCGGGTAAAAAAATAAGAGCGCTCCTGGTTTTACCAGGTTAACTGGACAAAACCTGCTAAATTTATCATCACGGCTTTTTTTCGATGGGTAGTATGATGTTGCACGTTTCGTGGGACCCTGTATTGATTGGGATTTCCTTTGTTGTCGCTTTTATCGCCTCTTTTATTGCTCTCGATAGTGCGGGCAAAGTTGCTATATCCAGTCGACGAGAATCTACCTTCTGGCGACTATCTGGTGGAGCAACGTTGGGCATGGGGATCTGGTCAATGCATTTTATCGGCATGCTGGCCATGAAAATGAACATGCCCATAAACTATCACGTTCCCCTCACCGCCTTTTCTTTCTTTATCGCGCTTGCCAGCGCAACCCTCGCTATTAATATTGCGATCTCTGGCAAGACGTTATCGATAAAACGGCTTTCCATCGCGACAAGCGTATTGAGCACCGGCGTGGTGACTATGCATTACGTCGGCATGGCCGCCATTATCGAGCATGCCGCCATTACATGGGATTACTTGCTTATACTGCTCTCGGTGATCATTGCTGTTGGCGCATCGGGAGTCGGTTTATGGCTTGCTTTTCATTTACGACAAAATACCCGGCGCGTATTGATTAACCGACTTATTGCCGCGCTGATTATGGCGCTGGCAATCGCCTCCATGCATTATACCGGGATGGGGGCGGCAACCTTCACGCACGCAGGGCACGGTCAGAACGACGGGATCGGTACGCTTGAATTGTCCATCTGGGTGTCAGCCATTACTCTGGTAATTCTGGGTATTATGCTGGTTATCTCGATGGTGGACTCTCAACTGCGTACATCCCGGTTGGCTGACAATCTGCATCAGTTAAACTGCCAGCTTGAGCATCAGGTACACTTCGATTCTTTGACCGGCCTGGCTAATCGTGCGCAATTCGACGCCTGTTTGCAGGCCTGCCTGCGGCATTCCAAACTCCATCAACAACGCTTTGCGCTGGTCTTTATCGACCTCGATCGGTTCAAAGTCGTCAATGATACCTGGGGGCATCACATTGGCGATCAGCTACTGATTGCCAGTACTCAACGGATCTATACATGCCTTGATGACACCATGACACTCGCAAGACTGGGGGGCGATGAGTTTATTCTTCTGGTGCCCGACAGTAACAAAGATGCTATCTCCGCCCTGCTTACCCGAATTGCCAGTGTCATTAAAGAACCTTTTACACTGTTCGGACGCACTATCAGGGTCTCATTAAGTGCAGGAAGCAGTATTTATCCTGAGCACGGTTCAACGCTGCATGAGCTCAAAGTGAAGGCAGACATGGCGATGTACCATGTCAAACAGGCTGGCAGAAACGGCTGGGCGCTTTATTCACCGGAAATGGAGACTATTGCCGCTACGCCTCCCACCTTTTTACAGGAACTGTCGCAAGCGCTTGAGCGGAATCAATTTGAGTTGTGGTATCAGCCGAAATATACCGCAGGCGATCATTCGCTGGCAGGTTTTGAAGCGTTACTGCGTTGGCATCACCCTGAGCGCGGTGTGCTGTTGCCTGCTGAGTTTCTGCCTGCACTTGAGGAAACAGGTCTGATACTTCCTGTTGGTACCTGGGTTCTCCAGCAGGCTTGCTTCCAGTTGCATCAGTGGAAATCTCAGGGTCATGGAGAGTGGACTCTCGCGGTGAATCTCTCACCCGCGCAGTTTGAACAACATGATATCGTCGATATTGTCTGCAACGCCCTGGCACAATATCAACTTTCACCTGCGCAATTAACACTGGAACTCACTGAGAGTACCGCGCTTAAAAATCTCAAACGCAGTGTGGAAGTATTGAATGCCTTTTCTGCTCTTGGGATCATCGTTTCTATTGATGATTTCGGTACTGGTTATTCAAATATATTGATGTTGAAATCTCTCCCGGCCCGGGAATTAAAAATCGACAGAATATTTGTTAAAGATATTAGCGAAAACAACAAGAACACAAAAATCGTGTCTACTATTATTGACATAGCCCAATCCATGAATATGTGCGTTGTTGCTGAGGGAATAGAGACTCCGGAACAGGAAGCGTTGCTAACCCAAATGGGGTGCGGAGTATTACAAGGTTTCCTGTTTGCTAAGCCGCTGCCAGCGCACAGAATCCATGAGTTGCTGCAAACAGAAAGTACCGTTAAAACTAAACCAGTCTTACAGCCATTATCTCACCGTCAATCAATAACATTGTGAGCGTGAACAATAAGAATTAGAGCCTGGCCCAGTAGGCGTACATTATTGCAGCCAATTTAGAACTCTGTCAGGGGCCAAAATGGCAAATAAAATAACCTAATGGAACAGGCTCTTATTCGCCCTTAAACCGGCAACACAGCATATAAAGATAACGGGATTATCGATGAGCACAACTGAACTGCATTCACTGGATTTATTAACCATTCCGGTCTGGATCGTTTTGCCCCACACCGAAGAGCTGGTGTTCGCCAATGCCGTTGCGCGGGAAATAATGCCTGAGCCGAACTTTTCCCGACTCAGGAGGGGAATATTCTCGACCCATGCCCAGGCGGATTTGCCGATGTATCTCGGTGATTTGAGAAATCATCACGACATTGTAGAAATTATCACCGTTTATAGGGATGGCGCGGAAATAGCACTGTCCTGCCGCCTGTCTATAAGAACTCTCGCCAACGTTGGTGATGTTATCCTTTTTGAAGGTATTGAGACCCCCAGCGCACAGGGGCTGAAAGCCAGTCGTTCCGCTACCTATCAGCGTAAGAAACAAGGGTTTTACGCGCGTTTTTTTCTGACAAACTCAGCGCCGATGTTGCTCATCGACCCCTCACGCGATGGGCTTATTGTCGATGCGAATTTGAGCGCGCTAACTTTCTATGGCTACAGCCATGACGTGATGTGCCAGAAACACACCTGGGAAATAAATATGCTGGGCCGCCATATACTACCGGTAATGCACAAAATAGCGCATTTGCCTGGTGGCCATAAGCCCTTACATTTTGTTCATAAACTTGCTGATGGCAGCACCCGTCACGTACAAACCTACGCCGGTCCCATTGAGATTTACGGCAACAAACTCATGTTGTGCATCATTCATGATATTACTGAACAAAAGCGCCTGGAACAGGAGCTGGAACGGGCAGCCCTTCATGACGCATTGACCGGGTTACTTAACCGCAGACATTTTTATCAAATTACCGAGCCCGAACAGACACACGCTATATCATTAACTCAGGATTACAGCCTGCTGCTGATCGACACCGATCGGTTTAAGAGCATTAACGATCTCTTCGGTCATTTAAAAGGAGATGAAGTGCTTTGCGCTCTGGCTCGCACGCTGGAATCTTGCGCGAGAAAAGACGATTTGATTTTTCGCTGGGGTGGTGAAGAGTTTGTCTTGCTGCTGCCTCGTACGTCTCTGGATGTCGCCATTAATCTTGCTGAGGTGATACGCGCGACGGTAGCCAGGGTCACTCTTCCTGGTCTGCCCCGCTTTACCGTGAGCATCGGCGTGGCACGTCACGAAGCTAACGAAAGCATTGATGAGTTATTCAAGCGCGTGGACGACGCGCTATATAAAGCCAAGAATGAAGGCAGGAACAGAGTGCTGGCAGCCTGAGGTTGAATCAGTTAGCGGCTACGTTTCGCGTGACGTTCCCAGTTATCCTGTTTTGCCTGCGCCGTTTTACGTAACGCAACATAGCACGCTCCACTGCCACCATGATGCGGCAGTGCGGTGCAATAGGCCTGCACATCTTCAAACTCCGTCAACCAGCGCGCCACGTAGCTGCGTACAATATTGGCATGGGAATTATCGTCACGTCCCTTGCCATGAATAACCAGTACGTTACGCAAACCATCCTGTTGTGCCTGGAGTATAAAGCTGAATAGCATCTGACGGCATTTTTCGACGGGCTGACGCAGAAGGTTGAGGCTCGCCTGCTGAGGATATTTTCCGGTACGCAACTTGTCGATAACGCCATGCTGCAAACCTTCGCGACGAAACTCCAGTGGTACGCTTAGAGGTACGATATCGAGGAAGCCTGTCGAGAGGTAATTATCTAATTGCAGTGTATCGATACGTGCCGGAGCGCGCAGGTTACGTACAGGTTGCCAGTGAACATCAGCGCAGCCTTTCAGAGGTTCAACATCCCCCATTGCCTCAAGAAACAGCGATGCATCATCAAGGTTCATGTTTCATCCTCCAGCGTTTTTGCGACGGCCATTATCATAACCGCGCAGTATTACACGGACAACGGTTTACGGTAATTTCCAATAATTCGCATAGATAACGAGGAGTTCAATAGTGGATCTAAGGGGGTATAGCTGTGTATATCAATGGCGTGATATTGTGTGATCCCGCTGAATTGCCGCGCCTGTAATGAGAGAAACGGATGCTGAATTTACTTGAAGACACTATCGCAACGCCACTGGGGCCACTGTGGGTTATTTGTGACGAGCAGTTTCGCCTGCGCGCCGTGGAATGGGACCAGCACCGTGATCGCATGGAACAACTGCTGGATATTCATTATCGTACTGAGGGTTATCGGCGTAGTGCCGTCAAAAATCCCGGCGGGTTGAGCGACAAGCTGTCAGACTATTTTGCAGGAAACCTTAGCATCATTGACTCACTTGAAACCGCGACCGCAGGAACACCTTTCCAGCGGGAAGTATGGCAAGCACTACGCACAATCCCGTGCGGACAGGTGATGCATTATGGACAACTGGCAGAGAAGTTGGGGCGTCCTGGCGCAGCCAGAGCCGTTGGTGCCGCGAATGGTTCTAATCCGGTGAGTATCGTTGTCCCCTGCCATCGCGTTATTGGACGTAACGGCACAATGACAGGATATGCTGGTGGTGTGCAGCGAAAAGAGTGGCTGTTGCGCCACGAAGGCTATTTGCTTCTCTAGGATCCAGGCAATAAATGCCTTATTCATCACACTTCCACATATAACACCCTCAAATAAAATGCGGTTAATCAGATAGATACAAACATTCAACCAGCTTATGCCTGAATTATTCTCTATTGGGAGTAGCTCAGGCTTACGTGCTCACCAAAAAGATGTTAAAATTGACAAATATCAATTACGGCTTGAGCAGACCTATGATCCCGGAAAAGCGAATTATACGGCGCATTCAGTCTGGCGGTTGTGCTATCCATTGCCAGGATTGCAGCATCAGCCAGCTTTGCATCCCGTTCACACTTAACGAGCATGAGCTTGACCAGCTCGACAACATCATCGAGCGCAAAAAGCCTATCCAAAAAGGACAGACGCTTTTTAAAGCAGGTGATGAGCTTAAATCACTCTATGCGATCCGCTCCGGTACGATAAAAAGTTACACCATTACCGAACAGGGCGATGAGCAAATTACCGGCTTTCATCTGGCTGGCGACCTGGTTGGTTTCGATGCCATTGGCAGCGGCCATCACCCAAGTTTTGCCCAGGCGCTTGAAACCTCAATGGTATGCGAAATTCCGTTCGAAACTCTCGACGATCTGTCCGGTAAGATGCCTAACCTGCGTCAGCAGATGATGCGTCTGATGAGCGGCGAGATCAAAGGCGATCAGGACATGATCCTGTTGTTGTCAAAGAAAAATGCGGAAGAGCGTTTGGCGGCCTTTATCTACAATCTGTCCCGTCGTTTCGCACAACGTGGCTTCTCACCTCGCGAATTCCGTCTGACAATGACTCGTGGCGATATTGGTAATTACCTTGGATTGACGGTCGAAACTATCAGTCGTCTGTTGGGTCGATTCCAGAAAAGTGGCATGTTGGCGGTAAAAGGCAAATATATCACTATCGAGAACAGCGATGCGCTGGCGGTCCTTGCCGGCCACACACGAAACGTTGCTTAATCTTTCAGGTTAACCTTCTGTCAAATCGTTAAATTTCCCGATTTATTGATTTGGCAGGAGGTTCTCTCCTTTTTCACATAATCCCTTCCCTTTTAAAAAAAGCCTTCAACAGTACAGACGTTTATTACAGTCTGCTGTTTCATTTTTTATTTTCTTTTTAAGCCCGATTCAGTGTAAAAATAATTTGACATCAATTGAAATGTAAAGAAATGAAAATTTAATCTTATTCATAATAAAGTATGAGTGAAGTCGGTCCAGGAAAATCCATAGTTATGATCATAACAAAAATGTAATGTGAGATAAAAACCCCAACAAATTTAAACATTGCAAGACATCGTCTTCTTCACCCCCTGTGCCTTGAATATGCCTGCAGATTCAATGGGTCAGGGCTGCCTGCAACTCGCTGAAACTGAATTCATAAGTGAGGTGAATGTATTATTGCGACCGGTATAAAGCTCAGGAGAATACCTCTAATTACGTAGTTAATATTTTTAGTCATTAAATAAATGGACTTAAAAGACGTAATAACAATTAAGCATCAAATACGACTCATTCTCATGTCAATTTGTAAACAGAAGAATTGAGTGATGATAGCTAAATTAAGGTAAAGATAGGGGTAATTATTATGGCCTCACAATATGACTTTACTGTCACACTGCACGATCTCGCTTTTATTCTCAAGCAGATCAAAATATCAGAAGCCGCAACTAACCCTGACGGCACCATCAATGGTGATGAACTTCGTGAGTTAGTCTCCAGCCCATTGTTACCGTATGGGCTACGCACTGTTGATGGTTCATGGAATAACCTACTGCCGGGTCAGGAGCTATACGGTTCAGCCGATCAGACTATGCCGCGGTTAACAGCACTGAACTGGCAGGACGCAGATCAAATGACCAGTTACACCCAAATCGGCGGGACGGTTATTGATGCTGACCCTCGGGTTATCAGTAATTTAATATCTGACCAAACGGCATCTAACCCGGCTGCGTTGGAAGTTTACAACTCATTAAAAAATGCTCCCGGAGGAGGAACCACTTCGGAAAATGGCAGTTTGTCCATTCCAAACCAGTCTCCAGATATTGGTCTCTCGCCTGCTTTTAATGGCTGGATGACCTTTTTTGGTCAGTTTTTTGACCATGGGCTGGACTTAATACCAAAAGGAGGAAATGGCATTGTCTTCATTCCGTTGCAACCCGACGATCCTTTATACGTAAAAGGATCGCCGACAAATTTCATGGTATTAACTCGGGCACAAGTTGATGAAAACCATGAAACTGTAAACCTCACCACTCCATTCATTGATCAAAACCAAACCTATACCTCCCACCCTTCGCATCAGATTTTTATCCGTGAGTACGTATTAATCGACGGTAAACCGGAACCTACTGGTAATTTATTAGGCGGAGTTAATGGCGGACTGGCAACCTGGGCTGATGTTAAAAACCAGGCCGAAAGTTTGCTGGGAATTAAACTCACCGATCAAGATGTTTTTAATGTTCCACTTCTGGCGACTGACCGCTACGGTAATTTGATTTTAAGTGAAAATGGTAAAGTACAGATTGTTACCACTGGCGGGTTAGTCGAAGCTAACGGTGGTCTATTACCGGATGGAACGCTCCGAACCGGGCATGCTTTTCTCGATGATATTGCACATACTGCCGCGCCAAAATCAGGTCTTGTGGCTGATAGTGATAATGCCATTGGGGGTGAACAACCTGCCGGCACCTATGATAACGAACTGCTCGACCGCCACTTTATCACCGGAGACGGACGTGGTAACGAGAACATTGGTTTAACCGCTGTACACGCAGTATTTCACAGCGAACATAACCGCCTGGTTGAACAATATAAAACTACCCTGCTGGAAACGGGTGATATTGATCTTATTAACCAGTGGCTGATGCCGTCACACCAAATTACTGAGCTACCGGCAGATACCAGTACCCTGGTATGGAATGGTGAGTATCTATTCCAGGCGGGGCGCTTCTCCACGGAAATGCAGTATCAGCACCTCGTTTTTGAGGAGTTTGCGCGTACCGTACAACCCGCTGTCGATCCGTTTGTCTTCTCTAATACGGCGGATATTAATCCACTGATTTTTGCTGAGTTTGCGCATGTGGTTTACCGTTTTGGACATTCGATGCTCACAGAAACCGTGGCCCGTACCGACATCGATATGCAAAGCGGGGATATCGGCCTGATTGCCGCGTTCCTAAACCCGGTTGCATTTAATGAAATTAACGGTGTCACCGTTACTGACGATCAGGCGATCGGCGCAATTGTGCGTGGCATGACGCGGCAGGTTGGCAACGAAATTGATGAGTTTATTACTGATGCCCTGCGTAATAACCTGATTGGGCTGCCACTTGATTTAGGTGCGCTTAACATTGCCCGTGGCCGGGATACGGCAATGCCGACATTAAACCAGGCCCGCGAGCAGTTCTTTGAATTAAGCGGAGACTCTCAGCTACGGCCATATACCAGCTGGGCTGATTTTACGACGTACCTGAAAAACCCCGCTTCAATCATCAACTTTATGGCGGCCTACGGCCAGCATGAGTTGATTCTTAACGCCACCACCCTTGAAGGTAAACGCGCGGCGGTAAACTTTTTGTTGTTTGGTGATGCCAACAACTCCCCGCCAGCTGACGCAATGGACTTCTTCAACAGTACCGGTGCATGGGCCACCAAAGAATCTGGCCTGAATATGGTCGACTTCTGGATCGGTGGTCTGGCGGAACGTAAAAACGAATTTGGCGGGATGCTCGGTTCGACCTTCAACTTTGTTTTTGAAACACAAATGGAAATGTTGCAGGACGGCGACCGTTTCTACTATTTGAGCCGCGTTCAGGGGCTTAACTTGCTCAATGAACTGGAGGCGAACTCTTTTTCCGCCCTGGTGATGCGTAACAGCGACCTCGGTGAAAACGGTTCCTCTCACCTCCCCGCCAACCTCTTCCAGACGCCAGATCATATCTTCGAGGTGAACCGTGTACTGCAAACGGAAATAGATCCTAAATGGGGTAACCCACTGAAAGATTTGCTTTCACCTTTACTGGTACGTCGTGATCCCGGTGCCGATGTGAACGGTGATGGTTTTGCGGATGGTGGTTACCTTAAATATACCGGGGACGGACACGTCGTGCTCGGTGGTACCGCCGGAAACGATACGTTAATCGGTGGTAAAGGTATCGACAGCCTGTGGGGTGACGGCGGTGATGACCGTCTTGACGGTGGCGATGAAGCGGATGTGGTCCACGGCGGTGACGGTAATGACATCATTACAGACACCGGTACGCCCGTTGGCGATGCCGACTTCCTGCATGGGGATGCCGGGCACGATGTTATTTTCTCCGGCAACGGTAACGATCTGGTCTTTGGCGGCACTGGCAGTGACTTCGTGGTGGTAGGCGAAGATGCACAGGAAGTCTTCTCTGGGCAGGATAACGACTTTGCGCTGGGAGGATCGGGTGGCGACTTCCTGCTGGGTAATGAAGGCGACGACTGGCTGGAAGGCGGTGACGGGTTTGACACGCTCGCTGGTGATAACTCTGAGTTGTTCTTCAACAGCACTATTATTGGTCATGATGTCCTGAACGGTCAGGGTAACGACACTGACTACGATGGTGAAGCCGGTGACGACATAATGGTTCAGGGCGCGGGCATTCAACGAAATAATGGTATGGCGGGTTTTGACTGGGCCATCCATAAAGGCGATCCGAACGGCGCTAACTCTGACCTCGGGATCCCTATTTTCGTGAACCAGCAGGAATTTATTCTGCGTGACCGTTTTGACCTGGTTGAAGGGCTATCAGGATGGAAACATAACGATGTGTTAACCGGCACTGAACAGCCCATCGGTACGGCCCCGGTTCAGGGTGTTCCTCTTTCCAACAACCTGACTCAGGAAGGTGCGGACAGAATTGACGGTCTACAGGCTATCCTGGGCGTAGAGCGTTCCGCTAACCCTGATACGGTTCTGCTGAATCCTGATGATGGTAGCGACATTTTACTCGGTGGCGGCGGCAGCGACCGTATAACCGGTAAGGCTGGTAATGACATTATCGATGGCGATGCCTGGCTGAATGTGCGCATTGCCGTAACCGGTATGGCAGGTCTCACCAGTGCCGAGAGTATGGCCGAATTGAAATCTTACATGCTGGCTGGAACGTTGAAACCGAATCAACTGTCAATTGTGCGTGAAATCTTGCATGACGGTGATGGCACAGAAACGGATGTTGCGGTGTACCGTGACATTAGCAGCAACTATGCCTTTACCCGTATGGCAGATGGAAGCCTCCGGGTCGACCACGCAACACCAGATGCCGCCTTAAATCTTAATGATGGTATTGACCGTTTACTGAACATCGAAAAACTGGAGTTTGGTAACGGCGAACAGTTATGGGTAACGGCGCAAAAAGCGACTGGCGACCTTGCAATCAATAATGCTGTACCTTCTGTGGGCGACTTACTGCGCGTTAATCTGGCGAACTTGTTAGATGGTAACGGCCTCGCGGCGGATGTGGCAATCACGATGACATGGCAGGCATTTGTTAACGGCCAGTGGCGGGATCAGGCAACCGGGGTGGAGTTCAGAGTGCCGGGATCTATTCAGGGTGCTCCGCTGCGCGTCGTCGCCAGTTTCAACGATCGGATGGGCGATGCTGAAACCTTAGTATCAGCGCAAACCCAGGCGATCATGCCACGCAATCAGGCGACAACCGGCGTGCCAGTGATTAATGACCTGACGCCGACTGAAAGCCTGACGCTTACCGCCGTGGTATCAGGCATCGCTGATGCCGACGGCCTGAGCGGAGGCAATTTCACCTACCAATGGAGAATGAGTTCCCCGACCGGATTCGTCAATATTATCGGCGCGACATCGGCCACCTACACCCCCGGTCAGGCGATGGTTGGACGGACGTTACAAGTGGTTGTCACCGTCATTGATGACGAAGGTAACCCCCCTGTTGTTCTGACATCAACAACTACTCAGCCTGTTGGCGACCTCATTGTGGGAACTAACGCCGGTAACACACTGACAGGTACTGCATGGAGTGACATTCTGCGCGGTGAAGGCGGTAATGACACCCTGCTTGGACGTGCGGGTGATGACCTGTTAGTTGGCGGGGCTGGTAACGACACGCTCTCTGGTGAAGCAGGACAAGACACGCTGCAAGGTGATGCAGGAAACGACATGCTTGATGGTGGTCTGGGTGCAGACAGCATGACGGGCGGATCCGGAGATGACACCTATATCGTCGATGATTTTGGTGACGTAGTTATCGAAGGTATTAATGGCGGGACGGATGTTGTCCGAACCAGTCTGAGCAGTTATGACCTGAGCGATAACGTTGAAGAACTGGTATTTACCGGAACCGGCAGTTTTATCGGTACGGGGAACGGGATTGCCAACATCATCACAGGTGGGGCCGGTAATGACCAACTGTTTGGTATGGGGGGCAACGACCAGTTGTTTGGTGGCGTCGGAAATGACTTCCTTGATGGTGGAGATGGCGCCGATAACCTGCAGGGTGGAAACGGTAACGACGTCATGATTGGCGGTGCCGGTGCCGATACGCTCTCCGGTGGGAACGGCGACGATATCCTCAATGGCCAGGAAGGAAATGACAATCTGGATGGCGGTGCCGGAAATGACATTTTTGCCTTCGGATCAAACTTTGGGCAAGACCGCATTACCGGCTTTGACAGTAACCCAAATGGCGGCCAGGACTATCTTGATCTGGTATTCCTTGGTATCAACGCGGGTAATTTTGCCAGCAGCGTTGCCATCACCGGAAGCAATGGCAACACCATCGTGACCATCGGCGCTGACACCATTACGTTAGTGGGCGTGAATTCAACCACCGTTAATATCGGTGATTTTTACCTGGAACTCCCAACCACACTTGCCAGTAATAACGGCAATAGTTCATTGATCGTATAAGGAGAAGACCATGTCGCGCCAGCATACGCCAACAGAACTGAATGATGCATTAAAAGGAACGAAACCCACTTTTCTTGTACTGTTATTTTTTAGTTGTGTGATTAATATGCTTATGCTGGCGCCGGCAATTTATATGCTACAGGTTTACGACCGTGTTCTGGTGAGTAAAAACACCACCACATTGTTAATGTTAACCTTATTGATTGTCGGCTTATACATCATCATTGCCATGATCGAATCTGCCCGTTCAAAGGTTATGGTTAGATTGGGTAACCGGCTTGATGTGAAATTGAGCCAACTGATTTTTAATTCGGCCTTTAAACGAAAAGTTGCCACCGGTGACAACAACCCCGCGCAGTCTTTAGCGGAGCTTGACCAGATCCGGCAATTTCTCTCCGGCAATAGCTTGTTTGCGTTACTGGATATTCCCTGGACGCCGATTTATCTATTTATCGCTTTTATTGTCCATCCCCTGTTGGGATATCTTTCGCTCGGTGGAATAACCCTGTTATTTATTCTGACGCTGGTATCAGAAATTGCCACCAAACGCCCTATCCAGCAAGCCCATGCGTTAACTATCACTAATGCCAGTAAACTGAATAAACAGTTGCAAAACTCCGATGCTATCGAAGCTATGGGAATGCTCTCCACCCTGAAATCCAACTGGCAGGAGCAGCATAATAAAGTACTGGTACTGCAAACACAGATAGCAGATAAAACGGCGGGATTAAGCAGTCTGAGTCGTTTTGTTCGGGTACTGCTGCAATCTATTGCGCTGGGTGCCGGTGCCTTACTGGTCATCGGCGGCCATATTACTCCGGGCCTGATGATTGCCGCGTCCATTATTCTTGGGCGAGTCCTGAACCCGGTCGAACAGGTTATCGGAAGCTGGAAACAGTTCGTGCAATTTCGCAGTGCGTGGCACCAGTTATCAAACCTGCTTAAAGAATACCCGGCGCCCAAAGACGTACTGCCCCTGCCGCGACCCAAAGGGAATATCAGCGTTGAGAGCGTATTCGCAGCGGCACCAGGCCAGCATGCTCCGCTATTGCGTAATATCTCATTTCAGCTCGAACAAGGGGAAGTGCTGGGGATTATTGGCCCCTCGGCATCAGGAAAAACATCGCTGGCTAAAGTTCTGGTTGGCGTCTGGAAACCGTTATCGGGAAAAGTCAGGCTGGATGGCGCAGATATCTGCCAGTGGGACAAAGAATTGCTCGGCCCCTCGATTGGCTATCTTCCACAGGATGTTGAACTGTTTGATGGCTCTATTGCGCAAAATATCGCCCGCTTCACGAAAAATGATAGCGAACTGATTGTCGCTGCGGCGCAACTGGCAGGTGTACACGAGATGATCCTGCGTCTGCCCCAGGGGTACGACACGTTACTGGGCGCTGGCGGGCACCAGCTCTCTGGCGGTCAACGCCAGCGCATTGGGCTGGCGCGCGCAGTCTACAATAACCCTGCATTTATTGTACTTGATGAGCCGAATGCCAATCTTGACGACGCCGGTGAATTCGCCCTCGTCAAAGCTATTAATACCTTGCGTACACAAGGGCAAACCACCGTCATTATTTCACACAGACCCACACTACTCGGCGTGGTCAATAAGGTATTGCTTCTTAATGACGGAGCCATCCAGGAATTTGGTACCCGCGACCAGGTTTTTGCCAATCTACGGCAGGCCAATATATTAAAACCGGTTGCAACGTCTTCTTCATCCAACAATGAACAAAAACGCGAGGCATGAAGATGAAAAATAAAGACAAAATTGCTGACCATACTGACGCTGCTGGTGTTGATACTAATATCTGGACGCCGATTATTCGCGGGATAATTGTCATTGCCCTCGGTGTAGGTGGCTTCTTACTGTGGGCGATTCAAGCTCCTCTTGATGCTGGTGTGGTCGCGGACGGCACGGTGACGGTCTCGAGCAACAGGAAGACAATTCAACATCTGAGCGGCGGACGGGTAACCGATATTTTTATTAAGGAAGGTGACGTCGTTAAAAAGAACCAGGTGTTAGTGCGTCTGGATAAAATGCAGCTTGATATGCGCTTCAGCGCATTAAATGCCCAATATATTTCAGCAAAAAGTATTGAAGACCGGTTACTGGCAGAAAGAGATGGTCTGGAGGCGATCGCTTTTAATGAGGCACTGACACAACAATTTTCCGGCAATAAACGTCTGGCTGATGTCAGAAACCTGCAAGCCAAACTCTTTGATACGCGACGTAAAACAATCCAGGATGAATTATCGATGATTCAGGAAACTCTCGATGGCCTGGTGGGACAAACGGATAATTTAAATAAAATAAAAGGCTATCGCGATCGCCAGTTCAATCTGATTAGCCGGGAATTAGGCGCTATTCGTGCGCTGAGTGAAAAAAATTATTATCCCAAAGCGCAATTGCTGGTGCTTGAGCGCGAGGCCGCTGAAATATCCAGTAGTGTCTCAGAAGACATTCTGAACATTGCCAGGCTCAAATCACAACAAAATGAATTGAAAATTAAAGCCTATCAGGTGCGTCATCAATATCTGCGGGAAGTAGAGTCTGAACTTACCGAGAATCAGAAAGAAGTGGCCATGCTGGAAGATGAACTGGTTTCAACCCGACATGAGCTGGATAACACGGAAATTCGCTCCCCGATTAACGGTATCGTGCTGGACGTTAAAGTCAGTACCGTCGGAGGAGTTATTCAACCTGGCGAACATCTGATGGATATTGTCGCCGCCGGACAACCGATGCAAATCGATGCCAAAATACCGGTGCATGCCATTGATAAGCTGGCACCGGGATTAACAGTGGATGTTCTGTTCCCTGCCCTTAACCATGCACTTTTGCCGTCAGTGCCTGCCCGTGTTCTGACCATCTCGGCTGATCGACTAATCGATGAAGCCACTCAGCAGCCCTATTATCTTGCAGAAGTGCAGGTTTCTTCTGAAGGTGCGCGATTGTTGGGCGATTACAAAATTAAAGCGGGGATGCCCGCCAGCGTGACGATAAAAACCGGAGAGCGGACATTTTTAAGCTATCTGTTCAAACCGCTGATCGCCCGCCTGGAACTGGCATTTAAAGAGTATTGATTAAGCGTAAGGAGGCATGGTGTTCATTAGCAAGCACCATGCCTGTTTATGCCATTGCTGGTTGCCCGGCTTTCTTGTAACCTTTCGCTTCGCAAGCCTGCTGCGCTAATCACTCAATCTGGAACTACTGAACTGGACTTCATATGAATGCTCATCTATCTAAAGACCCTTTACATGGCGTAACGCTTGAAATGCAGGTTAATGCGCTGGTTGAGCGCTTTGGTTGGGCTGAGTTGAGCCAACTTATTAATATCAACTGTTTTAAAAACGAGCCGAGCGTTAAATCCAGTTTAAAATTCCTGCGTCGTACGCCGTGGGCCCGCGCTGAAGTTGAAGCGCTGTATCTTGATTCCTTACACGATGTAGCCCCAAAAAACACCACAGCGCCTGCTATCGATCCCTGGGCTAACAGCCGTATTAATAAGAAATAAGAGCCATATCAGATGTCAGCACCCGGTTTTTTTTCAGGTAATCATCAAAAAAAGCTGGCGACACTCATCGCCCGTTCTCGCAATATGCTACCGGTATCCAACGCAAAATGGTTTGCTGCGCTCGTTGGCAGTATGCTTTTACTCGGCAGTTGTTCTTCAGAACCTCCCGGGAAGAAAACCACTCTGCAACCTCCGGTGACAACACCGCAACGCAGCCAGGAACCCGTGCGCGGCATCTGGCTGGCGACCGTTTCCCGTCTGGACTGGCCGCCGATATCCTCGGTAAACATTAGTTCACCAGCTGTGCGCATTAGTCAGCAGCAGAAAGCCCTGACGGATAAGCTGGATAATCTGAAACGCCTCGGGATCAATACCGTCTTTTTCCAGGTAAAACCGGACGCCACCGCGCTCTGGAAATCTAAAATCTTGCCCTGGTCAGACACTCTGACAGGGAATATTGGTGAGGATCCTGGTTACGATCCGCTGCAGTTTATGCTCGACGAAGCGCATAAACGCGGCATGAAAGTGCATGCCTGGTTTAACCCCTATCGCGTATCCGTCAACACCAAACCCGCAACGGTAGCAGAATTAAACCGGACGTTGACCCAACATCCATCCAGCGTCTATATCCTGCACCGGGACTGGATCCGCACGTCTGGCGAACGTTTTGTACTGGACCCAGGTATTCCGGAAGTACGGGACTGGATCACCGGTATCGTGGCGGAAGTCGTTGAGAACTACCCCGTCGATGGCGTGCAGTTCGATGACTATTTCTACACCGAGTCACCTGGCTCTGCGCTTAACGACACTCAGACTTTCAGAAAGTATGGCCAGGGATTTGACTCTAAAGCCGACTGGCGGCGGTATAACACGCAACGGTTAATCGAGCAGGTTTCGCAGACTATCAAAAAACTGAAACCTGAAGTGGAATTTGGCGTCAGTCCGGCAGGTGTATGGCGCAACCGTTCGCACGATCCGGCAGGTTCCGACACACGGGGTGCAGCTGCATATGATGAGTCTTATGCCGATACGCGCCGATGGGTGCAACAAGGATTGCTGGATTACATCGCACCACAGCTTTACTGGCCTTTCGCCCGCGATGCAGCGCGTTATGATGTGCTGGCAAAATGGTGGGCTGATGTCGTGAAATCAACCAATACGCGTCTGTATATTGGGGTAGCACTGTATAAAGTCGGAGAACGGTCATCGAAAGAGCCAGACTGGGCTGTGAAAGGTGGCGTACCGGAGTTGAAGAAACAACTCGATTTAAACGAGTCTGACCCGCACATTAACGGCACGATCCTGTTCAGAGAAGATTACCTTAACCAGCCGCAAACCCAGGATGCGGTCACCTATATTCGCGACCGCTGGGGGCGTTAGGTGTTGTCCGTCGCTGGCGCTACACCGTTAAGCGGCGGATAATTTCATTAATTTGTTTCTGAATAGTCTTCAGGGTGGCCGGTGTGATCTGCTCAGGGAATTTGTCTTTGGCTGTGTCACTCCATGCCGCGTCATACTCACTGACCCTGTCGATAATCTAGTTCACTCTTTCGGTAGATAGTTCGGCTTCTTTTTCACCAAGTCTCTGGAGTTGTTTTCTTTCAATATCCAGCGCCTCTCCCATCACATCCATTTGATGATAGCCACCTGGTCCTTCACAGTATGTAACATCGTACGCCGGAGCCAGGGTCCAGTTGCCATCTGTCGACATCAAATAAGCAAAGTTTTTCGGATGATCGTCCCGGTTGTTGAATGCCACATTGAAGACACCCCGTTCAAAGGCTTTTGCTTTCTCCCGGACATCATTGGTGCAAATTTGGGTCGCACGTAAAAAGCTCCGGTCATCGAGAGCGCCAGGTATCTGGTAATTGGCTCCGGTAAGTGCCGCCAGACTTTGCATAGGAATACGCATCTCCTGCTGACGGTCAAACCGGCGGGTCGCAAAAGCAGCCCGCCCATCCGGCAGATTAAGCAACGTTATAAAGGATTTAACTATGCTGGCGTGCCATAAAATAAAAACGCCCTCGAAAGAGCGTTTTTATTGTCGTTATCAGGCAATTACCGGCTCGGGCAATCTGAACGAAGAAACCAGCGTGGCCAGCTGTTCCGCCTCTTCTTTCAGTACCTGAGTTCGTGCGGCAGCATCATCAATCAACGATGCGTTTTGCTGGACGGTGCTGTCCATTTCGGTAACGGCGAGCGTGACTTCGGAAACCCCTTTTCGCTGCTCTTCGCCTGCGACACGAATTTCACCCATCAATTGCCGCACCTGACGTACATTATTGACCAGTTCTTCCAGACGCTCACCGGCATTATGGATTTGCTGACTACCGCTGCCAACATGAGAAACCGACTCATCAATCAACGCCTTAATCTCCTGGGCGGCTGTCGCGCTGCGCTGCGCCAGCGTGCGAACTTCCGATGCAACAACGGCAAATCCTCTGCCCGCATCGCCTGCCCGGGCTGCCTCGACTGCGGCATTCAAAGCAAGAATGTTTGTCTGGAATGCAATACTGTCTATGACCGCGACAATTTCCACCATTCGTCCTGAAGAGTTGCTGACATTATCCATAGTAGAGATAACTCCCTGCATGACATCTCCGCAGCGGTTAGCCGTTTGCGCGGTGCTATCAGATAACTCATCTGCCAGTTGTGTGTTGCTTGCATTTTGATGAACGGTCGCATTAAGTTGTTCCATCGCGGCAGAGCTTTCTTCCAGTGCCGCAGCCTGCTGCGTCACACGTGAAGAGAGTTCCATATTGCTGTCCGCGAGGCTGACCGCATTATTTGCCACCACCACGCTACTGCTTCTGACGGTGATCAGGATGGCTGAAATTTTATCAACAAACAGATTAAACGCCTCTGCGATAGCCGATATCTCATCTTTACCGCGGACATCCAGTCGGCGGGTCAGATCACCTTCCCCTTGTGCAATGTCATCAAGCGCACGGCGGGTATCATCCAGACGCGAGATCAGCCTGCGAACCACCAGCCAGGATCCTGCCAACAGGATCGTCATAACAGGGATCAATACCTCCAGCACGTCCTGCATCATCACTTTGGCTAAACCAACAATACGTGATTCCGGCGTCACCAGACCGACAACCCAACCGGTATCTGCCATTGGAAACAGCATCACCCGTGATGGTGTATTCAGCACGTTATCGTTTTCAAGCGTAATGGTCTTCACGCCGTCAGCCGCGCGAAGTGACTTCAGACCATTTTCCACCGGCGCGAGCCATTCCGCACTGCGCGCCAGCTCGCTGAAAGTTTTAAATTTCGAATTATCAGCTTGTGGGAAGTAGAGGATCTGCCCTTGCTTATCCACCACGAACGCATAACCGCCAGTGCTGTTTCCCTGCTGTTGCATAAACGTGGCGACGTTATCCAGACGAATATCGGTGGTAGCCACCCCGGCGAACTTGCCCGACAGTTGGTACGGGATACTACAGGTCACCATATTTACACCAGAACTTGAATCCTGATAAACATCAGACCACAGGCAACTGTTTTGCGAATGACCTTTCGCATGTTGGTACCAGCTTTCATTGTGATAACCAGCAGATCCTTCTGCATTATAATCATTGGAAAAATCCAGTTTACCCTCAGCGTTTCGCGCCCAGAAAAAGCTACGCTTCTCCACGCCAGCGGTAAACGCATCAGGTTCTGGCCAAATCCCTCCGCCGGTAATAATAGAATTGTTATCTTCACCAATCAGGTGCGGTACGACACGTTGATACAGAGATTCATCGTTGGGCAGAACTTCAGCCAGCCGTGACAGACTGACGGTTTCGCCCTCGATACGAGAGAGAACGGTACTCAATTGACGGGTTAAACCTTGCCCCGTTTCTTCGATCAAGTCGGTGTTGATTTCAACGACGCGCGGCTGACCGCGCCAGAGCATAATCGCAACAATAACCAAAGTGGTAACTGCAAGCAGCAGAATGCCACCAATGGTTAAGCGCGTTGAAATACGAGTAGGATACCAGGCCATACAAACTCCTTCTGTAAAAGGCTAACTTTTACCCAGTATCGGCACAGGAGTTTATATCTTTATAAAGTTTTCTTAAGTATTACAAAACAAATTAGTGACGTTGTCACGAATAGCAAAACCCAGCACTTTGGCTGGGCTTTAATACATGCTTAATCTTATTTAGATAATTCTTTTTTGATTTCTTCTTTTATTTTGCTTAATTCACTTTGCGGATGTTTTTTGCAAAGTTCAACGGTCAGAGGCACCGCAGTGGTGATAGTCTCGTTATAGTCGACGAAGTCACCGCCTTTGAAGTCTTCATCTTCATTCAGTACCCAGAAGGCAACCGGAGCCATAGTTTGCGGGTTCAAATCAATAAACTCCTGGCAGCTCATGCCTTTCGGAGTCACTTCAGTTTTAGCGTTATCAGTTGCTGCATTGACGCTTACACTGGTTAACAGCGCTGCGACCAGAACACCTGCTGTAGAAAGGGAGAATTTATTCATTGTAGTACTCCATTTATAATATAGATAATATCTACACTTGCGCTTTAAACCGTTAATGTAGTTCGCAAAAAATAATACCCCTACCGTTAGAAGAATAAAGATGGTCATCATTGATATGGCTGAAATTTATATTTCACATTACTAATTCTGATGTCTGGAGGAAAATGTTGCGCACAATGTGATCGTTCCGACGAAATCAACAGATTGATCCCCCACTTCCCCTGCCTTTGCACCAAAACTGAACTACGCTGCACAAATGTTGATCATTGGTTAATAAATATAAGTGTTTTTTAACAAAAAAACGCAGCGTACCGTTGTCGCTGACATGGCACGCATCCTGCATTGTTAATCAAGTAACAACGAAACAGCATCTGACAAACAACTAACAGCGAGACGGTGATGACATCAAAACCTGAGTTATTTGCCCGTATTGAACAGACGTTTAGTCAGCTAACGCCCAGTGAAAAGCGCGTTGCCGGCTGGCTGTTAGCGCACGCAGCACAGATCCCTTTTGAGACGGCTGATGGTATCGCAAAAGCGACAGGAACCAGCGGCATCACCGTAGGTCGCTATCTACGCAAACTGGGTTTTCGCAACCTGGAAGATGCCAAAACCAGTCTACGAGAGTTGCCACTAATCCCCTATCAACCCTGGGGAATGAATGAACGCCTGGATTCCTGGCATCAACAGCAAAGCCTTCCCGATCGCGTACATCAGTCGCTGCTGCTTGAGATTGACGCCATTACCCATGTTTACCAGTTGGCGCAAAGCGAAACATTTTTACGCATTGCACAGCAACTGGCCCATGCAGAAGCCGTGTATATCCTCGGGATCCAGTCCACCAGAGGGATCGCCAATGCCTTTTTTAGTCATCTGGAATACCTGCGCCCAAAAGTGAGTTACTCCGAAGGGCTTTCCGGAAGTTGGGTTGAGTCGCTGAATTCAGGGTTCAAACGGCCTTATGTGGTGATAACCGATACGCGTGCCTACGCCGCAATGTCGCGACAATATTGCCGGGTAGCCAGCGAACGCGGCATCCCGATCGCACTAATAACCGATGTCTGGTGCCCCTGGGCCAGAGACTATGCCATTGATTTAATACAGGTAAAAACCGACACCGGACACTTCTGGGATTCCCTTGCCCCGGTAAGTTGTCTGTTCAACTTATTACTCTCCGCAGTGGTGGCGCAACTGGGCGACTCCCTGGCGGAGCGCCTGCAAGCCAATCGTCAGTTACAACAACAATTTGGTCAATTCGAACAATAAACAGGAACCGTGCTATGTCAGAGACCCCAGAACTGGTCGATCTGTCAGTGATATTCCCGTCACTGCATATCGATCTCAAATATGCCACGACCGATAACATTACCGGCGCGCCTATCTATCGGGAAGCGCGTTGCCTGTTACACAGCGATGCGGTCGCTGGGCTGGCCAAAAGCATCAGCATTGCGCAACTGGCGGGGTTATCCCTGGTGGTATACGACGCGTATCGCCCGCAGCAGGCTCAGGCGCTACTGTGGAATGCCTGTCCCGATCCTCAATATGTCGTGGACGTGGCGATTGGTTCCAATCATAGCCGTGGAACGGCCATCGACGTCACGCTGATGGATGAACGCGGCAATGTCCTCGATATGGGAGCTGGTTTTGATGAAATGCACGATCGTTCCCATGCCTGGCATCCTTCTGTGCCCCCGAAAGCGCAACGTAACCGACTGTTGCTCAACGCCATTATGTCTGGCGGCGGTTTTGTCGGGATAAGCAGCGAGTGGTGGCATTTTGAATTGCCCAATGCCGCACGCTATCCGCTGCTTGATGATTATTTTTCCTGTTTTACTGCCCCACAAATAACAACACAACATCCCCTTTGATTCTGGAGCCTGGTTATGAAGACTACACCTGCATTGAGATCGTTTTTTCGCCCCGCTCTGATTGCCGTCGCACTGTCGGTGGCCTTGCCCGCCGCCCAGGCCGCCGTACCTAAGGACATGCTGGTCATTGGTAAAGCAGCCGACCCACAAACGCTGGATCCCGCCGTGACGATAGATAACAACGACTGGACGGTCACCTATCCCTCTTATCAGCGTCTGGTCCAGTACAAAACCGCAGGTGGCAAAGGTTCCACAGAGGTTGAAGGTGATTTGGCCAGCAACTGGAAAGCATCTGACGATCATAAAGAATGGACGTTTACCCTGAAAAACGACGCTAAATTTGCCGACGGTACTCCCGTTACGGCTGAGGCGGTGAAGCAATCCTTTGAGCGTTTACTCAAAATTGGTCAGGGACCTGCTGAGGCATTCCCGAAAGATCTGAAGATTGAAGCCATTGATGCCAGTACGGTGAAATTTATCCTCAGCCAGCCGTTCGCGCCATTCCTCTATACGCTGGCGAATGACGGCGCGTCGATTATCAACCCGGTTATCTTAAAAGAGCACGCCGCTGATGATGCCCGTGGGTTCCTGGCGCAAAACACAGCGGGTTCCGGTCCCTTCATGTTGAAGAACTGGCAAAAAGGGCAGCAACTGGTACTGGTTCCGAATCCCCACTATCCGGGTCCCAAGCCAGCGTTTAAACGCGTATCAGTAAAAATCATCGGTGAGAGCGCTTCCCGCCGGCTGCAATTGTCGCGCGGCGATATCGACATTGCCGATGCGTTGCCCGTTGACCAGCTTTCCGCCTTAAAACAGGAAGGAAAGGTCAACGTGGCGGATTACCCTTCTCTGCGTGTCACCTATCTGTATCTGAACAACAGTAAAGCGCCGCTCAATCAGGTGGACTTGCGCCGTGCTATCTCCTGGTCAACTGATTATAAGGGCATGGTGAAAGGCATTTTGAGCGGCAACGGTAAACAGATGCGCGGCCCGATCCCCGAAGGCATGTGGGGCTTTGATGAAAAGGCGATGCAGTACAATTTTGACGAAGCCAAAGCAAAAGCCGAGTGGGATAAAGTTGCGACGAAGCCCGACAGTCTGAGTTTTCTCTACTCTGATAATGACCCTAACTGGGAGCCAATTGCCCTCGCCACACAAGCCAGCCTCGGCAAGCTGGGTATAAAAGTGAAGCTCGAAAAGCTGGCGAATGCCACCATGCGTGACCGTGTAGGCAAAGGAGATTACGACATTGCTATCGGCAACTGGAGCCCGGACTTCGCTGATCCGTACATGTTCATGAACTACTGGTTTGAGTCAGATAAGAAAGGTTTACCGGGCAACCGTTCATTCTATGAAAACAGCGAGGTCGATAAGCTGCTCCAGAGTGCGCTGGCAACCACCGATCAGGTCGCCAGAACGAAGGATTATCAGCAGGCGCAAAACATCGTTATTGATGAAGCTGCCTACGTCTATTTATTCCAGAAAAACTACCAACTGGCGATGAACAAAGACGTCAAAGGATTTGTATTCAACCCCATGCTGGAACAGGTCTTCAATATCTCCACCATGAGTAAATAAGCCATGTTTATGCGGAGCCAAATTGGCTCCGCAAGGGGAAGCCAATGACTTTCTGGAGCATTTTACGCCAGCGCTGCTGGGGACTTATCCTGGTGGTCGCCGGTGTTTGCGTGATCACTTTTATTATTTCGCACCTGATCCCGGGGGACCCCGCGCGGCTGCTGGCAGGCGATCGCGCCAGCGATGAAATTGTCGAAAATATTCGCCAGCAATTAGGGTTGAATCAGCCGCTGTATGTACAATTTTTTCGCTACGTCAGTGATATTTTTCAGGGGGATTTAGGGACATCTATCCGTACCGGGCGTCCGGTAATGGATGAACTGCGCGTCTTTTTCCCCGCCACGCTTGAGCTGGCTTTCTGCTCTCTGCTGCTGGCGCTCATTATTGGCATCCCGCTGGGCATTTTATCTGCTGTCTGGCGTAACCGCTGGCTCGACCATATCGTACGCCTGATGGCTATCACCGGCATATCAACACCCGCGTTCTGGTTGGGTCTGGGCGTCATCGTACTGTTTTACGGCCATCTGCAGATTTTGCCCGGTGGCGGACGACTGGATGACTGGCTGGATCCCCCCACACACGTTACCGGGTTCTACCTGATAGACGCACTTCTCGAAGGTAATGGTGAGGTCTTTTTCAATGCTCTCCAGCACCTGATCCTGCCGTCTCTGACGCTGGCTTTTGTACATCTGGGGATTGTCGCCCGTCAGATTCGCTCAGCCATGCTGGAACAGCTTAGCGAAGATTATATTCGCACCGCCCGCGCCAGTGGTTTACCGGGCTGGTACATCATTTTGTGTTATGCACTGCCCAATGCCCTTATTCCATCAATAACCGTTCTTGGCCTCGCGCTGGGCGATCTGCTCTACGGCGCAGTACTAACCGAAACGGTTTTTGCGTGGCCGGGAATGGGGGCCTGGGTGGTGACCTCTATTCAGGCGCTTGATTTCCCGGCGGTAATGGGATTTGCCGTTGTGGTTTCTTTGGCTTACGTACTGGTGAATCTGGTGGTGGATTTACTGTATTTGTGGATTGATCCGCGAATCGGACGAGGAGGCGCTGAATGATGCTTACGCAAGAAACACCAGCCCCGTCCCCGCCAGCGCGCCAGCGCGTTGACTGGGCAAAACTGTTCTGGATGATGAAAAGCAGTCCGCTAACGCTGATTGGTGGCGCGATCATTGTGTTGATGCTGCTGATGATGGTGTTGTCGCCGTGGATCACGCCTCACGATCCCAATGCAATCGACCTGACTGCACGTCTGCTTCCCCCGTCTGCAGCACACTGGTTTGGTACCGATGAGGTGGGCCGTGATTTGTTCAGTCGCGTACTGGTGGGAAGCCAGCAATCGATCGTCGCCGGACTGGTCGTGGTGGGTATTGCCGGAGGCGTCGGTTCGCTGGTTGGCTGCCTGTCGGGTGTGATGGGTGGACGTGCTGATGCGATTATCATGCGCATCATGGATGTCATGCTGTCGATCCCTTCGCTGGTGCTGACGATGGCGCTGGCCGCCGCCCTGGGACCCAGCCTGTTTAACGCGATGCTGGCAATTGCGATTGTACGTATTCCTTTCTATGTCCGACTGGCCCGTGGGCAAACGTTGGTGGTTCGCCAGTTTACTTATGTGCAGGCCGCCCGCACTTACGGCGCATCACGCTGGCATCTGATTAGCTGGCATATATTACGCAATTCGCTGCCGCCCCTTATCGTGCAGGCGTCGCTGGACATAGGTAGTGCGATCCTGATGGCTGCCACGCTTGGGTTTATCGGTTTGGGGGCGCAACAGCCCAGCGCAGAATGGGGGGCGATGGTGGCGATAGGTCGCAACTATGTACTTGATCAATGGTGGTATTGCGCATTCCCCGGAGCCGCCATATTGATTACTGCCGTCGGTTTTAATCTCTTTGGCGACGGTATCCGCGATCTGCTGGACCCGAAAGCCGGAGGAAAACAGTCATGACACGACCTGTACTGGAAATTGAGAATTTACACCTGAGCTTCCCCGGTTATAAAGCAGACGTTCATGCACTAAACCATGTCTCGCTACATATCAACCGCGGAGAGATTGTCGGCGTGGTCGGTGAGTCCGGCTCTGGTAAATCAGTGACAGCCATGCTCGCCATGCGCCTGCTGCCGGAGGGAAGTTATCGAATTCATCAGGGACGCGTGTCGCTGCTCGGTGAAGATGTTCTGAACGCCACTGAGAAGCAAATGCGTAAATGGCGCGGTGAGCGCGTGGCGATGATTTTCCAGGAGCCAATGACGGCGCTGAATCCGACCCGGCGTATCGGTCAGCAAATGGTGGAAGTGATCCGTCATCATCAATCAGTCAGTCGTGGTGATGCCCGCCAGAAAGCCATCGCTTTACTGGAGGAAATGCAAATCCCGGACGCCCCTGAAGTGATGTCGCGCTTCCCGTTTGAGCTGTCCGGTGGAATGCGCCAGCGCGTGATGATTGCGCTGGCCTTTTCCTGCGAACCGGATCTGATTATCGCTGATGAACCAACGACAGCGCTGGATGTGACGGTACAACTGCAAGTGCTGCGTTTGCTCAGGCATAAAGCGCGGGCCAGCGGCACGGCTGTGCTGTTTATCAGCCATGATATGGCGGTGGTATCGCAACTGTGCGACAGGTTGTACGTCATGTACGCCGGAAGTGTCATCGAAAGCGGCCCGACGCAAACCGTCATTCAGCATCCAACACATCCCTACTCCATTGGTCTGCTGAAATGTGCGCCGGAACACGGCCAACCACGCACCCTATTACCCGCTATTCCGGGGACGGTACCAAACCTGACCTGTTTACCCGCAGGATGTGCATTCCGTGAGCGCTGTTTTGCTGCGGGATCACGGTGTGATGAGAACCCTGCGTTACGCAGTCAGGGGCTATCAGATCAGCAATCCGCCTGCTGGTATCCGCAACTGGAGGCAACGCATGTCTGACATTTTACTGGCACTACAGGATGTCCATGTCAACTTTCCCGCCCGTAAAAACTGGCTTGGTAAGGTGACTGAACGCGTGCATGCGCTCAACGGTATGGACTTACAGATCCGTCAGGGTGAAACGCTGGGTATTGTCGGCGAATCAGGCTGTGGGAAAAGCACTCTGGCGCAGTTGTTAATGGGTATGCTCAAGCCGACTCAGGGGCAATATATCCGCAGCGAGGAGCAACAAACTGGCGCAAGCAGCGGTATGCAAATGGTGTTTCAGGACCCGCTTTCGTCGCTGGATCCTCGCCTGCCCGTCTGGCGAATCATTACTGAACCGGTATGGATCCAGAAACGTAGTCTCGAACGAGAACGCCGCGCGCTTGCCGAAGATTTAGCCCAGCAGGTTGGCATCCGTCCTGAATATCTGGACCGTCTGCCCCACGCGTTTTCCGGTGGACAGCGTCAGCGTATTGCCATTGCCAGGGCATTATCATCAAAGCCGGATGTGATCGTGCTCGATGAACCCACCTCGGCGCTGGATATCTCCGTACAAGCGCAAATTCTTAACCTGCTGGTATCCCTACAGGCGCGCAGAAAGCTGACCTTTGTGCTGATATCACATAACGTGTCAGTTATCCGGCATATGAGCGACCGGGTAGCGGTAATGTACCTTGGGCAAATTGTCGAACTGGGCGACGCGCAGCAGGTTTTGACGCATCCGGCCCACCCTTACACCCGTTTATTGCTGGATTCAGTTCCTAAAACGGGCGCGCCACTGGCAGAAGATTTGCTATTACGTAAAACCGAACTGCCGGGAAATCGTACCTTACCCCAGGGATGTTATTTCCGCGACCGGTGCCCGCTTGCAACCAGCGGGTGTGAACAGAAGCAGTCATTGCTCAAAAGTGAAAGCGGAAGTGAAGTCCGCTGCTGGCGGGCCACATAAGATCCACCACGCGTATCATGCCTGACAACAATATCAGGCACGGTACGCTTTTTTCAGCGAGTCCACTAACACCTCGGAAGCTGTCGACAATTTATGATGCGCAGAGCGAAGGATGCCGATGCGTCGTTGTATAACCGGGCTGTCCAGCTCAATACAGGTTGCGCCAAGTTCAGTCATCTGCGTGCGGCAGAGCGCGGGTACTGCGCTGCCGCCTAGTCCGTTCGCCACCAGTCGTCCGATAGTTACCAGTTGATGGCTCTCCAGTGCAACCTCCAGCGAATGACCACTTTGTACCAGTTGTTCTTCCAGCATCAGACGTACGGCTGAAGGTCGTTGCAGTGTAATGAAATCCAGCGTCAGCAGTTCCTTCCATGTAATTCGCTCCCGGCCTGCAAGTCGACACGTCGGAGGCACAATAGCGATAAACCTGTCCATACCGAGCGGCGTGAAATGGAGGTGACCTGAATAGTCCGGCTCGAAGGCGATCCCCATTTCCACCCGCCCTTCACTCACCATTTCGATGACCTGCTCGTTAATAACATCGTGAACCGTCACATTGATACCGCCATAACAGTCACGAAAGGTTTTGAGTACCGGTGGCAGCACATTAGTGGCAAACGATGGCATTGCCGCAATAGAAATTTTGCCACGTTGCAACGTAAAGCGCTGACACATCGCTTCTTCCGTATTTTCCCAGTCTGCAAGCAGTTGCCGCCCCATCGTCAGTAGTGTTTCTCCCTCCTGCGTCAGGGTCACTTTACGGGTAGTTCTCAGCAGTAAAGCTCCTCCCAGCGAATCCTCCAGTCCTTTAATCGCCAGACTTAAGGCTGGCTGTGACATATTCAGCCGTTCGCTGGCATGAGCAAAATTCAGAGTGTGAGCTACCGCTAAAAACGCGCGTAACTGTTTGATGCTCATTCTCATTTCTCATTCCCTTAACTTGTTGAATACCTTTAATTAACATTAAATTGATAAAAAAACCCAATGAGTGAGTCACAAATTTAAAATTAACAAATCATTTTTCACCCCCAATGATGTCGGCAAGGACAACTGGAGGGGCAAGTGTATGGCTGGACTGGATAAACGGGTCGCCACCTGGCAAGAGGCGCTGGAAGGACTGACCGATAACATGACGCTGCTGGCTGGCGGGTTTGGCTTATGTGGTATTCCCGAGAATCTGATCGCTGAAGTTCGTCGTCGGGAGGTTCAGGGACTCACGGTCGTTTCTAACAACTGTGGCGTAGATGGTTTTGGCCTCGGCGTACTGCTCGAAACCCGCCAGGTACGCAAAGTGGTGGCTTCCTACGTTGGTGAAAATGCGCTGTTTGAGAAGCAGGTACTCAGCGGTGAGCTGGAAGCGATTCTGACGCCACAGGGTACGCTGGCAGAGCAGTTACGCGCGGGCGGCGCGGGGATCCCGGCTTTCTTCACCGCAACCGGATACGGTACTCCCGTGGCTGAAGGTAAAGAAGTTCGCGAGTTTGCCGGACGTCCGTACATCATGGAGCAGGCGATAACCGGAGATTTCGCGCTGGTCAAAGGCTGGAAAGCCGACTGGTACGGCAACGTTATATACCGCCATACCGCACAGAATTTTAATCCGTTGATGGCGGCTGCCGGGCGCATCACAGTCGTCGAAGTTGAAGAGATTGTTCCTCCCGGAGAGCTGGATCCCGCGGCAATTCACACCCCCGGAATTTTTGTTAACCGCATTATTCAGGGCAAGTTTGAAAAACGCATTGAGCAACGCACCCTACGGCACAAAGGAGCCTGACCATGTTAACGCGTGAACAAATGGCGATGCGTGTCGCCCGCGAGCTGCGCGACGGCTATTACGTCAATCTGGGTATTGGTATTCCGACCCTGGTAGCGAATTACATCCCCGACGGTATGGACGTGATGCTGCAATCGGAGAATGGTCTGCTCGGGATGGGGCCGTTTCCCACCGAAGATGAACTGGATGCCGACATGATCAATGCCGGGAAACAGACTGTTACGGCGCGTAAAGGCGCGGCGATTTTCGACTCGGCGCAATCCTTCGCCATGATCCGCGGTGGTCATGTCGACCTGACGGTGCTCGGTGCATTTGAAGTGGATACCAACGGCAATATCGCGTCATGGATGATCCCCGGAAAAATGGTGAAAGGCATGGGCGGCGCGATGGATCTGGTGGCTGGCGCAGAAAACATCATTGTCGTGATGACGCATGCTTCCAAAAGTGGCGAATCCAAGCTGCTTCCTGCCTGTACCCTGCCGCTGACCGGCGTGGCCTGTATTAAACGCGTGCTGACCGACCTGGCTCTGCTGGAAATCGCTGACGGCGCGTTCATTCTGCGCGAGCGTGCCCCTGGCGTCAGCGTGGACGACATTGTCGCCAGAACCGCAGGCAAACTGGTCGTCCCCGATCACGTGCCTGAAATGCAATTTAACTGAGGAACTGACCATGCAGGATGTTGTTATTGTCGCAGCAACGCGTACGCCGATTGGCAGTTTTCATGGCGCGCTGGCTCCGCTTTCTGCCGTTGATCTAGGGACCGTCGTCATTCGTGCCCTGCTGGAGAAAACCGGCGTAGCACCAGATCAGATTGACGAAGTTATCCTTGGCCAGGTACTGACCGCAGGTTGTGGTCAGAATCCGGCCAGACAGACTGCGTTACGCGCCGGATTGCCAGTTACCACGCCCGCGATAACCATTAATCTGCTGTGCGGCTCAGGTTTGAAAGCGGTACATCAGGCTGTACAGGCCATACGCTGTGGCGATGCGGAAATCGTGATCGCCGGAGGCCAGGAAAGCATGAGTAATGCCCCCTATTTTCTCGACGGCGCTCGCGCAGGTTTACGTCTCGGCCATGCCAGCCTGAAAGACAGCGTGGTGCATGACGGACTGTGGGATGCGTTCAATGACTATCACATGGGGATTACTGCTGAAAACCTGGCCGATAAATTTGCCATCAGCCGTGAGCAGCAAGATGCCTTTGCCCTGCTCTCCCAGCAGAAAGCAGCGGCGGCTATCGAGGCGGGTCGTTTCACCGCAGAAATTACCCCGGTCAGCGTCCCGCAAGGAAAAAACACACCGCGTCTGGTAGATAGCGATGAGCAGCCTCGCCCGAATACCCAGGCCGACAAACTGGCGCAGCTTAAACCGGCTTTTCGTCCCGGTAATGGCACGGTGACGGCAGGCAATGCGTCATCCTTAAACGACGGTGCGGCGGCGGTGATGCTGATGAGTGCAGCCAAAGCCGCGCAACTGAACCTTCCGATTCTTGCCAGGGTTACTGGCTATGCCGTTTCGGGCGTTGATCCGTCAATCATGGGTATTGGTCCAGTCGAGGCATCGTTGCAGTGTTTGAAACGCGCAGGCTGGACGCTGGATGACGTGGATCTTATCGAAGCCAACGAAGCATTTGCCGCGCAGGCGTTGGCAGTCGGCGAATCCCTGAACTGGGATAGTAACAAAGTGAACGTCAACGGTGGCGCAATTGCGCTTGGTCACCCGATTGGCACATCCGGGTGCCGCATTCTGGTAACCCTTCTGCACGAAATGACTCGCCGCAATGCGACCAAAGGTCTGGCGACGCTGTGCGTCGGCGGTGGTCAGGGTGTGGCGCTGACGGTTGAACGTCCGACAGGAGCACAGCATGCAGAATAATCACATCAGCGTATTGGGTGCCGGTTTAATGGGTGTCGGCATCGCTATCCACTTCGCCCGTTTTTCCCATGATGTCTGGCTTTTCGATACTGATAACAGCAGGATTAATGAAATTACCGCTGTTGCCAACGGCATACTGGATGAGCTCATTGCGACCGACCAGTTTCCCGCCGATGACAAAGAGCAGGTTCTCAGCCGGTTGCACGGAACTACCTCTCTACAGGATATCGCCGCATCGGGATTACTGATTGAGGCTATCCCTGAACGGATTGAACTCAAGCATGCGTTGTATGCGCAACTGGAAGCACTAATAGCACCAGATGCCATTATTGCCAGTAACACCAGTGGCCTGCCGCCCGATGCGCTGGCAGAGAACCTTATTCACCCGGAGCGATTGCTGATCGCCCATTTCTGGCACCCACCGCACTTTATTCCCTTAGTTGAAATCGTTCCTGGCTCGGCAACCAGGACAGAATATCTCAGCGAATTACAACAACTGCTGGTCTCGATGCAGCTTGAGGCTGTGGTACTCGACCGTGCTGCGCCAGGTTTTGTCGGCAACCGCCTGCAGTTTGCCTTACTGCGTGAAGCGCTGCATATCGTCAAGAGCGGCATTGCCAGCGCAGAGGTAGTGGATCAGGTAATGCGAGCCTCACTCGGACGCCGCTATGCGATGGTCGGTCCGCTGGAAGCCGCTGATATGACCGGGCTGTCCACCGTGCAGGACATTTGTCGCCACCTGCTACCGGAACTGGCCACCGGCAGTGACATGATGTCACTTGTCGCTGACAAGGTTGCCCGCGGTGATACCGGTTTGCGCAGCGGTCAGGGATTCTATCGCTGGGATGATTCGCGCAAGGAGTACATCCAGCAACGCCGGGAACATCAGCTGCGCTTTGCGCTGAAGCCATAACGTCTCTTTCTGTACCCCACTATAATAATAAGGAGTCATGATGAGTGTATTAATCGCCCTGGCAGCATTGGGCCTGCTGATGCTGGCAGCCTATCGCGGATACAGTGTCATCCTGTTTGCCCCCATCGCGGCATTAGGCGCTGTCCTGCTCACCGAACCGAGCGCCGTCGGCCCCGCCTTTACCGGCCTGTTTATGGAAAAAATGGTCGGTTTTGTGAAGCTTTACTTCCCGGTGTTCTTACTGGGAGCAGTATTTGGCAAGTTAATCGAGTTATCTGGTTTTTCCCGATCCATCGTCGCCGCGGCGATCAACATTCTGGGCCGTCGTCACGCCATTCCGGTGATTGTACTGGTGTGTGCGTTGCTGACTTACGGCGGTGTGTCGCTGTTCGTAGTGGCCTTTGCGGTGTATCCGTTTGCGGCTGAGTTGTTCCGTCAGAGCAATATTCCCAAGCGTCTGATCCCGGCAACCGTCGCGCTGGGCGCATTCTCATTCACTATGGATGCTTTGCCCGGTACGCCGCAGATCCAGAATATTATCCCGACCAGCTTTTTTGGTACTAACGCCTGGGCCGCACCCTGGCTGGGGCTCATAGGTTCGCTATTTATCATTTTTGTCGGCCTGGTCTATCTCGAGCGCCAGCGGCGCAAAGCTCAGACAAAGAACGAAGGCTATGGCACCGAGCTGCTTAACGAACCGGAAACACCGGATAACATTAACCTGCCTAATCCAGTCATTGCGATTTCCCCGCTGATTCTGGTGGGTGTATTTAACCTGCTGTTTACCCGTTGGATCCCGGTCTGGTATGGCACCAGTCATCAGCTGGAGCTTCCTGGCCTGGCCAAGCCAATCACGACTGAAGTCGGGAAAATTACCGCTATCTGGGCAGTAGAGGCCGCGCTGATTTCAGGGATCCTGTTAGTAGTGATTTTTGGTTATCGCAACATCAAAGGCCGCCTCGCCGAAGGAAGCAGAACGGCTGTCGGCGGCGCGATTCTGGCGGCAATGAATACCGCATCAGAATACGGTTTTGGCGCTGTGATCGCCGCCCTGCCTGGTTTTCTGGTGTTGTCCAAAGCGCTGGCGGCCATTCCTGATCCACTGCTCAATGAAGCCATCAGTATTACCACCCTCGCCGGGATCACCGGCTCGGCATCCGGCGGGATGAGCATTGCATTAGCGGCAATGTCAGACACCTTTATCGCTGCCGCACATGCTGCCAACATTCCGTTGGAAGTCTTTCACCGCGTCGCCTCTATGGCCAGCGGTGGCATGGATACCCTGCCGCATAACGGCGCGGTAATTACGCTGCTGGCCATCACAGGCTTGAGCCATCGCCAGGCGTATGGCGGGATCTTCGCCATCACCGTGATCAAAAGTCTGGCCGTGCTGTTTGTGATCGGCGTCTTCTACACCACCGGAATTGTTTAAGGAGAATCACCATGAACTTAACGGGAAAAACAGCCCTGGTTACCGGATCGACCAGCGGTATTGGATTAGGTATTGCGCAGGTTCTGGCGAAAGCCGGGGCCACTTTGATTCTCAACGGCTTTGGTGATGTTGAGGCGGCAAAAGACGCCGTGGCGCAGTATGGCAAAACACCAGGGTATCATGGTGCTGATCTCAGCGATGAAGCGCAAATTGCCGCGATGATGCACTACGCCGAAAGCGAGTTTGGCGGCGTGGATATTCTGGTCAATAACGCCGGGATCCAATATGTCTCACCGGTCGAGACATTCCCTGTAGACAAATGGAATGCAATCATTGCCATCAACCTGTCCTCCGTTTTTCACACTACGCGCCTGGCGCTTCCCGGTATGCGTGAACGCAACTGGGGACGCATTATTAATATCGCCTCGGTGCATGGGCTGGTGGCCTCAAAAGAAAAATCGGCCTACGTCGCGGCGAAGCACGGCGTAGTCGGTCTAACCAAAACCATAGGACTGGAAACGGCGCAGACTGGCGTAACCTGTAATGCGCTGTGCCCTGGTTGGGTCCTGACCCCGCTGGTACAACAGCAGATCGACAAGCGCATTGCCGAAGGCGCAGATCCGGAAGCGGCACGTAACGCGCTGCTCGCGGAGAAGCAGCCTTCACGTGAGTTTGTCACGCCCGAACAACTGGGTGAGCTCGCGCTGTTCTTGTGTTCAGATGCTGCGGCGCAGGTTCGCGGTGTGGCATGGAATATGGATGGCGGTTGGGTGGCACAGTAAGTTATGTATGCCGGATGCGGCGTCGCATCCGGCCTGCATCCGTCAGGACTTCAACTGATAATCCAGGGTAATTTCTGCGTTCAGAACCTGTGACACCGGACATCCGGCTTTCGCCTTCTGGATGATGTCGTCAAATGTTGCTGCATCGATCCCTGGCACGGCAACCTCACTGTGTAATGCCACTTTGGTTATCGCAAAACCCGCATCCACTTTATCCAGAGAAACATCGGCAGTGGTATCAATAGCGTCTGGCGTAAAACCCGCTTCGCCCAGCATTAACGAAAGCGCCATTGAGAAGCAGGCAGCATGTGCAGCGCCAATCAGTTCTTCCGGGTTGGTGCCTTTCGCGCCTTCGAATCGCGTATTAAACCCATAGGGTTGCTGGTTCAGCACCCCACTTTCGGTAGACACGGTTCCTTTCCCACGCTTAATGTCGCCTTCCCAGTGCGCCTGACCTTTCTTATGGATAGTCATTACTGCTCTCCTGTGTTGTCGTCGGAGTTACAAGTATAGGACGCTGAGGCAAAAGCATGTGTCTGATTGGAATGTTCTGCATTCCCTGCTTAAGCATTGACCTTTCAGAGAAAATGACCGACCATCCAGAAAGCCGTTTTTTTATACATCGGCTTTCTATCAGGTTGTATTTCGTCCGATCTTACGCGGACTCGCCCTTGAAACCAGTAACAGGATTAAGGAGTTAGAATGAAATCGAACCGTCAGGCCCGTCATATTCTTGGACTGGACCACAAAATCTCCAATCAACGTAAAGTCGTAACCGAAGGCGACAAATCCAGCGTGGTCAATGCTCCAACCGGAAGAAAACGCCGCGCTGACAGCAAGTAATTTCCTGCACGACATACGGATTAACGAGATAAACACCATTGCAACCGCAGTGGTGTTTTTGCTTATAAAACCCCTTAACCCATTCACAATGCTTTATACTTCGCCCGTTTCCCTGGCAGACAGGCCACATACGATCATAAAGAGTGCCAGGGACGGTTATTCAAAAAAGAGTGAGTGACATGGAAAACGAAACTAAAAAACTGCGTTCCCTTTATATCCCTTACGCTGGCCCGGTACTGCTGGAGTTTCCCCTGCTAAACAAAGGGAGTGCTTTCAGTGTGGAAGAACGACGTAACTTCAACCTGCTGGGGTTACTGCCGGAAGTCGTCGAGACGATTGAAGAACAAGCCGATCGTGCCTGGATCCAATATCAGGGATTCAAAACGGAAATCGACAAACATATCTACCTGCGCAATATCCAGGACACCAACGAAACCCTGTTCTATCGGCTGGTGAATAACCATCTTGATGAGATGATGCCCGTCATCTACACCCCAACGGTAGGTGCTGCCTGTGAGCGTTTTTCTGAGATCTATCGCCGTTCTCGCGGTGTATTTATCTCTTACCAAAACCGCCACAACATGGACGATATCCTGCAAAACGTCCCAAACCACAATATTAAAGTCATCGTCGTTACTGACGGGGAACGTATTCTGGGTCTTGGCGATCAGGGTATCGGCGGGATGGGCATTCCTATCGGTAAACTGTCGCTGTATACCGCCTGTGGCGGCATTAGCCCGGCCTACACTTTGCCGGTAGTGCTGGATGTTGGTACCAACAACCAGCAACTGTTGAACGATCCGCTGTATATGGGCTGGCGCAATCCGCGTATTACTGACGATGAATACTACGAATTTGTCGACGAGTTCATCCAGGCCGTGAAGCACCGCTGGCCGGACGTGCTGCTGCAGTTCGAAGACTTCGCGCAGAAAAACGCCATGCCGTTGCTGAACCGCTATCGCGATGAAATTTGTTCGTTCAACGATGATATTCAGGGTACCGCGGCGGTAACCGTAGGGACGCTGATTGCCGCCAGCCGTGCGGCAGGAAGCCAGTTGAGTGAACAAAATATTGTGTTCCTCGGCGCAGGCTCTGCCGGGTGCGGGATTGCCGAACAGATCATCGCACAAATCCAGCGTGAAGGATTAAGCGAAGAAGCGGCCCGCCAGCGCGTATTTATGGTTGACCGTTTCGGTCTGCTGACTGACAAAATGCCGAACCTGCTTTCCTTCCAGACCAAACTGGTGCAAAAACGCGAGAATCTGCAGCATTGGGATACGCAAGAAGATGTGCTGTCGCTGCTCGATGTGGTTCGCAACGTTAAGCCGGACATTCTGATCGGTGTTTCCGGGCAAACGGGTCTGTTTACCGAAGAGATTATCCGCGAGATGCACAAGCATTGTCCGCGCCCGATCGTCATGCCGCTTTCTAACCCGACGTCGCGCGTGGAAGCCACGCCGCAGGATATTATTGCCTGGACTGAAGGTAATGCCCTGGTCGCCACCGGTAGTCCGTTTGCTCCGGTAGTCTGGAAAGATAAGACCTACCCAATTGCCCAGTGTAATAACGCCTATATCTTCCCGGGTATCGGTCTTGGCGTCATTGCCTCTGGCGCATCGCGTATTACCGATGAAATGCTGATGTCTGCCAGTGAAACGCTTGCGCAGTACTCACCGCTGGTACTGAACGGCGAAGGTCTGGTGTTGCCGGAGCTGAAAGATATTCAGACCGTTTCTCGCGCTATTGCGTTTGCCGTCGGGAAAATGGCCCAGCAGCAAGGTGTGGCGGTGAAAACGTCTGCCGAAGCGCTGCAACAGGCGATTGACGAGAATTTCTGGCAGGCAGAATATCGCGACTACCGTCGTACTTCTATTTGACGGTTTTACCCGGCGGCGCCTGCCGCCGGGTGTTCAAAGCTTGCGCGAATCCATAACTTACGATTACACTTTCATCATCGATTAACATTCTGAAAAATAAAAGGAGGTAATTATGCTGTACTGTGAACGTTTCATCGCTTCACATACATTTGGCGATCGCCAGAGCTCAAGCGTTATCGGTATCGTGCTGCGATAACTTCTGCTTGAGCGAAGCTAACTTCTAAATCCCCTTCTCTCGGGCTTACCGGGTTATCGTCAGCGATGTTTGACGAGGCGTTTTCACGCCTGTAACTCTTGAGTAAGCAACAATGAGCACATTACTAACCGCACAATCCTTACACGTTGATACGGCATTCGGCGCGCTTTTCGACGATCTCACCTTTACCCTTAAAAAAGGCGACCGCATTGGGCTAATTGGCTATAACGGCTGTGGCAAAAGCACGTTATTAAAACTGTTGGATGGCACAATTACGCCCACCAGCGGATTAATTGCGCAGGCCAACCACTGTCATCTAGCCCGCGTGGAACAACATTTGCCGGACGACATTCTCCCGCTAACGCTACAGGAGGCGGTTCTTGCCCAGCTTCCCGAACATGAGCGCGCAGCTCAGCAGTGGCGGGTTGAATCGCTTCTCGCTGAAATGGGCTTTACGCCGGACAATTTGCATCTTACAACGCGAACTCTAAGTGGTGGGCAGCACACGCGGCTGCTGTTAGCGCGTGCGCTGATGCGTAATCCTGATCTCCTGTTGCTGGATGAACCGGGTAACCATCTGGATTTACCGACATTGCTATGGCTGGAGCAGTTCTTACAGAAGTGGTCCGGTAGTTTTGTGGTGGTATCTCACGATCCGCAGTTACTGGATGCCGTTACCCATGGAACCTGGATCCTGCGCGATCGCACCCTGCACGCTTTTGATCTGCCCTGTAGCGCGGCGCGCCAGGCCCTTGTCGACCGGGACGTCAGCGATGCACTACGCTATAAAGCTGAGCAAAAAGAGATTGACCGGGTCGCCGCCAGCGCCAAACGGCTGGCCACATGGGGACGGGTTTACGACAACGAAGATTTGTCCCGCAAAGCCAAACAGATGGAAAAACAGGTGCTGCGCCTGAAAGACAGTCAGACGGAAGTGACTGCAGGAAGTCAGTGGACACTAACATTACAGGGGGATGCTTTGCGTGCAGACCGTTTGCTGGAGATAACTCACCTGTCGGTCTCGCCGGCGCCAGATGCTGCAACGCTGTTTTCTATCGAAGGTATCAGAATCAAAAGCGGTGACCGCGTGGCGATTGTTGGCCGTAACGGTTGTGGAAAATCATCGCTGTTACGGCTTATCTGGCAGCAATACCAGTCGCAGATGGCGTCCCGTTCACTGGTGTTACACCCTCGTGTCACGCTGGGGTATTACGACCAGACACTGCATCAGCTCGCGGATGACGATTCGTTGTTTGATGCGCTGGAGCCGTTTGCCCCACAGCCTGATGTTCGCAAGATGGCGTTGATTAGTGCGGGCTTTCCGTGGATCCGTCACCAGCAGTTAGTCAGCACGTTAAGCGGTGGCGAGCGTTCTCGACTGCTGTTTGTCGGGCTGACACTCGCCCGCTATAGCCTGTTGATGCTTGATGAGCCGACCAACCATCTGGACATGGAAGGCAAAGAGGCGCTGGCAAAAACGCTGCAGAGCTTTAGCGGTGGCGTGTTGCTGGTCAGTCATGATCGTCACCTTATCAGCCAAAGCTGTAACCGGTTTTGGTTTATCGATGATGGTGAACTCAGCGAATGGCACGATCTGGAAGCGATTAGCGCACGCATTCAGGAAACCGCTGATGAAATAAGCGCCAGTAAAACCCGGGTAAAAGTGGTGCCAGAAATGAGTCCTGACAGCGATGCTGTACTGGAACAGCTTCTGGAACTGGAACAACGACTGGCCGACGATCTCGCGCGCAAGCCAAAACACCAGAAGCCGCAACTTCAGGCGCAATGGCGTAAGGAGATTGAACGACTGAATTCACAACTTGAGTAAACATATTGCCGGATAAGCAAACTCATCCGGCTTACATGCGCAAATGCTCGTGTAGGCTGGATAAGGCAGTAAGCCACCATCCGGTTATTCCTGCGTAGTGCTTTCCAGATATTCCCTGACCTGCTTTTCCTTTTAACCCGTTAACGGCACTATTTTACAAAATAGCGCCCCGTAATGTTGCGTTTAATGGAACACTAATGATAGCGTTCCTCCAGAAGGAACAAGGAAGGCATGAATGATCGTGAACTTCAGGCACGAAGGATTGCGCGACTTGTTTCTTCATGGGCGAACATCAGGCGTTATGGCAGAGCATGTCCGGCGATTACGGCACCGGCTCGCTGTTATTGATGCGGCAAGCAGGGTTACAGACATCAATATGCCCGGTTATAGACTCCATCCCCTGACGGGCGATCGTGGTGGAACATAGGCAATTTCTGTTTCAGGCAACTGGCGCATTACGTTTGAATTCGTCAATGGCGACGCGTACATACTGAACTACGAGGACTATTCATTGATGAAAATGGCAAATCATCCCCGTCCGGGAGATATTATTCAGGAAGCGTTGGACGAGCTGAACGTCAGTCTGCGCGAGTTTGCCAGAGCAATGGGGATTGCACCTTCAACTGCAAGCCGGTTGTTAACCGGAAAAGCAACGTTAACACCTGAAATGGCGATCAAACTTTCTGTCGTGATCGGCAGTTCTCCGGAAATGTGGCTCAACCTGCAAAATACCTGGAGCCTCGCACAAGCAAAAAAAAGCGTTGATATTTCACGTCTGCGCAAGCTTACCGTTCAATAATGCACGCTTTATGCTGCAACAGCAGACCGGATAAGCTTGCGCTATCCGGCATGGCATTATTGCTGAGGTTTTTTCTCTTTCCAGGCATCCCAGGCCTGTTTGATTTCTTGCCTCGCCGCGGCGGCGTCGTTAAAACCGTTTAGCTCAACCTTCTTGCGCCCTTCCGGCAGTTCTTTGTACACGCGGAAGAATGACTCCAGCCGTTGCACTTCGATTTTTGGCAGATCGCTCAGTTCGTTGATGTCGTCATAGGTCGGGTCAATTTTACTGGCCGGTACCGCGACAATTTTGTCGTCCTTCTCACCGCCGTCGATCATCTTCAACACGCCAATGGCACGCAGCTTAATCAATGTTCCCGGTGCCAGCGGCGCACGGGTATAGAAAATAACATCCAGTGGGTCACCGTCACCCGCCAGAGACTGGGTAAGTGAGCCATAGTTAGCCGGATAGGCAACCGGCATCGACTGGAATCGATCGGCAACAATAAAGCCGGTTTTGGCATCGGTTTCATATTTAATGATCCCACCTGCCGGGATTTCGGTCACGGCATAAAACTCTTGCGGGTTATTTTCCGGCTGAGGAAATTCAAGGATGTTCTGCGCCTGAGCTGACGCACAAAGAAACAGGCTAACTGCGAGTAATTTTTTTACCAGAAGCATTGTCTTTTACTCTCTATTATTGGAAAGACAACACCTTACGTTTCACAGATGACACAAACATGACGTTTTTTTGGCAAAAAAATGGCGCTACATCGGTAGCGCCATTTTTATCAGCAGAACGTTAATGGGCTATTTCAACCCTTCCTCGTTCTCTTTTTTCGCCTCTTCGCGTTCAACTTCGCGATACCAGCGCGGGTGATGCTTCTTCGCCCAGCGGCGGCTGACCTTCCCTTCGACCATGCCTTTAATCGATCCTTTCACCCAAAATGCCATGTACATATGGATAAGGATGGCGTGCATTAAAATAATGCCTGCCGCGGCGTGGATCAGCAGGCTGTAGCGCACAACCTGCATCGGGAAGAACTGCGCGAAGTACGGACGCCAGATAATAATACCGGTGATCAGCAGCACAAAAATCATGCTCATGATTGACCAGAACATCATTTTCTGCCCGGCATTGTACTTACCGACGTCCGCCACTTTGTGTTCATTGCCCTTCAGCACTTCCACAATGTTTTTCAGCCACGGAATGTCTTTCTTACCCGGGATGTTGTGGTGAACAAAACGAACGAACATGAACATCAACGCGACGAAGATCAGCAGACCGAAGAACGGGTGCAAAATGCGCCCCATCTGCGGCGTACCGAAGGTTTGCGTCAGCCATTGCAACGTCGGGAAGAAAAACGAAATCCCCGACAGTGCGACCAGGAAGAAGCAGATCACCACCGTCCAGTGACAGGCGCGGTCGATAAATTTCGTGCGCACAATCATTTTCGACTTACTCATGATGATCCTCCTCGTCGTCGTCCACTTCCTTATTCGGGCCAATACCAATGTAGTGGTAAATCAGTCCGGCGAAGGTGGCGATAAATCCGGCGGCGGCCAGCGGTTTCAGCGCACCTTTCCACAAGTTGATAGAAGTATCAATCTGCGGATCCTTCGGCAAACCGTGGTACAACTCCGGCTGGTTGGCGTGATGCAGAACGTACATAACGTGTGTTCCACCCACACCCTGCGGGTTGTAGACACCAGCATGTTCGAAACCACGTGCTTTCAGTTTTTCCACACGCTGCTCGGCCATTTCCAGCATCTCTTGCTTGGTGCCGAAATGTATCGCCCCGGTCGGACAGGTCTTCACGCAGGCAGGTTCCTGCCCAACGCTGACGCGATCCACGCACAGCGTACATTTATACACGCGGTTATCCTCTTTATTGAGGCGCGGAATATTAAATGGACACCCGGCAATACAGTACCCGCAGCCGATACAATGCTCTGACTGGAAATCAACAATCCCGTTGGCGTACTGGATGATTGCTCCGGCAGACGGGCATGCCTTCAGGCAGCCCGGATCTTCACAATGCATGCAACCGTCTTTACGAATCAGCCATTCCAGCTTGCCGTTCTGTTCAGTTTCGGTAAACCGCATCACCGTCCAGGACTTGGCGCTGAGATCGGCGGGGTTGTCATACACCCCGACGCAATGACCCACTTCGTCGCGGATATCGTTCCACTCTGAACATGCCACCTGACAGGCTTTACAGCCTATACAGGTGGAAACGTCGATCAGTTTCGCGACTTCTGCTTTGTAATCACGTGCCTGAGGCGGCGGCGTGATGGAGTTTGTTGCGGACCTTTTAATGATGTCCTGCGTTTCCATAGACATATGTTCGCCCCCTTACGCCTTCTCGATGTTAACTAAAAACGCTTTGTATTCCGGCGTTTGCGAGTTTGCATCACCGACATTCGGCGTCAGGGTGTTGGCGATAAAGCCTTTACGCGCGACTCCTTCAAAGCCCCAGTGAATTGGGATCCCCACCGTTTCGACCTGCTGACCATTAACATGCAAGGTGCGCAGGCGACGCGTGACTACCGCAACTGCACGAATAAATCCGCGTTTGCTGCTGACCTTCACATAGTCACCGTTGGCAATACCTTTTGCTGCCGCCAGCGTTTCGCTGATTTCCACAAACTGCTCTGGTTGGGCAATCGCATTCAGCAAGGCATGCTTAGTCCAGGTGTGGAAATGTTCGGTCAAACGGTAGGTCGTACCGACGTACGGGAAGTCCTGTTTATTCCCCATACGCAACGCATCCGCTTCGTACAGACGCGCAGCCGGGTTGGAGATAACGTTCGGGTGCAGCGGGTTAGTTCCCAGCGGCGTTTCCATCGGCTCGTAGTGTTCCGGGAACGGCCCTTCCGCCAGCTTATCGATGGCGAACAGACGACCCAGCCCTTCCGGTTGCATGATAAACGGATTGGTACCACTGCCCGGTGCTGCGTTGTTGAAGTCAGGGATGTCGTTGCCTGTCCACTTCGTCCCGTTCCACTTGATCAACATGCGTTTTGGATCCCACGGTTTACCCTGCGGATCCGCCGAGGCGCGGTTATACAGTACGCGACGGTTCAGAGGCCATGCCCATGCCCAACCCAACGTATTACCCAGCCCTGACGGGTCGGCATTATCGCGGTTAGCCATCTGGTTACCCTGCTCAGTCCAGCTACCGGTATAAATCCAGCAGGAGGATGCCGTAGTACCATCATCACGCAGGAGCGCAAAGCTGTTGAGCAACTGACCTTTCTTCGCAACCAGCACGCCGTTGGCATCATAAAGATCTTCCAGCGCATAGCCGTTATTCTCTTTCGCCACCTCTTCAGAATGCGGCTCGTCCGGTTGCTTATAGTTCCAGCTCATTTTCAGCACAGGCTCGACGCCCTTACCACCTTCAGTGCGATACATCTCGCGCAGACGATGATAAATACCGGCCAGAATCTCGCCGTCATTGCGGGCTTCGCCCGGTGCGTCCTGACCTTTCCAGTGCCACTGCAGCCAGCGACCGGAGTTGGCAATTGAGCCGTCTTCTTCTGCGAAGCAGGTTGATGGCAGACGGAACACTTCGGTCTGGATCGATGCCGGATCGACATCGTTAGAATCGCCGTGGTTTTGCCAGAACGTTGAGGTCTCAGTTACCAGCGGATCGATAATCACCAGATACTTCAGTTTGCTCAGCGACTGAACCACTTTGTTTTTGTCCGGGAAGGACGCAACCGGGTTAAAGCCCTGACAGATATAGCCGGTAACTTTCCCGCTATCCATCATGTTGAAGTATTTGATGACGTCGTAGGACTGATCCCACTTCGGCAGCCACTCAAAGCCCCAGTCGTTCTCTTTCTGCGCTGCATTGCCGTAGAAAGATTTCATCAGGCTGACGAAGAACTTCGGATAGTTGCCCCAGTAGTTAACCTGTTCGGCCAGCGTTGCTTTTGGTGTGTTCGCCGCCAGATAGGTTTGCAGATCCGCCTGCTTCTCTGACGGCAGCGTCAGATAGCCTGGCAGGCTGGTAGAGAGCAGACCTAAGTCAGTTAACCCCTGAATATTGGAGTGACCACGTAAGGCGTTTACGCCACCACCGGCCATCCCCATGTTACCGAGCAGCAACTGGATCATCGCCATGGTGCGGATGTTCTGCGCCCCTACGGTATGCTGCGTCCAGCCCAGCGCGTACAGGAAGGTCGTGGTACGGTCGGCTGCACTGGTGGAGGCCAGCACTTCACACACTTTCAGGAAGTCGGCTTTCGGCGTTCCGCAGATGTTTTCCACCACATCAGGCGTGTAGCGGGAAACGTGCTGTTTCAGCAGATTCCACACACAGCGCGGATGGCTTAATGTTTCATCACGTTTAGCGTAGCCGTTTTCATCGAACTGGTAGTTCCAGGACGATTTATCGTATTGACGTTTTTTCGCGTCGTAACCGCTGAACAGACCGTCTTCAAAAGCAAAATCATCCCGCACCAGCAGACTGGCGTTGGTGTAGTGCTTAACGTATTCAGCGTTGATTTTGTTATTTTCAATCAGGTACAGCAACACGCCGGAAAGGAACGTAATGTCCGTACCGGAACGAATCGGCGCATAGATATCCGCAACCGAGGCTGTACGTGTAAAACGGGGATCGACAACAATCAGCGTGGCATCATTGTTGTTTTTGGCTTCCATCGCCCAGCGGAATCCCACCGGATGTGCTTCAGCGGCATTACCGCCCATCACCATTACGACGTTAGCGTTTTTGATATCAACCCAGTGGTTGGTCATCGCACCGCGACCAAATGTTGGAGCAAGACTTGCTACCGTTGGTCCGTGTCAGACGCGCGCCTGGTTGTCTACAGCCAGCATGCCGAGTGAGCGCACAAATTTTTGCGTCAGCATGCCGGTTTCATTACTTGCCGCAGATGCACACAGCATCCCGGTTGAAAGCCAGCGGTTTACCGTTACGCCCTGCTCATTCTTCTCAATAAAGTTGGCGTCGCGGTCAGCTTTCATTAGTTTTGCAATGCGGGAGAATGCTTCATCCCAGCTAATGCGTTGCCATTTATCGGAGCCCGGAGCGCGATATTCCGGGTAGCGCAGACGATTCTCGCTGTGCACATAATCCAGCAATCCTGCGCCCTTAGGACAGAGTGCCCCACGGCTTACCGGATGATCCGGATCCCCTTCGATATGGTAAATCGACTCTTTGGCGTTTTTTGCTCCATCACCCAGGCTATACATTAATAGCCCGCAACCTACGGAACAGTATGTGCAGGTGTTTCGGATCTCTTTCGCACGTAACAGTTTATAGTTTCGTGCCTGAGCCAGTGCCATCTTGGGTGCGAAACCCAATGCAGCAACTGTTGTTCCCGCCATACCGCCCGCGCAGATTTTAAAGAATTGTCTGCGGCTGACGTCCATTGCTTTCCTCTTTTTTGCAGGGATGCGTACACTGACATCCTCAAGTTGCACTGAAAGCGGCAACCAGGAAGATGGCGTGTACAACTTCGCGACGAAACTATCAGCTATATCCATAATTTTTTTGCGTCAAATCAATAACGAAACGGTTCCGCTACTAAATAGTGCAGTTTGTTTAACCTTCGTACCCCCAAGGGGTTAGGCAAAAGGTAATTAGTTGGCGTGTTTTAGTGTAAAGGTGCTATAAATTTCAGCTTCATTTTCGCCAGTACCGTGGACTGAAATTCAGCATGACAAAACAAAAAGCAACGTTAATTGGGCTCATTGCCATTGTGTTATGGAGCACGATGGTAGGACTGATTCGTGGGGTTAGCGAAGGACTCGGGCCTGCAGGTGGTGCCGCGATGATCTTCTCATTAAGTGGTCTCCTGCTTATTTTTACTGTCGGATTTCCAAATATCCGCAAAATTCCTGTTCGTTATTTAATCGCCGGTAGCGTACTTTTTGTCAGCTATGAAATATGTCTGGCGCTGGCATTAGGATATGCCGCAACCCGACACCAGGCTATCGAGGTAGGAATGGTCAATTATCTCTGGCCAAGCCTGACAATATTGTTTGCCATATTGTTCAATGGTCAAAAAACAACCTGGTTGGTAATCCCTGGATTAATTGTCGCATTGACCGGAGTCTGTTGGGTATTAAGTGGTGATAATGGACTCAAACTTGGTGAAATTATCAACAATGTTGCGACCAGCCCACTCAGTTATTTCCTCGCTTTTCTCGGTGCATTTATCTGGGCAACATATTGCACAGTGACCAATAAATATGCGAAGGGGTTTAATGGTATTACCGTGTTCGTTTTACTTACGGCAACGAGTTTGTGGGTTTATTATTTTATCACTCCTCAACCAGAAATGATTTTCAGCACTCCAGTGACCATTAAGCTGTTTACCGCAGCATTAACGTTAGGATTTGCCTATGCAGCGTGGAATATTGGTATTTTACACGGCAACGTGACGGTGATGGCCGTTGGTTCATATTTCACCCCGGTACTGTCGTCTGCACTGGCGGCCGTGTTACTCAGCGCCCCACTTTCGTTTTCGTTCTGGCAAGGCGCACTGATGGTCTGTGCTGGTTCCTTGCTTTGCTGGTTAGCAACACGTCGCGCCTGAAAAAGAAGCTGGGCTTTCAGAACCCGGCTACACTATAATCAAATTATGGATAATTAACGTTCATTTAGCTTGCATTTAATGTTTGCATTTGTTTAATTAAATGTTAAATATGTGATTTATTAATCAATAGTCGAAAGTATTGCAATATGAACAATATTCTTTCGCATGCATATATTACACAACCGAAACTAACGTTAATTAAACCATACGCTCCTCAATAGTCCCCCAGGTAAATATATATATCCAGACAAGTCACATATATCGACTAATACAATCAGTTGTATTATGTAGATCTGGATCACACAAATTCAAATATTCCGTAATATTATGAAACTTATTATTGAACTCATACCACAACGTCATTTAAAAATGGTTTGCCATTGACGAACACCTTCGTTTAGCAATGGTTTAGGAATCACACCAAGAAAAAATTATAAGGATTATTTAGAATGAAACTTAAATTAGTTGCAGTGGCAGTGACTTCCCTGTTGGCAGCAGGTGCGGTAAACGCAGCTGAGATTTATAACAAAGACGCAAACAAACTGGATCTGTACGGTAAAGTTCACGCTCAGCATTACTTCTCTGATGATAACGGAAGCGATGGTGACAAAACTTATGCGCGTCTGGGCTTCAAAGGCGAAACTCAGATCAATGACCAGCTGGTCGGTTTTGGTCAGTGGGAATATGAATTCAAAGGTAACCGTGCTGAATCCACCGGTGGTTCTAACAGCGATAAAACCCGTCTTGCATTCGCTGGTCTGAAATTCGCTGAATACGGTTCTTTCGACTACGGCCGTAACTACGGCGTAGCGTACGACATCGGCGCATGGACCGACGTTCTGCCTGAGTTCGGTGGTGATACCTGGACCCAGACTGACGTATTCATGACCAGCCGTACTACCGGCGTTGCAACCTACCGTAACACCGACTTCTTCGGTCTGGTTGAAGGTCTGAACTTCGCAGCTCAGTACCAGGGCAAAAACGACCGTAGCAACGTACAAGAAGCTAACGGCGACGGCTTTGGTCTGTCTACTACTTACGAATACGAAGGTTTTGGCGTAGGTGCTACCTATGCAAAATCTGACCGTACCGACCTTCAGAACAACCGTAGCAGCATTTTCAAAGCTAACGGTGAAAACGCTGAAGTATGGGCTGCTGGTCTGAAATATGATGCGAACAACATCTACCTGGCAACCACCTACTCTGAAACCCGCAACATGACCACCTACGGTTCCAATGTTAACGGTATCGCTGAAAAAGCTCAGAACTTTGAAGCTGTTGCTCAGTACCAGTTCGACTTCGGTCTGCGTCCGTCCGTTGCTTACCTGAAATCCAAAGGTAAAGACATCGCTGTATTCGGTGACCAGGATCTGGTTGAATACGTAGACTTGGGTGCTACCTATTACTTCAACAAAAACATGTCCACCTTCGTTGATTACAAAATCAACCTGCTGGATGACAACAACTTCACTCGTATTGCTGGTGTAAGCACCGACAACGTTGTGGCTGTTGGCCTGAACTACCAGTTCTAATTTTGTTGTAGTCTGAATGCAAAGCCAGTCCACTTCGGGCTGGCTTTTCTCTTGAAGTAGACTCGGTCATAAGGAGTATGCCGTGCAGACGTTCACAGGTCGTTGTCTTTGCGGACAAAGTCATTTTACCGTTAACGTCGAAATGCTTGATGTCTATGCCTGCCACTGCACGCTGTGCCAGAAGTGGTCAGGAGGCATCGCCATGTATCTGGAAGCCAGTGGTCATCCGCTGATGTCGCCAGAGTCAATCGAACCTTCGCACTTTCCCTCTTCAACGCGTGGAGAACGTTTTTTCTGTTCAGGTTGCGGCTGCCCACTGTGGTTTACGCTGACCGACAGCGATCGCTATTTTATTCCGTGGACGTTACTCGAACTTAACGAGGTAGATCGCCGCCGCCTGATTTTAGCGGCAGAAATCTATACTGAAACACAACCTGCGTTCTGGAGACTGACGGGGCAATATGCTCGTCTGAGTGGAAAAGAAGTCGAAGAGATGGATTACCCCTGTCATCTAGCCCACTAGTTATTGACTATTCACCTTCGCCAGACTGAACCACATCCCTACCGCTAACACGATAAGCATGCTGCCAGCGCTGCTCAATGCCACGCTGTGAGACCACAGGTAAACGCTTCTCTGGCAGCTGCAAGCAACGCGTCACTCAGGGAAGGTGGAAGCGAATGCGCTAATTGCACCGCCTCGCCCATTGATGATGAAGCGCGCTCCAGTTCCTGCGGATTAAGTCCGGCAGGTGGCAGAATCGATGCGGAAAAACTGCGACTCAGCAACAAACCAAAAATAGCGATCCCCAGTCCGGCACCCAGTTCATAGGCCATGGTTTCGATCGCCCCTGCTGCTGCCGCTTTTTCAGCCGGGGCTGCCGCCATAATAGCTGCGGTTGAAGCCAATAGCGCACTGGCGGCACTGAAACCCAGTAAGGCCATTAAAATCCAGGCTTGTATCTGCTGGGAGCTGAAATCTGTCATTGCCAGGCCGTAAAAGCTGACTGCGCTCAGCGCCATACCTGCCGTTGCTACGCAGCGTAATCCCAGACGTGATACCAACATTCCGGCGATCGGTCCGCTGAATCCGCTCGCCAGCATCACCGGCAACATAAACAGCCCCGCCTGATACGGTGTTAAACCGTGAACAAACTGCAACTCCTGAGCCATCAACAGCTCAAAACCTACCAGCGTTATCATCGCGGTCATGGCCATCACAACGCCGCTAAGGATAATGCGATGCGTAAATAGACGCATATCAATCATTGGGCGCGAAGCAGCAAGCTGGATGCGAACAAACTGCATCAGCAACAGGGCGCCAACCAACAACGTCAGTACAATCACACCGGTCGCGATATGTCCTTTTAACGCAGTTTTGGCGCTATAAACCAGCAACAAGATAGCGACAATCAACATTATCGCATGACCGAAATTTAGCGACTGATCGCGACGTCCTGCCTGGCGCGGAACGTAACGCGCGGTCAATGCCATCACGACCAGAACAATCGGGACATTTATTAAGAATACAGATCCCCAGTAGAAGTGCTCCAGCAGCATGCCGCCGACTAACGGACCAAATGCCGCACCACCGGAACCCACTGCCGCCCAGACACCGAGGGCCATATTGCGGTGGCGTTGCTCGGCAAAGGTCGCACGAATGCCGGCAAGCGTCGCCGGTACGATCATCGCCGCACCGATGGCCAGCACCGCTCTGGTGGCGATGAGCCAGCCGGCAGTAGGTGCAAACGCTGCGGCCAGCGACGCCAGACCAAATAATCCGCCACCCAATAGAAGCAGGCGTTTAAAACCGATGCGATCGCCCAGAGCCCCCATCGGCAAGACCATCCCTGCCATTACCAGGGAATAAATATCGATGATCCACAGTAGCTCGTTACCACTGGCACCCAGCGTCATACTTAGCGTGGGCGCGGCAACGTGCAGCACCGTTGCATCAATCGCAACAGGGATGTAGACCAGCACAATAATCACTAACGTTAACCACTGACGAAACATAAAAATCCCTTCAAACTGAAACTGGACATATGTCCAGCTTTGGCGATCCTACGTAAAATTGAACACATGTCCAACTTTTTTTGTTAGACTGCGAACAACACAGGTACTGGAGGGTGTATGAGCTATTTGAATCGAGATGAACGCCGGGAAGTGATCCTGCAGGCAGCCATGCGAGTGGCGCTGGAGGAAGGTTTTACTGCCATGACGGTGCGACGAATAGCCTCAGAGGCTAACGTGGCAACTGGCCAGTTACACCACCACTTTACCTCCGCCGGTGAACTCAAATCCCTGGCTTTTGTTCGACTTATTCGTACTCTGCTCGATGCTGAACTGGTGAGTGAAGACGCTAGTTTTCGCGAACGACTGCATTCGATGCTCGGCAGCGAGGAAGGTGGGTTCGAGCCTTACATCAAGCTCTGGCGCGAAGCGCAAATCCTGGCGGATAAAGATCCTGAAATCAAAAGCGCCTATCTACTGACGATGCGAATGTGGCACGAAGAGACAACGGCTATCATTATCCGCGGCCAGCAGGCCGGCGAATTTTCCCGCGTGCCGGATGCCGCTGACGTCGCCTGGCGTTTAATCGGTCTGGTCTGTGGTCTTGATGGCATGTATGTGCTGGGTATTGCGGAAATGGCCGATCCCGCCTTCACGCGGCATCTGGATCGTATGATAACTCTGGAACTATTTAGCTGAATTAATAGATGAGTTAACAATACATCTTTTTAAGTTTACAATTAGTAACACTTAAACAACGCGTTATTTCCCCATCACACCGCGCTATTGCACTTTTTTATCTATTCTTTCAGTCAATATTCCTAAAACTTTTCAATAGTTTCTAAAAAGAGCTCGCGCGGCTCTTCCTCTGCCTATTTCTTTTTTTCATGAACGACGTGTGCATGTGAGGACAATATGGCACTACAAAATGAGAAAAATAATCGTTATCTTTTAACTGACTGGAAACCTGAAAACCCCGCATTTTGGGATAATAAAGGTAAACATATAGCCCGGAGAAACCTCTGGATATCAGTAAGTTGCCTGCTGCTTGCCTTCTGCGTCTGGATGTTATTTAGCGCCGTGGCAGTGAATTTAAATAAAATTGGCTTTAATTTCACTACCGATCAACTCTTTTTATTAACCGCATTACCTTCCCTCTCTGGTGCAATATTACGCGTCCCCTACTCCTTTATGGTGCCTATATTTGGTGGTCGCCGCTGGACGATTTTCAGCACTGTAATTCTTGTTATTCCTTGTCTGTGGCTCGGATTTGCCGTGCAAAACACATCTACTCCGTTTGGCGTATTTATTGTTATTGCACTGATGTGTGGATTTGCTGGCGCCAACTTTGCCTCCAGCATGGGCAATATTAGTTTTTTCTTCCCAAAAGCCAAACAAGGCAGCGCGTTAGGCGTTAACGGCGGTCTCGGTAACCTGGGCGTCAGCGTAATGCAATTGATCGCGCCACTGGTTATTTTTCTGCCCATTTTTACCTTTTTGGGCGTACAGGGCGTACCACAGCCTGATGGCTCATTACTGTCGCTAGCTAACGCAGCGTGGATTTGGGTTCCATTGCTGCTGCTCTCAACGCTGGCGGCAGGTATGGGGATGAATGACATCGCCAGCTCAAAGGCTTCTATCGCCTCTCAGTTACCGGTCCTCAAGCGCTTTCATCTTTGGCTGTTAAGCCTGCTGTACCTCGCCACCTTCGGGTCATTTATCGGCTTTTCAGCAGGATTTGCCATGCTGGCGAAAACCCAGTTCCCCGACGTGAATATTCTGCAGCTGGCGTTCTTCGGCCCGTTTATCGGCGCTCTGGCGCGTTCTGCAGGCGGCGTTATTTCTGACAAATTTGGCGGCGTACGGGTGACATTAATCAACTTCATGTTTATGGCGTTGTTTAGCGGCCTGCTGTTTCTCACCTTGCCCGGTTCAGGATCGGGGAGTTTCACCGCCTTCTACCTCGTGTTTATGGGACTGTTCCTGACCGCAGGACTGGGGAGCGGATCGACCTTCCAGATGATTGCGGTGATCTTTCGCAAAATCACAATTTACCGGGTGAAACTGCGCGGAGGCACTGAAGAACAGGCCCAGCGTGAAGCGGTGACAGATACCGCCGCCGCGCTTGGGTTTATCTCCGCTATTGGTGCGGTTGGCGGTTTTTTCATCCCAAAAGCGTTTGGCTCATCCCTGGCGCTGACCGGATCTCCCGTTGGCGCTATGAAAATATTTTTAGTGTTTTACATCGTCTGCGTGCTGGTGACCTGGCTGGTCTATGGCCGCAAATCACAAAAAAAATAACAACGTACATACCGCAGGATCGAATGCTTTTGTCGGCCGGATAAGACCTTAGCCGCCCGCAATTTCCTGATAGCAACGCTCTCGCGACTCATCAGGCTAGCAGTTCGGTTCACTGTCGGCAAAATTATCGGAGCAGGAGAAATGTCATGAGTAAACTGTTGGATCGCTTTCGCTACTTTAAACAAAAGGGCGATACGTTTGCCGATGGTCACGGACAAGTGATGCACAGCAACCGGGACTGGGAAGACAGCTATCGCCAGCGCTGGCAGTTCGATAAAATCGTACGCTCAACCCACGGCGTCAACTGCACCGGCTCATGCAGCTGGAAAATCTACGTAAAAAACGGACTGGTCACCTGGGAAACACAACAGACCGACTATCCGCGCACCCGCCCTGACCTGCCCAACCATGAGCCACGAGGCTGCCCGCGCGGGGCAAGTTATTCCTGGTATCTCTATAGCGCTAACCGTCTGAAATACCCACTGGTGCGTAAACGCCTGATTGAACTGTGGCGCGATGCCCTCTCCCGCCAGCCGGATCCAGTGCTGGCCTGGGATTCCATTATGAACGACCCGCAAAAGTGCCAGAGCTACAAACAGGTACGTGGACGCGGTGGGTTTATCCGGTCAAACTGGAAAGAGCTAAATCAGCTTATTGCTGCCGCCAACGTCTGGACGGTGAAAACTTACGGCCCGGATCGCGTCGTTGGGTTTTCGCCAATTCCGGCTATGTCGATGGTTTCTTACGCAGCCGGAACGCGCTATCTCTCGCTTATCGGCGGGACCTGTCTGAGCTTCTACGACTGGTATTGCGATTTGCCTCCCGCATCGCCGATGACCTGGGGAGAGCAGACCGATGTACCGGAATCCGCCGACTGGTATAACTCCAGCTACATTATCGCCTGGGGTTCCAACGTCCCGCAGACCCGTACGCCAGATGCACACTTCTTCACGGAAGTGCGCTACAAAGGCACCAAGACAATTGCTATTACGCCGGACTACTCGGAAGTTGCCAAGCTGTGCGACCAGTGGCTGGCTCCGAAGCAAGGTACCGACAGCGCGCTGGCGATGGCGATGGGCCACGTGATCCTGAAAGAATTCCACCTCGACAAACCCAGCGACTATTTCCTGAATTACTGCCGTCGTTATACCGATATGCCGATGCTGGTACTGTTGAATGCCCGTGAAGACGGTAGCTATGTCCCGGGCCGGATGATGCGTGCCTCCGATCTCGTCGATGGACTGGGTGAAAGCAATAACCCGGAATGGAAAACGGTTGCCTTTAACAGCGCCGGTGAACTGGTGGTGCCAAACGGTTCGATCGGTTTTCGCTGGGGAGAAAAAGGTAAGTGGAACCTCGAGGCGCTGGCTGCAGGCACGGAAACCGAACTGTCCTTGTCGTTGCTCGGTCAGCACGACGAAGTTGCCGGGGTGGCCTTCCCCTATTTTGGCGGTAATGAAAACCCACACTTTCGTAGCGTCAAGCAGGAGCCGATACTGGTGCGTAAGCTGCCGGTAAAACACCTTACGCTTGCCGATGGCACACTTTGTCCGGTAGTCAGCGTTTACGATTTGGTGCTGGCAAATTACGGCCTCGATCGCGGTCTGGATGACGCTCACAGTGCTCATGATTACACCGAAATCAAAGCCTATACCCCGGCCTGGGGCGAACAAATTACCGGTGTGCCAGCCCGCCATATCGAACAAATCGCCCGGGAGTTTGCGGATACCGCACACAAAACCCACGGTCGATCGATGATTATCCTCGGTGCCGGCGTCAACCACTGGTATCACATGGACATGAACTACCGTGGGATGATTAACATTCTGGTGTTTTGTGGCTGTGTCGGTCAAAGTGGCGGTGGCTGGGCGCACTACGTTGGTCAGGAAAAGCTACGTCCGCAAACCGGCTGGCTCCCCCTGGCTTTTGCACTGGACTGGAACCGTCCACCGCGTCAGATGAACAGCACCTCGTTTTTCTACAATCACTCCAGCCAGTGGCGTTATGAAAAAGTCACTGCTCAGGAACTGCTCTCCCCGCTGGCTGATGCGTCGAAGTTTACCGGACATCTGATTGACTTCAACGTACGCGCCGAGCGCATGGGCTGGTTGCCCTCCGCGCCTCAGCTCAACCTAAATCCGTTAACCGTAAAAGCGAAGGCAGAACAGGCAGGCTTGTCACCTGCGGATTACACCGCACAGGCACTGAAGTCGGGGGATATCCGCATGGCCTGCGAGCAACCAGACAGCGGTAAAAACCATCCTCGTAACCTCTTCGTCTGGCGTTCAAACCTGCTCGGCTCCTCAGGTAAAGGGCATGAATACATGCTCAAATATCTGCTTGGTACGGAAAGCGGTATTCAGGGTGAAGCGCTTGGCTCAAGCGAGGGTATTAAACCTGAAGAGGTGGAGTGGCAATCGGCGGCTATCGAAGGCAAGCTCGATCTGTTGGTGACGCTGGATTTCCGGATGTCGAGCACCTGCCTGTTTTCAGACATCGTGTTGCCTACCGCCACCTGGTATGAAAAAGACGATATGAACACCTCGGATATGCATCCGTTTATTCACCCGCTGTCGGCGGCGGTTGATCCCGCCTGGGAATCAAAAAGCGACTGGGAGATTTATAAGGACATCGCCAAAGTGTTCTCAGAGGTGTGTGTCGGCCATCTGGGGCAGGAAACCGACGTGGTGTTGCAACCGCTGCTGCATGACTCCCCGGCAGAACTGTCGCAACCGTTTGATATTCAGGACTGGCGCAAAGGCGAATGCGAACTTATTCCGGGTAAAACAGCACCCAATATTGCCGTTGTGGAACGGGACTACCCCGCCACTTACGAACGCTTCACATCGCTTGGGCCATTGATGGACAAGCTGGGTAACGGCGGAAAAGGTATCTCCTGGAACACCCAGACGGAAGTCGATTTCCTCGTCAAGCTCAACTACACCAAGCGTGAAGGCGCGGCAAAAGGTCGCCCGCTGATTGACACCGCGCTGGATGCTTCCGAAGTGATCCTGGCGCTTGCGCCGGAAACGAATGGTCAGGTGGCGGTGAAAGCCTGGCAAGCGCTGGGCGCAATGACCGGGCGTGACCATACGCATCTGGCGCTAAACAAAGAAGACGAAAAGATCCGTTTTCGCGACATTCAGGCGCAACCGCGCAAAATTATCTCCAGCCCGACCTGGTCAGGTCTTGAAAGCGAGCATGTCTCTTATAACGCCGGCTATACCAACGTTCATGAGCTGATCCCGTGGCGCACGCTGTCTGGCCGCCAGCAGTTGTATCAGGATCACGCGTGGATGCGCGCCTTCGGCGAGAGTCTGGTGGCCTACCGTCCGCCAATCGACACCCGCAGCGTGAGTGAAATGCGCGAAATTCCACCAAACGGTTTCCCGGAAAAAGCGCTGAACTTCCTGACACCACACCAGAAATGGGGTATCCACTCCACCTACAGTGAAAACCTGTTGATGCTTACGCTGTCGCGCGGTGGTCCGATTGTCTGGATCAGTGAAACCGATGCTAAAGAGCTGGGTATTGAGGATAACGACTGGATTGAAGCCTTTAACGCCAACGGTGCACTGACTGCCCGCGCGGTGGTTAGCCAGCGCGTGCCGCCCGGGATGACGATGATGTACCACGCTCAGGAGCGGATCATGAATATTCCTGGCTCTGAAGTTACCGGAATGCGCGGCGGCATTCATAACTCCGTGACCCGCGTGTGCCCGAAACCCACGCACATGATCGGCGGCTATGCGCAACTGGCTTACGGCTTCAACTATTACGGCACGGTCGGCTCTAACCGCGATGAGTTCATCATGATTCGAAAAATGAAAAATATTAACTGGCTGGATGATGAAGGTCGCGATCAGGTACAGGAGGCGAAAAAATGAAAATACGCTCACAGGTAGGCATGGTTCTTAATCTGGATAAATGCATTGGCTGCCACACCTGCTCCGTCACCTGTAAAAACGTCTGGACCGGACGTGAAGGTATGGAATATGCGTGGTTCAACAACGTCGAAACCAAACCGGGTATTGGTTATCCGAAAAACTGGGAAGACCAGGACGAGTGGCAAGGCGGCTGGGTTCGCGACGTTAACGGTAAGATAAGACCGCGTCTGGGCGGTAAGATGGGCGTCATCACTAAAATCTTCGCCAACCCTGTCATTCCGCAAATCGATGATTACTACGAACCGTTCACCTACGACTATCAGCATTTGCATAGCGCGCCAGAGAGCAAAAATCAGCCCACCGCCCGCCCGCGTTCGCTAATTGATGGCAAACGAATGGACAAAATTATCTGGGGGCCAAACTGGGAAGAACTGCTTGGCGGGGAATTTGAAAAACGCGCCCGTGACCGTAACTTCAAGGCGATACAAAAAGAAATGTACGGTCAGTTTGAAAACACCTTCATGATGTATCTGCCGCGCCTGTGCGAACACTGTCTGAACCCCAGTTGCGTGGCAACCTGCCCGAGCGGCGCGATTTACAAGCGTGAAGAAGATGGCATTGTGTTGATCGACCAGGATAAATGTCGCGGCTGGCGCTTGTGTATCAGCGGTTGCCCATACAAAAAAATCTACTTTAACTGGAAAAGTGGCAAGTCAGAAAAATGCATTTTCTGCTACCCGCGTATTGAATCCGGTCAGCCAACGGTATGTTCGGAAACCTGCGTCGGACGTATTCGCTATCTCGGCGTGCTGCTCTACGACGCAGACCGTATTGAAGAGGCGGCCAGCACTGAACATGAGACCGATCTCTATGAACGCCAGTGTGATGTGTTCCTCAACCCTAACGATCCGGCGGTAATTGAGGAAGCACTGAAACAGGGGATCCCGCACAACGTCATCGAGGCGGCCCAGCGGTCACCGGTCTACAAAATGGCGATGGACTGGAAGCTGGCACTGCCGCTGCACCCTGAATACCGCACCCTGCCGATGGTCTGGTATGTGCCGCCGTTGTCACCGATTCAGTCAGTCGCAGACGCCGGTGGCCTGCCGCACAATGGCAATATTCTGCCGGCCGTCGAGTCGCTGCGTATTCCGGTGCAGTACCTCAGCGCCGGAGATACCGGCCCGGTACTGCGCGCGCTGAAACGTATGATGGCAATGCGTCACTATATGCGTTCGCAAACAGTAGAAGGCGTAACGGATACCCGCGCTATTGAAGAAGTGGGTTTAAGCGTTGAGCAGGTCGAAGAGATGTATCGCTATCTGGCCATTGCTAACTATGAAGACCGCTTCGTGATCCCAACCAGCCACCGTGAAATGGCTCGCGATGCCTTCCCGGAGAAAAACGGCTGCGGCTTTACCTTTGGCGACGGCTGTCACGGTTCCGACACCAAATTCAACCTGTTCAACAGCAGCCGCATTGATGCTATCGATATCACCGAAGTGCGCGATAAAGCGGAGGGTGAATAATGCAAATCCTTAAGATTATCGGACTGCTGATGGAGTATCCGGACGAATTGCTATGGGAATGCAAAGACGATGCTCTACAACTGATCGCCAGCGATGCGCCAGTGCTTACCAGGTTTACAACGGAACTGCTAAACGCTCCGTTACTCGATAAACAAGCTGAATGGTGCGAGGTGTTTGACCGGGGCCGCGCCACCTCGCTTTTGCTGTTTGAACATGTGCATGCTGAATCTCGCGATCGCGGCCAGGCGATGGTTGACCTGCTGGCTCAGTACGAAAAGGTGGGGCTACAACTCGACTGTCGGGAACTGCCGGATCACCTGCCATTGTATCTGGAGTATTTAAGCGTTTTGCCTGAAGCCGAAGCCAGAGAGGGATTACAGAATGTGGCGCCAATCCTGGCGTTGCTTGGCGGTCGCCTGAAGCAGCGAGAGGCACCATGGTATCAGCTGTTTGACGCCCTGCTGGCTTTAGCAGGAAGCCCACTTTCAAGTGACAGTGTCACCAAGCAGGTGGGTGCGGAATCCCGGGATGATACCCGTCAGGCGCTGGATGCGGTCTGGGAAGAAGAACAGGTGAAGTTCATTGAGGATAACGCCACTGCCTGTGACAGTTCACCGTTACAAAACTATCAACGACGCTTTAGCCAGGACGTCGCCCCCCAGTATGTCGACGTCAGTGCGGGAGGCCCGAAATGATACAGTATCTGAACGTCTTTTTTTACGACATCTATCCGTATCTGTGCGGCACGGTGTTTATCCTTGGCAGTTGGCTACGCTACGACTACGGGCAATATACATGGCGCGCCTCCTCCAGCCAGATGCTCGATAAGCGCGGCATGGTGCTTTGGTCGAACCTGTTCCATATCGGCATTCTGGGGATCTTCTTCGGTCATCTGTTCGGCATGCTAACCCCGCACTGGATGTACGCCTGGTTCCTGCCTGTTGCAGTCAAACAGCAAATGGCAATGATTGCAGGGGGCCTCTGTGGTGTGCTGACGCTGGTTGGTGGAGCTGGTTTGCTGGTTCGTCGTCTGACAAACTCGCGAATTCGCGCCACCTCATCCACAGCCGATATTCTGATCCTGTGCGTATTGCTGATTCAGTGTATTCTCGGCCTGACCACTATACCGTTCTCCGCTCAACATCCTGACGGCAGTGAAATGCTGAAACTGGTAGGCTGGGCACAGTCAGTGGTGACCTTCCAGGGGGGCGCGTCTGCGCATCTGGATGGTGTCGCATTGATCTTCCGTGTACATCTGGTATTAGGCATGACCATCTTCCTGCTGTTCCCGTTCACCCGTCTGGTCCATGTGTGGAGCGCGCCGGTTGAATATTTTACCCGTCGCTATCAGATCGTTCGTTCTCGCCGCTAATGCTCTGCGATGCCCGGTGGTGCTTGCACTAACCGGGCATACGTTAGCCATACGAATTTTTGCACGCTATGATGCTTCTCCATCCCAGGGAGAACATCAATGAAACCACAGATTTATCACGTCGATGCCTTTACCTCTGAACCTTTTCGCGGCAATTCGGCGGGGGTTGTATTGCATGCTGATGGCCTGAGCGATACGCAGATGCAGCTGATCGCGCGGGAGTTGCGCCATTCAGAAACGGCATTCATGCTCTCCAGCGATGACAGTGATGTCCGGATTCGCTACTTTACCCCCACGATCGAAGTACCCATCTGCGGACACGCCACCGTCGCGGCTCACTATGTGCGGGCGAAAGTGCTCGGTCTGGGAAATACCACCGTCTGGCAGACTTCTCTGGCCGGTCGTCATCGGGTTGAAATTCACGCTGAAGGCGGCGATCACCGTATCACTCTGGAACAGGGTGCGCCGGTTTTTGAGCCCCCGCTGGAAGGCGAAACGCGTGCGGCAATCATCAGCGCCCTGCACCTGACTGAAAGCGATATGCTGCCAGGGGTACCTGTTCAGGTGGCCTCCACTGGTCATTCAAAAGTAATGATCGCACTGAAGCCAGAGGTCGATATCGATGCCTTGTCCCCGAACCTGTCGGCATTAACAGCACTCAGCCAGCAAATTGGCTGCAACGGTTTCTTCCCGTTCCAGATCCGCCCTGGGAAATACGAAACTGATGGTCGCATGTTTTCACCCGCGATCGGTATTGTGGAAGATCCAGTGACGGGCAATGCCAACGGTCCGATGGGAGCATGGCTGGTGCATCATAATCTGATGGTGCATGACGGAAAATTATTGCGCGTCCAGGGGCATCAGGGTCGCGCGCTGGGACGCGACGGCATCGTCGATATTGCGGTGACCATCCGCGATAACCAACCAGAAAAAGTGACTATCTCTGGTGCTGCGGTGATCCTGTTTCATGCCGAATGGGCGATTAATCTCTGACGAAACAGATAAGCCGGATAAGGTGTTACCCTGTCATCCGGCTATATTCCGCTTCGCGCTATTTTCCTGCCTCCGGATGGGTATCAAACGCAGCCATCACCGTGGCCAGTTCTGCCTCAGTAAATCCGTGTTTTGCATCGTCAACACCCAGATCAAAGCGTTCCTGCAATAGCATATACAGGCTGGCGACATCGGGTACATTCATCTGCTCGACCGCATGACCGTCCTGGTAATGGGTAAAGTGAAAATTGGTTAACGTCAGCTTACCCCCGTCCGGCAGATGGCGGCACATCAGCAGATGATGACGAAAATGCGATTGTGGCCAGTGTGCTGACCAAAAATTGCCCATCACATAATCGCTCTGGTGCTGCATGACGAGATCAAAGTGGTACATTGATTGCCAGTGTTCATGGTGTCGGAACTGCAGGATCCAGTCCTCCCCCTCCTGAATCAGGCGATACTCACCGTGCGGTGTCTGCTGTTCCAGGTTAGCCTGCAACCGAATAGGCGCCGTCAGCGTTTGTCCGCCAAATCCTACGTCGGCAATCCACTGCTCTCCCTGCAACTCAACCAGTAGCAGGCGATGAGTACGTGGCGGCAGGGTTGATGGATTCGCCAGTACCACACGTCCGAGTAAACTGCGCACCGTAAAACCTGTCTCCCGCAGTGCTCGCTCAAGTACTCCGTTTTGTTCAAAGCAATACCCGCCACGACGAGCGTTCACCAGCTTCTCTTCCAGAGCCAGATCGTCGAGCTGTATCTCTCGCGGTAGCAACACATCCAGATTTTCAAACGGAATAGCGGCGTTATGCAGTAAATGCAGTCTCTTCAAAGTGTTAATGTCGACTGCTGGCGTACCTGACCAGCCAATACGGGAAAAATAGGCTTTTAAAAAAGGCGTCATATAGCGTTCCTGTTTGTTCAATGTTGTACTTATAACGCATTTTTAATTTTACGCCGGCGATTTTGTGCGCTGGGTCTTGTTGTGGGATGACAAAATCGCTAATACCGTTAATTATGACGCTGTTTTTATCTTTCAGAGGAGTCGCCATGAGTCATTTTCATCCAGTTGAATTGCATCATGCCAGTCGGCTGTTGAATCACGGCCCAACCATTTTGATTACCAGTCGGGACTCGACGACAGAACGCCGTAATGTGATGGCAGCAGCATGGTCAATGCCCGTTGAGTTTGAGCCACCACGCATAGCCATTGTGGTGGATAAGACTGCCTGGTCGCGCGAACTCATTGAACGCAGCGGCATGTTTGGCATTGTTATCCCGGGCGTTGCGGCAACCAACTGGACCTACGCCGTGGGAAGCGTGTCCGGTCGTGAGGAAGATAAATTCAACTGCTACGGTATCCCGGTGATAAATGGTCCAGTGCTTGGCTTACCGGTGATAGAGACAAAATGTCTGGCCTGGATGGAGTGTCGCCTGCTGCCAGCGACATCTGCACAGGAGAAATACGACACCTTGTTTGGCGAAGTGGTTTCAGCCGCAGCGGACGAGCGCGTATTCATCGACGGTCGCTGGCAGTTTGATGATGACAAACTCAATACCCTGCATCATCTGGGTGCAGGCACGTTTATTATTAGTGGGAAACGTATCACTGCAGGCGAGTAATAGTGCATTTACCGATGGCAGTGAACGACTGCCATCCTGGTCTTATTTAATCTAAAGCCTAATAATCCCACCCTTCCTTGCCGATTCATTAACGCCAGTTATAGTTAATCTTGCACTAACCCAAATATCTATTCAAAACACTATCCGTAAAAGCAGCATCCCCCTTAACACTGTACTTCGTGAAGTATCAGAGAGGTTTTACGATGCAACTTAATAGAATCGCGAAATGTTTTATTCTTGCTGGGTTATTAACATCTTTCTCTGTTCCTCTTATGGCCGCAGAAGCACCAAAAGACGCTACTGCATCCACGCAACAAGCTAACAATGCGCTCTACAACCAACTTCCTTTTGACGATAACACTGACTTTACCGATGCCCATAAAGGCTTTATCGCCCCTATCCCCCAGGAAACGATTAAAGGCGAACAAGGCAACGTGATCTGGGATCCGCAGCAGTACACGTTTATTAAAGAAGGTGACAAAGCCCCGGACTCAGTGAATCCCAGCCTGTGGCGGCAGGCTCAGTTAATCAACATCAGTGGCTTGTTTGAAGTAACCGAGGGTGTGTATCAGATCCGTAACCTCGATCTTTCAAACATGACGATTATCGAAGGTAAAGAAGGCATAACCGTTGTCGATCCACTGGTCTCAGCTGAAACAGCTAAAGTCGGTATGGATCTTTATTTTAAAAATCGCGGTAATAAGCCCGTCGTCGCCGTCATTTATACTCACAGTCATGTAGATCACTACGGTGGCGTACGCGGTGTGGTCGACGAAGCGGATGTAAAATCAGGAAAAGTGAAGATCTATGCGCCTTCGGGCTTTATGGAAGCCGCAGTTGCCGAAAATATAATGGCCGGGAACGTAATGAGCCGTCGAGCCAGCTATATGTATGGCAACCTGTTGAAACCTGATACCAAAGGCCAGGTTGGTGCCGGGCTGGGTACCACAACATCTGCGGGTACAGTCACCCTGATTGCACCAACCAATATCATTGAGAAAGACGGGCAAAAAGAGGTTATAGACGGTTTAACCTATGACTTTATGCTGGCGCCAGGCTCAGAAGCTCCATCAGAAATGTTATGGTTTATCGAAGAGAAAAAACTTATTGAATCGGCAGAGGATGTCACACATACCCTGCACAATACCTACTCTTTGCGTGGCGCAAAAATACGTGAACCACTGCCCTGGTCTAAATACATCAATGAAGCCATCGTTCGCTGGGGAGACAAAGCGGAAATCCTGATGGCCCAACACCACTGGCCAACCTGGGGTAATGACAACGTGGTGAAGCTGCTCAAGAGCCAGCGTGACCTGTATCGATACATCAATGACCAGACGCTACGTATGGCGAACGAAGGCCTGACCCGCGACGAAATAGCCGCTAACTTCAAGCTGCCTGATTCACTGGCGCATACATGGGCTAACCGCGGTTACTACGGTTCTGTCAGCCATGATGTGAAAGCTACCTATGTGCTTTATCTCGGCTGGTTTGACGGTAACCCGGCGACGCTGGATGAACTGCCGCCGGAAGACGCCGCGAAAAAGTACGTCGATTATATGGGCGGTGCGGATGCCATACTGCAGAAAGCAAAAAACGACTATGACCAGGGTAACTATCGTTGGGTGGCACAGGTCGTGAGCAAAGTGGTGTTCGCCGATCCGAACAATCAGGCGGCCCGCAATCTGGAAGCTGACGCGCTGGAACAATTAGGATATCAGGCAGAGTCCGGCCCGTGGCGTAACTTCTATCTCACCGGTGCGCAAGAGTTACGTAACGGCGTGGTTAAAGGACCAACCCCGAATACCGCCAGCCCGGATACCGTACGGGCGATGACGCCAGAAATGTTTTTCGACTACCTGGCGGTACATATTAATGGACAGAAAGCTGGTGATGCGAAATCCGTATTCAACATAGATCTCGGTAACGACGGAGGAAAATACAAGCTGGAGCTGGAAAATGGCGTTCTGAATCATACTGCCAATGCTGAAGCGAAAGAGGCTGACACGACTATCACTCTTAGCCGCGATACGTTGAACAAAATCATCCTCAAGGACATAACCCTGAAGCAGGCTGAAGAAAGCGGTGATGTGAAGATAACCGGCGACAGTGCCAAACTCGAGGCTATGCTTGGCTATATGGATAAATTCGAATTCTGGTTCAATATTGTCACACCGTAAATATATTATTAAACGGGCGGCCTTCCCGCCCGTTTAATCTCACATACTGTAGCCCGGTTTTTTTATCAGCGTCGCCATCTGGGGCGCGATTTGCTCATCCCACACAATTTGCCATGCATCCGGCTCAATTTCATTGAGCGCCACGCTCACCGAGCTCTCTTTACTTTGCAGATGGCGAATGATGACCTCGGTTATATCCGCAGCCAGCGCGGATTTTTGTTCGTCATTCAGGTCGCGGGGAAAACATTTAATATCCACGTGCGGCATAGCAGGTTCCTTATTGTCTGTATTCGGGCAGGTATCTTATGCGGACTCTCGTTCTACCAGATGGAAGCCAACATCAATAATATCGTCATCACGCGCAATATTTTCAATACGGTCGGCAAGCAGCGAGGCGGCACGTTGTCCGATAGCGCGTCGGTCTACGCTGACTGTGGTAATCGAGGGCCGATTGCTGGCGGCAAAATCGAGATCGCCAAAACCAATCACCGCTAAATCTTGCGGGACCCTCAAACCACGGCTTTCTGCCTCCATGATAGCCCCCTGTGCGAGAGTGTCTGAACTACAGACAATGACGTCAAACTCACCCTCGGTAAAAAGCTGGGTCAGGCCACTACGACCAAGGGACAAAGAGGCCGGAAGCGGGACATCCACTTGTGGGACAGAGGAAATCTCATGTCGGCTCAGAACATCGCACAACCCTTGTTTACGCTGACCCGCCCGACGATCGGCCGTCCACAGTAAACCAGGACGACGATAGCCTTTCTTAATGATGTATTCCGCCACTGCCTGCCCCACTTTTTCGTGAGAGAACCCCACCAGCATGTCGACAGGCGTTGGCGTTAAATCCCAGATTTCCACCACCGGAATGGCAGCATTCAGGATCACTTTTTTCAGCTCAGCAGTATGGTGGATCCCGGTGAGTACGATGCCATCAGGCCGACGTGATAACAGTGCAGCCACCAGTTCGGCTTCGGTTTGCTGCGTGTATCCGGCCACACACAACAATATGTGATAACCACGCTCAGCCAGTTCATCACTCAACGACTGGATAGTATCAACAAACATGTTGTTGTTTATTTGCGGCACCACCACAGCAATAAGTTTACTTCGACGTGACGCCAGCCCCCCTGCCAGAGCGTTAGGAATATAGCCCGTAGCGCGCACGGCAAGCATCACTTTTTCTACCGTTTTCGGCCGTACCAGTTGCGGGGTATTCAGTGCCCGACTCACCGTCATAGGAGACAACCCAGCGGTACGGGCAACATCTTCCAGCGTGGGTGCGCGCGAAGGTCTGGAGTTTTTCACTGTCGATACCCTTGTAAAAATCGCCGATTAAGTTGTGCATTATTCATCATGAAATCGACCAATGCCAGCGACCTTCTTTTTTACGTTGAGAAAACAGCGGCTTAGCATAGCTTTATCACTTGAAATGTTAACGCAATCATTTGTATTTGTGCATTTTCACACAAAGTATTGGAATGTGACATTACTTACAATAGCACGGCCTTTTATCTCTTGGTTTGTGATCGATTGTTCAAATCAAAAGCAATTCGCTGGCTTAATGATTGCGCCACCATTAAAAATGTTAGCGCAATCATTTATTCATCACCAGGAGAGAATAATATGTCTTTAAGTGCTAATTCCGACGCCGTGACCTATGCCAAAACGGTGAATACTAAAACCGCTGCTGAAACCGGCGATCGTATTGAGTGGGTTAAGCTATCTCTGGCATTTCTTCCGCTGGCAACGCCAGTCAGCGATGCAAAAGTGCTTACGGGTCGCCAGAAACCGTTAACTGAAGTGGCGATTATCATCGCGGAGATCCGCAGTCGTGATGGTTTCGAGGGCGTAGGATTCAGCTATTCCAAGCGAGCGGGTGGCCAGGGGATTTATGCCCACGCGAAAGAAATTGCCGATAACCTGCTGGGAGAAGATCCAAACGATATTGACAAGATCTACACCAAGTTACTGTGGGCAGGCGCTTCCGTAGGTCGTAGTGGAATGGCGGTACAGGCCATCTCCCCTATCGATATTGCTCTGTGGGATATGAAAGCCAAACGCGCAGGCCTGCCGCTGGCAAAACTGTTGGGCGCACACCGCGACTCCGTCCAGTGTTACAACACCTCTGGTGGATTCCTGCATACACCGCTGGATCAGGTGCTCAAAAACGTCGTTATCTCTCGTGAAAACGGTATTGGCGGTATCAAGCTGAAAGTCGGACAACCTAACTGTGCCGAGGATATTCGCCGTTTAACCGCAGTGCGTGAAGCACTGGGTGATGAATTCCCGCTGATGGTGGACGCGAATCAACAGTGGGATCGCGAAACGGCTATCCGCATGGGTCGTAAAATGGAACAATTCAATCTGATCTGGATTGAAGAGCCGCTGGATGCCTACGATGTAGAAGGTCACGCACAGCTTGCCGCCGCGCTTGATACCCCTATTGCCACCGGTGAAATGTTAACCAGCTTTCGCGAGCATGAACAGCTGATCCTCGGTAACGCCAGCGACTTTGTACAGCCAGATGCGCCACGCGTAGGCGGTATTTCACCCTTCCTCAAAATTATGGATCTGGCCGCCAAGCATGGCCGTAAGCTTGCCCCACACTTTGCAATGGAAGTTCACCTGCATCTGTCTGCCGCCTACCCGCTGGAGCCATGGCTGGAACATTTCGAATGGCTGAATCCGTTATTTAATGAACAACTTGAACTGCGCGATGGCCGTATGTGGGTTTCCGATCGTCATGGTCTGGGCTTCAGCATTAGCGAACAGGCGCGACGCTGGACGCAATTAACCTGCGAGTTTGGCAAACGCCCGTAACGTATCTGGCGGGAAATAAAAACCCGCCCTCTTCCCTACATATACGCTCTCAAACCTAATGACAGGAGTGGGTGATGAATACAATAATAAAGCGCACTAAAGTGCGTTACAGCATCCTGATATTTCTATTTCTTGCCACAGTATTTAATTACGCTGACCGTGCGACGTTATCCGTCGTCGCGCCAATTATGAGTAAGGAACTCGGGTTTGATCCCGAAGCCATGGGGCTGGCCTTCTCAGCCTTTGGTATTTCTTACGTTATTATGCAATTACCCGGCGGTTGGTTACTGGACCGTTACGGTTCCCGCCTGGTGTATGGATGTGCATTGATCGGCTGGTCACTGGTGACCATGTTTCAGGGCACTATCTATCTCTATGCAAGTCCGCTTGTTGTACTGATTATCCTGCGTCTGATGATGGGAGCCATCGAAGCGCCTGCATTCCCAGCCAACAGTCGTTTAAGCGTGCAGTGGTTTCCCAATAGCGAGCGAGGTTTTGTCACATCGGTCTACCAGGCCGCACAATATATTTCGCTAGGTATTATTACGCCGCTGATGACCATTATTTTGCATAATCTGAGCTGGCATTTTGTCTTTTATTACATCGGGGCGATTGGCGTTATTCTTGGCATATTCTGGTTGGTTAAAGTCAAAGACCCTATGCACCATCCTAAAGTGAACCAACAGGAAATTGATTATATTCGTGCTGGCGGTGGCGAACCATCGTTGGGAAATAAAAAGGAACCGCAAAAAATCACCCTGGCGCAAATTAAAAGCGTCTGTGTCAACCGGATGATGATTGGCGTTTATATTGGTCAATTCTGTGTCACCTCGATAACTTGGTTTTTCCTGACCTGGTTCCCGACCTATCTGTATCAGGCTAAAGGGATGTCGATCCTCAAAGTGGGATTTATCGCCAGTATCCCTGCGATTGCCGGATTCATTGGTGGATTGCTGGGCGGGGTCTTCTCTGACTGGCTCTTGAAACGCGGCTACAGTCTGACTGTCGCCCGTAAGTTGCCGGTCATCTGCGGCATGTTACTCTCCTGCGTCATCGTTATCGCCAACTATACCTCTTCAGAATTTGTGGTTATCGCTGCAATGAGTCTGGCCTTTTTCGCCAAAGGCTTTGGCAATCTTGGCTGGTGCGTACTCAGCGATACCTCGCCAAAAGAGGTGTTGGGCATTGCCGGAGGTGTGTTCAATATGTGTGGCAATATGGCCAGTATTATTACCCCGCTGGTTATCGGCATTATTCTGTCTAATACCCAGTCATTTGATTACGCCATTCTGTACGTTGGTTCAATGGGACTGATTGGCCTGATTTCTTATCTGTTTATCGTAGGGCCATTGGATCGCATAACGTTGGCACCTTCTGCCGCTTAATTTAACCGTATGGCGATATTTCGCCCGCTGTTCCGGGATTTGCACTCCTGCGGAACAGCGTTTTTTTACGATAACACCTTCGACAAGAACTGCTGTGTTCGCGTATGACGAGGATGGTTCAGTACCTGCTCGCTGCTCCCTTGCTCCACGATTTTGCCATCGACCATAAACACGACCTGATCCGCCACTTCCCGGGCAAAACCAATTTCGTGGGTCACAACGACCAGTGTGGTTCCCGATTGCGCCAGTGCTTTAATCACATCAAGCACTTCGCCTACCAGCTCAGGATCAAGCGCAGAGGTTGGTTCGTCAAACAGCATTACACGTGGATTTAACGCCAGCGCGCGGGCAATAGCGATACGTTGCTGCTGCCCACCAGACAAGTGCCGAGACCAGGCATCAGCTTTATGACGCAGCCCAACCGCATCCAGTAATGTCAATGCCCTCTCAGTGGCGGCTTTACGCGACGCCAGCCCGTGCGCAATCGGCGCTTCAATCAGGTTTTCCAGCACGGTTAAGTGTGGGAACAAATTAAAGTTCTGGAAGACATAGCCAACGTTGACGCGCTGGCGCAGGATCTCCGCCTCTTTAAGTTCATACAACCTGTCGCCCTGTCGGCGGTAGCCAATATAGTCGCCATCAATCTGAATAAATCCCTCGTCGACGCGTTCGAGATGGTTAATTGCCCGCAATAGCGTTGATTTTCCCGACCCTGAAGGTCCGAGAATAACCGTTACCGTACCTGGAAGGATCTCAAGAGAAACATTATCCAGCGCTTTATGGCGCCCGAAGTATTTACTGACGCTGGTAATTGAAATATGACCATCAGGCGAGTGGGACATGGACAGCCTCCTGCGACGGGATTTGACGACTACGTTTAACCGCACGGCTAGCGCGAGTGGTATTTATTGCTGAACGTCGCTCGCTGCGTGCCAGTGCGCGCTCGACCAGATGTTGAATGAGCGACAGGACGCTGGTAATGACCAGATACCACACGGCCCCGACCATCAGCAGCGGGATCACTTCCTGCGTGCGGTTGTAGATCATCTGGATGGTATAAAACAGCTCCGGCATCGCCAGCACATAAACCATCGCAGTCCCCTTTGCCAGACTGATAATTTCATTGAATCCTGAGGGTAAAATGGTTCGCAATGCCTGTGGCAGGATGATACGCAGTGTCCGACGCCAGGCTGGAAGTCCCAGCGCGGCGGCAGCTTCATACTGACCGTGATCAACCCCGAGAAAACCGCCACGGATAATTTCGGCGGTATAGGCACTTTGCACCAGCGTCAGGCCAACTACCGCAGTGGAAAACTGACCGAGTACATTGATGGTTTCAAAACTACCCCACTGAACAGCGGTGAAGGGAATCCCAATCGTCAGCGTGTCGTACAGATAAGAGAAGTTGTACAGGATAATCAGCACCACGATCAGCGGCAACGATCGGAACAACCAGATATATCCCCACGCCAGTCCGTTCAATAGCCAGGACGATGAAAGTCTGGCCAGTGCCAGTAAACCACCAAAAATAATGCTCAACAACGTGCCGATAAGCGTTAGCAATAACGTTTGCCCAAGGCCAGACAAAATGACCGGATCAAAAAACCAGCGGGCAAATACGCTCCATTCCCAACGGGGATTAAACGCCACCGACTGGATAATCACCGCCAGCACAAACAGAGCCACTATCGCGCCAGCGGTGCGCAGCGGATAACGCGCGGGTACGACTTTGATGGTTTCAGTCGTTTTCATTTTCTCTCCTCAGGCTATTTTTGCCTGACCTGCGATGGTCAACAGTTTGGTAAAGCGCAGTCGTCCATCGAATGGCGGTTGACTGTACTCTTCAGGATCGCGTGCAATATCGAATTGCGGATCGTAGCCCTGGCGTAAATAGAGCTGAACGGCTTCCGGCTGGCGAAACCCCGTCGTCAGGTAGATGCGGCTGTAGCCCGCGAGCAATGCCCTGCGTTCCAGCTCCTGCACAACTCGTCCCGCAAGCCCTTGCTTACGCAGGGTACTTTTGGTCCATATGCGCTTAATCTCTGCGGTATCAGCGTTGTAGGGTTTGTAAGCGCCGGTAGCGATAATTTCGCCGTCGCGCTCCAGCACCACAAAAATCCCCTGCGGTGCCAGATACCATTCGGTTAACTCCACTTCGGCATCACGGGAAAAATAGTCACCATAGCGTGAGGCATATTCGCCAAACAGACCGTTAAGGATCGGCTGCAGCTCCGCAGCTTCTGGCGACACCACGCGGAATTCATCGCTCATACAGGTCTCCTTAATCGCCTAAACCCGCCGGATTAATTTCGGATTGCGGGATACGTTCAACCCCTTCTCCCCAGCGGTTCAGCACTTTGTCATAGTCACCATTGCCAATCACACCGTTAAGCGCGGTTTGTACCGGCTGCACTAAACCGCTGTCTTTTTTCAGCGTTACCGCGATATGCGCCGCCTTCGGCCATCCTCCATCCACGCTGCCGACCAGTTGCGTTTTACCGTTGAGAGCGGCTTTCCAGGCACCGATGACGTTAGGACCAAAATAGGCATCAGCACGGCCTGACTGCAGGGCCAGCGTCTGGGCGGCATCATCTTTGGTATACACCGGAGTAAACGGCTTTAATCCGTTCTTCAGGTTTTCTTCGTTCCACGCCAACAAAATGGCTTCCTGATTTGTGCCGGAACCGACAATAATGCGCAGACCTGCAATATCTTCTGCTTTCTCAATTTTTGTCAGCTGGCTGCCGGTTTTGACATAAAAACCGAGGGAATCTTTGCGATAGGTAGCAAAATCAAACTTCTCTTTGCGCGCCTTGGTCACGGTAATATTGCTGATTGCGGCATCATATTTGCCGGATGTCACGCCCAGCGGCCAGTCTTCCCACGACGTCGGCACGACGTTCAACTCCAGTCCCAGACTGTCGGCAACCAGGCGGGCAATATCGGCTTCACTGCCGATTAGCGTTTTATTGTCATCCGCAAAAACGGTCAGCGGCGGCTGACTCAGCCCGGCAATCGCCACGGTGAATTTGCCCGGTACAGCGAGGCGCAGGTTGGCGGGTAATTGCGCGATCGCCTGCGGGTTTTTCGCCGTATTGATAGGGGTTTTATTGGCTTCCAGGCTGACGCCTGTACCATTAATCGTGACGTCATTTGCCCAGACTGAGGCGCTGAAAGCCAGTGACAGCGCGAGAAGTAATGTTTTTTTCTGCATAGCGTTTTTTCTCTTATTGTGTGAGTTTATTGTGTGAATTGATTTGCCGGTGCCGCTAACCCCAGACTTTCGCGCAGGGTTGTGCCAGGGTATTCATAACGGAACAGGCCACGCGCCTGGAGCACCGGAATCACCTGCTCAACAAAGCGTGGGAAGGTATCCGGCGTTCCGCCCTGGATGATAAAACCGTCTGCCGCTTTCTCGTCGAACCACTGCTGTAAGCCATCTGCTACCTGTTCTGGCGTACCGCTAAAACGGGGACGAGGGCTGGCAGCCTCCAGCGCAACCTGCCGCAACGTTAGCCCGCGTTCCCGCGCATTACGCTTGATTTCATCGGTGGTGCTACGAAAGCTGTTTTGCCCCAGATCGCCGATATCCGGGAATGGCGCATCCAGTGGATATTGTGCAAAATCGTGATGTTCAAAATAGCGACCCAGGTAATTCAGTGCGTCGGTAACAGAAACCAACGCGGCGGTGGTTTGATATTGCTGCTCAACATCCTGTTCACTGTCGCCAACAATAACGCTGACGCCCTGAAAAATATGCAACTCATCAGGACGACGCCCGGTGAGCGCTAATTGGTTTTTTACATCCTGATAAAATGCTTTGGCCTCGGCCAGTGAATCCTGATGGGTAAAAATAGCATCAGCATGCTGCGCTGCTAATTTTTTGCCATCTGCAGAAGCACCAGCCTGAAATATAATTGGGCGTCCCTGCGGTGTGCGGGCAATGTTTAACGGGCCGGCAACCTGAAAATAATCGCCGTGATGATTTAGCGTGTGCAGTTTCTGCGGATTAAAAAATTCACCACTGGCTTTATTACGGATAAACGCGTCGTCTTCCCATGAGTCCCACAGACCTTTCACCACCTGCAAATATTCGTCAGCAATGCGGTAACGCTGGGCATGTTCAGGATGCTGTGCACGGGAATAGTTCTTTGCCGATCCTTCCAGTGGCGATGTCACCACGTTCCATCCGGCCCGCCCCTGGCTGAGGTGGTCGAGGCTGGCAAACTGGCGCGCTGTGGTAAAAGGCTCGCTGTATGATGTCGATACCGTCCCGACCAACCCAAGATTGCGGGTAATACTGGCCAGCGCAGATAATACCGTTAACGGTTCAAATCGATTTAAAAAATGCGGAATAGATTTTTCATTAATATACAGCCCGTCAGCGACAAAAATAAAATCCAGTTTACCTTGCTCAGCAATTAACGCCGTTTCTTTAACGAATTCAAAATTAATACTGGCATCGGCCTGTGCAGCCGGATGACGCCATGCGGACATATTACCTGACGCACCGTGCAGAATAGTACCCAGCCGTAGTTGCCGATTTTTAGCCATAGTAACCCCTTACCCAACAGGTAAAATTAAAGATGTTCGAATGCCGTTTTTGCTAAATGGGCAAAATAATTCGCGGCGGGTTCAATTAATCGTTCGTCCGGATTAAATCCCGGATGGTGTAGTCCATATTCACTGGCGCTACCGATACTGACAAATGCGCCAGGCGTATTTTGTAGATAGACCGCAAAATCTTCGCCCCCCATATGGAGATCGGCTTTGTGCGTGGTATAGCCGGACTTTTTTGCCACGTTGGTGGCAATATCGGCCCAGTATGTGTCGTTGACCAACGCACTCGGTCCGGCATGCCAGATAACATCAATTTGTGCGCCAAAAGCGTGAGCAAATCCGGCGGCGATATCGCTCACTCGCTTTTTGACCTGCTGCTGAACTTCAGTGCGATGTGTCCTGAGCGTCCCTTCCAACTCGACAAATTCTGGCAGGACGTTCCACGTATTTCCGCCCTGAATCCGGGTCACGCTCAGTACCACTGAATCTAGCGTATTAACCTCCCGACTGGCAACGCTTTGCAATACCGTCACCAACTGGCTGGCGAGCAGAATGGCATCTTTACCTTCGTGTGGACGTGCGGCATGTGCGCCTTTACCCGTAACACGCAGCACAAAGCGATCAACGTTGGCGTAAAAAGCGCCGCCCCGAGTGGCAAACTCGCCTACCGGCAAGCCGGGTTCATTGTGCATGCCAAAAATTGCCGCCACGTTTTGCAGTGCTCCGGCACGGATCAACGTTTTCGCACCACCAAAATTTTCTTCCGCGGGTTGAAACAAAATGCGTACTCGCCCCGGCAAATGGAATTCCTGCTGCTTCAGCAATATTGCCGCACCGAGCATGACGCTGGTGTGGATGTCATGTCCGCAGGCATGCATCACGCCAGGTGTAAGCGAGCGAAACGGAACATCGGCATTTTCTTCTATCGGCAATGCGTCAATATCCGCTCGCAGGGCGATAACTTCTTCTCCCTGACCAATTTCTGCGACCAGACCCGTTTTCAGTTCAAACGGTAAAATAGTGACATCCGCACTGTGCAACCAGTCGCGAATACGGGCCGTCGTCGCCACCTCCTGGAGGGAAAGCTCCGGGTGCTGGTGCAGTTCGCGACGCCAGTTAATAAGCTGTGAGGCGAGCGACATCAGGCGACCTCCACGGCTGCATGGGCTTTTGCTAATAAACGCAAAGATGTCAGACGCGCATGACCTTCCGCCACCGGGGTATCGATAATGAACTCATCAATGCCGTAGTGCGTATGCAGGTCAGTGAGTTTTTCGACCACTTCCTGCGCAGTACCGTGCAACAACGCCTGCTCGCGTCGGGCAATTTTTCGCGGCGCGCTTCCCGCTTGTGCGGCAAAAGCCAGAGCCTGTTCTTCGCTGGCAACCGTGACGCGTTGGCCATCTTCCAGCTCCACGCCCCAGATCTGCACGTTTTCCGCCAGTTGCGCGGCGATCCCGGCACTGTTTGCCACTATCACCTGTACCGCAACAATCGTTGGGCGCGAGCTGTTGTTTTGCCAGTACGTCAGAACATCTCGCAGTAGTGCTTTGTCACCATTAAGATGTGCAGCGAAGATAAAGTTCCAGTCTGAGTCTGCCGCCAACTGCGCGCTTTGAACGCTGGCTCCCAGAACAAATCCTTCCGGGGGTGTGGGTGGAAGCGGTGTCGGGAACACCGTTTGCGCAGTTTCCTTACCGGTCAGCGACAGCCAGCCATTAAGCTGAGACAGCTGATCAGCAAACGTTCCCTTTTCTGTCTGGTTGATGCCCTGCTGTAACGCCTGCGTTGACAGCGGTAATCCTCCAGGCGCTTTCCCCACACCGAGGTCAATGCGACCCGGAGCCAGTGACGCCAGAAGATTGAAATTTTCTGCCACTTTATACGGACTGTAGTGCTGCAGCATGACCCCACCGGACCCCACGCGGATACGCTGTGTTTGCCCGAGGATCCACGCAATCACCAGTTCTGGCGACGGACTGGCGAGCTGCGGCGTATTGTGGTGTTCCGCTATCCAGAAGCGGTGATATCCCCACTCTTCTGCCAGTTGCGCCAGATGAAGCGTCCTGGCAAGGGCAATGGCGGCGGTTTCAGCTTCCCCTACGGGGCTTTTATCAAGAATGCTCAGGCGATATGACATGTTGCAGGCCCATGTTTGTTAACATGTCTTTATTATTAAATTATCAAATAACCATATAGAAACATTTAATTCACATTTGCTCAGCTAAAAAACAGATAACCACCCCTGTTCCCGGCATGGGTAAGATCGCTTCAGAATGGTTTGGTCATTCCTGCACAGGCGATGGCACGATTCAGAAAAAATGTCTTGTTTTTACTGACTACAAAATATAATAGGGTCTCTGTTGAGGGTGAAAATTCAACGACATCATTGCTTATCAATTTTATTTTTGCGGAACTCGCCGGGGCCTAATTTAATTTAAGTCAGTTTAAGTAACTTTTCAGGTTATGCATTTGTATTTATTGTTTCATATTTATGACAGGACACTAATCACCTGCATTAAAATTTTTAATTGAGATACTTTCGCAGAACTGATGATTAGTAGAGAATGCAGCGTTTCTTATTAAAATGGTTTAAAACGGCTTTTTAATATCCCCTGGTATTAATGCGGGGATCTTTGTATGAATTATACATAACATCATGGGGCTTTTATGAAAAGTAACACGCCCGTTACACAAATTGAGCACGAACTTAACGCTAAAGCGACGCTGCTTTCGACGACGGATAAAGAGAGCCATATTACCTATGCGAACTCCGCCTTTATCGATGCCAGTGGCTTTAACGAAAACCAGCTAATGGGCGAGCCGCATAATATTATTCGCCATCCCGATATGCCCCCTGCGGCCTTCGCTGACATGTGGTACACGTTACAGCAGGGGGATAGCTGGACAGGCATGGTGAAAAACCGCCGACAAAATGGCGATCATTACTGGGTCCGTGCAAACGTCACTCCCGTCTGGCACCATGAAAAATTAACCGGCTACATCTCAGTGCGCACAGTTCCTTCGCGAGAAGAAATAACGGCGAGTGAACAACTATATGAAAAAATAAATAACCAGAAATTTAAAGGCTTTCGTCTTTTTAAAGGCATTGTTATTCGCCGTGGCGCAATGGCATGGGCCTCTATGTTTAAATGGTTGAGTATTAGTCAACGCGTCAATTATGCTCTAGTTTTCGTTGCCCTGCTCTCTGCATTATTAATCTTTACCCCAGTGAACGCGTTTATTCAGGCAGGTGGAATGCTGACATTGTTTGTGTTATTTGGTATTTACCTTAAGTATCAAATTTGTCAGCCAGTTAATACTTTGCTCAGCCAAATGAAGAAAGTGGTCTCCGGACGTAAACCCGATAACTGCCATTTAAATCGTGTGGATGAAATCGGGATGTTGATGCGACTGGTTAATCAGTCCGGACTGAATCTGAATTCCCTGGTTGATGACGTCAGTATGCAGATAGCCGGTATTCGCTCTATTAGCCAGCGCGTGTCAAAAGAAGGCATTGCACTGCATACACGTTCCGAAGAAACGTCTGCGGATCTGCAGCAAACAGCGGCCGCCATTGAAGAGATTGGCAGTGCGGTACAGCAAACCGCAGATACCGCAGCTCAAACCATGACAATGGCCGATAAGACCAGCGTTAATGCGACAGAAGGCGGCGATATCATGAAGCAAACTATCGCCATGATGCAGGCCATTTCACGCGACAATAGCCAGATCGTCGATATCATCGGCGTTATCGACAGTATTGCCTTCCAGACCAATATTCTTGCGCTTAATGCTGCCGTCGAGGCTGCGCGCGCCGGAGAGTCCGGACGCGGTTTTGCGGTGGTGGCGGCTGAAGTACGAAATCTGGCACAGCATTCTGCGTCTGCAGCCAAAGAGATCAAGTTGCTTATCGAGAAAAACGTCGCGAACGTTAACTCCGGCGTGAAAATGGTGGAACAGACGGAAACGCATCTGACAGGCATGATTGGCGACGTGTTACAGATGTCGATGATGATCAAAGACATTAGCCTGGCGACACGGGAACAAACTCAGGCGCTGGATCTGATTAATGATTCAATATCGCGCGTAGGTATCATGACCCATAATAATGCCGAAATGGTGGAGCGCGTGACCGACGCCACCGCTGATTTAACTCAGCGTTCGTCACGTTTACAACAGGCGGTCCAGGTCTTTGGCATATCCGCATAAAAGGTATGACGCTCATCATGGTGACAATCACGATGAGCGTATTTTTTATCCCCTCACAGTCCCCGTCCCTTAATTTTGCTGAATCGAGACCACAGCCCGTCAACTCAGGCCGCAGAAAAAAGCGCTTTCTGGCTGGTCAGGCTTTGCGTCACTTATCAATTGAATGTAGGATGCTCGGCCGACAGTTTTCTCCCTGTAACACAATGAAGGGTAACGCTGTTTTCGCCGCGAGCTGACTTTCGTATGGGTCGCTGCAGGTGCGGCAAAAAGGATTTTGTGAATTTACCAGGCCAACAGGAAAAGTAATGAACACACACAACACGCAAGCCGCGGAACAACATGCGGCAAAACGACGCTGGTTGAATGCTCACGAAGAGGGGTATCACAAAGCGATGGGCAACCGGCAGGTACAAATGATCGCCATCGGTGGCGCCATCGGAACCGGGTTATTTTTAGGGGCGGGTGCACGCTTGCAAATGGCCGGTCCCGCTTTGGCGCTGGTCTATCTGGTATGCGGCATTTTTTCGTTCTTTATCCTTCGCGCACTCGGTGAACTGGTATTGCATCGCCCTTCCAGCGGTAGCTTTGTCTCCTACGCTCGTGAATTTCTGGGCGAAAAAGCAGCCTACGTGGCAGGCTGGATGTACTTCATCAACTGGGCAATGACCGGGATCGTTGATATCACTGCGGTGGCACTGTATATGCACTACTGGGGCGCTTTTGGCGACGTGCCACAGTGGGTGTTTGCCCTCGGCGCGCTGGCGATCGTCGGTACCATGAACATGATCGGCGTAAAATGGTTCGCGGAGATGGAGTTCTGGTTTGCGCTGGTGAAAGTATTGGCCATTGTCATTTTTCTGGTGGTCGGTACGGTTTTTTTAGGTACCGGAAAACCTCTGGATGGTAACACTACCGGCTTTCATCTGATCACCGACAATGGCGGCTTCTTCCCGCATGGTCTGTTGCCTGCTCTGGTGCTGGTGCAGGGCGTCGTCTTTGCTTTTGCCTCCATTGAACTGGTGGGTACAGCCGCCGGCGAATGCAAAGATCCGCAAACAATGGTACCAAAAGCGATTAATAGCGTTATCTGGCGAATTGGTCTGTTCTATGTCGGTTCGGTCGTCCTGCTGGTATTGCTGTTGCCCTGGAATGCTTATCAGGCAGGTCAAAGCCCGTTTGTCACTTTCTTCTCAAAGCTCGGCGTGCCGTATATCGGCAGCATTATGAATATTGTGGTGCTCACTGCGGCGCTCTCCAGTCTTAATTCCGGACTGTACTGCACAGGACGCATTTTACGTTCGATGTCGATGGGCGGTTCTGCACCTAAATTTATGGCTAAAATGAGCCGCCAACAGGTGCCCTGGGCCGGGATCCTCGCCACGCTGGTCGTGTATGTCGTAGGGGTTTTCCTTAACTATCTGGTACCTTCGCAGGTTTTCGAGATCGTGCTTAACTTCGCCTCGCTGGGCATCATTGCGTCATGGGGATTCATCGTAGTATGTCAGATGCGTTTGCGTCGGGCGATTAAAGAAGGCAAAGCGGCAGACGTCAGCTTCAAGTTGCCAGGTGCCCCGTTTACTTCGTGGTTAACGCTCTTGTTCCTGCTGACTGTGCTGGTGCTGATGGCATTTGATTATCCGAACGGTACCTGGACTATCGCGTCATTACCGTTGATTGCCATTCTGTTGGTTGCCGGGTGGTTTGGCGTGCGTAAGCGCGTGGCAGAAATCCACCGCACCGCACCGTAACATTTGCGGGGGGATCGGATATCCGGCCTCCCCTTTTTTCTGGCGCTTAGTTAGCTTCAATTAACTGAGCAACATCATTGCTGTTAATTTCCCTCGCGTTCCCATCCTGATCGGTATAACTGGTCATCCCTGTGTCTTTATCCAGCTTCGGTTTACCCTGGGTGACAATGGTTTGTCCGCTTTTCGTCGTCATGACGTAATCAGTGGTACAGCCCGCCAGTGTAAACAACATCACACCCGCACAAAGGCAGATAAATGGCTTTTTCATGGTAATCCCGTGTTATTCAGTTAGCCGTAGAGGACATAGTGTAAGTCCCTGATGTTTGTCAGGCCAGAGATGGGGTGTAACGAGGCGTATCGTGGGGTGTGGATAAATGACTGGAGGGGTTTCCCCCTCCGGGCAATTACAGCGCGATGCGAATAACATCATCCGGCTGAGTCGCTTCCTGCTCGCGTGAAGATTTCTGTTTCACGCTGACATACAAGGTTTTGCCATCACCTGAAAGCGCCAGGCTGTTCGGGAAGGTTGGGGTATCGAATGTTTTGACGACTTTGTAGCTTTTCGCGTCAATCACACTAACTTTACCTGCCTGACGGTGCGTCACGTAGGCTTCGTTACGCGCCGGGTTGAACAGTACGGCCAGAGATTCCGGCGCGGCAACTTTAGCCAGCACGTTGCCGTTACGGGTGTCGATAACCAAAACTTCTGCCGCTTTAGAATCGGTGATAAACGCGCGGTTACCCGCCGTATCCAGGCTCAGGTTGATGAAGAAGTGCTCTTTCCCGTCATCAAGCAGCTTTTTACGGCTGAGAATTTTGTTATCTGCAGTATCGATGGTAATAAACTCGCCATCGGCATTGGTGGTGTACAAGCGTTTGGCCTTACTGTCGATAGCCAGACCGGTGCTCATTTTACCAGTGTTCTGAATAGTGGTTTTCAGTTTGATCGTTTCACCGTCCACAACCCAGATAGCGCTCTCTTTGCCTATTCCGCTAATGTACACCGTGTTGGTAGCATCATCAGCGACCAGTTCACGAGGCTGCAGCGGACGGACATCTTCAGAACGTTTACGATCGTCCAGAACCAGACGCCCTTTCACGTCGCCAGTTTTGGCGTCCAGCGCCGTTACCGCGCTGTTGACGGTGTTACCAAACCATAATGTCTGAGTGGCATTGTTGATCGTGGCACCGAACGGTTTGAGATCGTTATGAATAACCTGGGTCACTTCAAGCGTGACCGGATCAAGGCGATAAACCACCCCGCCCTTATCCAGCTTGCGGCTCTGCGATGTGGCAACCCACAGCGCATTTTCTTGCTGGCTGTACGCCATTTCGTAGGCGCCTTTGCCCACGGCTTTGCGCAGCAGTTCTTCCGCAGCCTGCGTGCTAAATGACGATGCAACGAGCAGTGAACCTAACAGTAAAGAACCACGCAGACGCGGTGAAAACAGATGACGTAAAGACATGACGACTCCCTTTGATAAATTCGTATGTTACTGCTTCACATAGCCTCAATGAGCAAAATCATGGTCTTGCTCTTCTTAAGAATGAGAATAGTAATCATTATTTATCTCAAAGTGGAGTGTTAATTCACTTTTTGGCTACAACCTTCTTAATTTCTCCATGAATGATTGCAGGTTATGCTTTTATGAAACAGAGAACAATTTGCCAGGATACATGATGACGTTCGCCTCATATCCACTGCTTCTCTACGTGTAATGGAGGCTCATTGTCGCCTCCATTACAACTCTGGCTCCTGGCGCGGAAAATCATCGTTGCGCAATTCATTCGTCAGTGGCGGCCTAACCAATGGAGATTCATCTCTGGCATAGCGCAATTTTGTACACGACGCATACGACCCAGTGTTAAATCCTGTCGGCTTTTGTTCTCAAGCGCGTATCACGCTGATTTTGACGGGCGCGCAAAATCGATCTCGATATTTTTAATATTGTTATCTTGCACAGGTAATACGATGAGTTCTCAGCAAATCTCGTCGAAAAATCAATGTATTAAATACAACCATCTTTACTGATTTTCTTTAGTTTCGCCGCATCTGTAAGCCGAATGTTGAAAGTGAAACAAAATTTATACAATCACAGTTAATGAGATGTGTAAGACGAATATGGAATGCTGTTACTGTAAGCAATTAGCTCATGAAATGAAGCTCATCATCATGATGAACACCTGTTCTAAAATTGAAATCACTATAAAATTTAAGATTTTTTGTTTTTTACCGCATTATATATTCATCGACAAATCCGACACTACCATAACAACATCAATGTAAAAATTTTAACATAAAAGGCTACAATATGAACGACCATGTTAATTTCCTTCTTTGTTTGCGAACTTTAATATTAAAACTCTATAAAAATAAAACCGACCTCGATGTCATAATTTTAAAAGAATATGTATTAAATAACTCAAAATATTTCACTGGCACACCTGAAACCATAAGATTTATTGATGCGCTATTCTATCTGTGTGAAGATTTTAAACGTGAAAATATAAAATCATTTTACATCATCTGCTATGATTTATATGTTTCTATTTTAGACAATACAATCATGGACATTTACTTTTTAGGTGAACAAGAAAGTTTCGTTGAATTTAAGAAAAAGATAAGCAAAAAAAATGCAAACTTTATATTCCATGATATAAAAACATATTCTTTTGATAAGAATGTTATCAAAAAAGAATTATCAGAGAGTAAGTTATCAATTTTTGCATATGATTATTCAGGAAGTACTGTTTTTTTAAAAGGCGGGATTGGAAAACCTTTTTCCTGTCATTTACATGAAAACGCAATAAAACCAAGAGAGTTGTCCATCTGGTATGATTTCCTTTCACATCAATATAATAGATTTATAGATCAAAAATTTAACACCGTCATTTTCGGTTCATCATATGCCTTCCATGCATTAACAGATATAAATTCAATACATTCGACAAGCCTTTCTATTCCAGGTCTGGATATAACAAACGCACACGATCTTTACTTTAAAACAAACACCATCAACCCTATAAACAAAACAATATTATGCTTTGGATTCTATGATCTTTACAAGGAGATTAGTAAAGGAAAATCAATTGTCTATACATATGCAAAAGAAAGCATGAATAAATTCAATGATCGATACTATAACTCAAATAAAAAAACAGAAATAAGTGACTCAAATGATACATTAATGCATAAATTCAACACGGAATCTATAGATGTTTTCATTGAGAGTATCTACATTAATCAAAGGAACATTAGTGAATGTTCTTGTCATAGTACAGAAAGTATTGCAGAAAAACTATCAACAATGCAACGTGATATAAACACTGAAAAATTTCTAAATGCAGATAAACACTATCTTGACGGGCTCGGTATTGTTGCACAACATAATAAATACAAAAAACATGCAGACTCTTTCAAGTTAAACTGCGAAAGAATCATGGATATTAAAAATGCAGCAGAAAATAATAAAAATCATGTTTACATGATAATACCTCCCGTATCAGTAGCCTATATAGAAAATCTTGATGAACAGATAAAAAACGAATGCAAACGTTTTTTCTCTTCCATAGAGTCAAAACATTTTCATATCTTTGATTTTTCTGCCGATAAAGACTTTAACTACACGGAGTTTACTGATGGCCATCATTTAAATATTAATGGAGCTATAAAATTTCGGGAAAAACTCTATTCTGCAGGAGTATTATCGAATAGAGAGTTATAAACATCCAGGATACCCCTAGTTAAGTACGCAGAAACAGGGGCATTATACCTGACAATATAGCCAGCACGAGAGGCTGGATTTAGGGCGCCTATAACTAGTTCCAGCAGAGGCAATATTTTCAATGCCGTAGGCGCCCAATCACCTACCTTAAGTATCATTCATCAGCAAGGCGAATTAAGACTTTGCCAAAGTTTTTCCCTGTGAGCAGGCCAATAAACGTTTCCGGCGCATTTTCCAGACCGTCGGTTATTTGTTCACGATACTGGATCTGGCCTTCTTTAACCCACCGCCCCATCTCTTGCTGAAATTCATGAATACGATGGCCGTAATCCTGACTAATGATAAAACCCTGCATCCGAATACGTTTTTTCAATATTGTTGCCATCAACAGCGGTAACCTGTCAGGACCAGTCGGTAACGCCGTCGCGTTATACCCACTGATCAGGCCACAAACAGGGATTCGCGCTGAGGTATTGAGTAACGGCAGAACTGCGTCAAAAACTTTGCCACCCACGTTTTCATAATAAATGTCGATCCCCTGCGGACAAGCCTGCGCCAGCTGTTTTGCGAAATCCTGCGCATGGTGATCGAGACAAATATCAAACCCGAGGACTTCTGTCGCATGGCGACATTTCTCCGCTCCGCCAGCGACACCCACTACCCGACATCCTTTGAGCTTACCGATTTGCCCAACGGTTGCGCCAACAGGTCCGGTTGCCGCCGCAACCACCAGCGTTTCTCCGGCTTTAGGCTGTCCGATATCGAGCAGGCCCATATATGCCGTAAATCCCGGCATGCCGAGCAGGCCCAGCGCCCATGAAGGATGTTCAGGGTTGTCGCCTAATTTTACCAGTCCACTGCCATCGGAAATATCGAAGTCCTGCCAACCGCTGTAGCTCAGGACCCATTCCCCCGTTTTATAGTCAGGATGTTTCGATGTGACCACCCGGCTTACGGTGCCTCCTACCATGACTGCACCAATTTCAACCGGAGGAGAGTACGACGGTTCCTCGCTCATGCGGCCACGCATGTAGGGATCAAGAGACAGAAAAACGTTGCGCAGTAAAACCTGCCCTGCACCAGGAGTCGCTACGGTATCCTCTTCAAGCCGGAAATTACCCGGTACTGGCGCACCATGCGGACGTGAAGCCAGTACCCAGCGGCGATTGCGTTGCATTTGTTGACCCATTGATGTTCTCCTCAGCTTTTGGCATGAATCCATCAATAGTAGTTCCCCTCCGGTGGAGATGCTTTCACATTAATTGCCTGCATGGTTTAACCGCACAACCAGGTAAACGCAGGATTGCGAGGTTTCATTGATAAAGCGGCAGTCATTCGGTGGACCGAGTTCCAGGCAATCACCCGCTTTCATTTCATGTCTCGTGTCTCCTTCCACAAACACTAACTCCCCCTGCTGCAACCAGATAAGCTGTCTGGCCTGCACATAGGAAGAGGCTGGCATCGGGATATCACTGCCGGCGGGCAATTCAATCTGCACCAGATCAATGGGCAGATCGCTTCGCGGGGAGACATGGCGGCGCAAATAGTGGCTTTGCGGATCGTGCCAGACAGGCTGATCGGCGAAACGCAGTAGTTTCCCTTCCTGCATTTCAGCACGTGCAATCAGCGTAGACATGCTGATGCCAAAAGCACCGGACAGTCGTCCCAGCAGCGTTGCTGTTGGACTGCTTTCGCCACGCTCAATTTTATGGATCATCGCCCGCGACACGCCTGCGCGCTCAGCAAGCTCGGTCAGCGACCATCCGCGAGATTCCCGCTCAACGCGAATTCTTGCACTGATCCGTTGATTTATACTGTCTTCAATAGTATTCATATCGTAATACTATAGTGAACAACGCCTGAGGTTCAACATGTCAATTCGATTCGCCAGCAAAGAAGACTGCACGGCCATTGCAGAAATCTATAATCACGCAGTACTCCATACGGCAGCTATCTGGAACGATCAGACGGTCGATGCCGAAAACCGGATCTCATGGTACGAAGCCCGACAGTTGATGGGATATCCAGTGCTGGTGAGTGAAGAGAATGGCGTGGTCACGGGGTATGCCTCCTTTGGCGACTGGCGTAATTTTGACGGATTCCGCCATACCGTCGAACACTCGGTGTATGTGCATCCGGATCATCAGGGAAAGGGTCTGGGACGGGCGCTACTCAGCAGGTTAATTGATGAAGCCCGCGCATGTGGCAAACACGTGATGGTGGCGGGAATTGAGTCACAGAACGAGGCATCTCTGCACCTGCACAGCACGCTAGGTTTTAAGCTGACCGCGCAAATGCCGCAGGTCGGAACCAAATTTGGTCGCTGGCTGGATTTGACTTTTATGCAACTACAACTGGACGATCGTAGCGAACCGGATGTGCGCGAATGAACCAGACGCTGACACTCTCCTTTCTGATTGCTGCAGGCATCGGTCTGGTGGTGCAAAACACCTTAATGGTGCGTATAACTCAGACCTCATCGACAATCCTTATCGCCATGTTGCTCAACTCGCTGGTGGGGATCGTGCTGTTTGTCAGCATTCTGTGGTTTAAACAAGGTGTGGCCGGATTTGGCGAGCTGGCCTCCAGTGTGCGCTGGTGGACGTTAATTCCCGGATTGCTGGGGTCGTTTTTTGTCTTCGCCAGTATTAGCGGATACCAGAACGTGGGCGCAGCCACCACCATTGCGGTACTGGTTGCCAGCCAGCTGATAGGCGGTCTGGTACTGGATATACTGCGCAGCCACGGCGTACCGCTGCGTGCGCTGGTGGGGCCGGTTTGTGGTGCGGTGATGCTGGTAGTTGGCGCCTGGTTAGTGGCGAGACGTTCGTTTTAACTGTCGAATGGCACTACGCCGTTCCGGCCTACAAATAACACGAAAATGCAGGCCGGAACCACTCTGTTCGTCAGGGTATCAAAGGATAGTACCGCCTTTGGTCAGTTGTTCACGACGAACTTCCATATCCTCTTTATATTGACGCCCATGGTGCGCGATAGCCGTTCGCAAACGCTGCTGCTGGGTGTAACGCTCTTCCCGGCTTAGCTCTGCATCATCGCTGAGCGCAATCAGCAGTTCATTCATATGCGTAATAACGCTCTCTCCAATGGCGGCGTCGACACGTGCGCTGACCTCATCCAGGTGCGACATACTTTCTCCTTAACACATTAATTTAGTTTTGCTTTTGAAAAATCACTGCCCATCAGACTCACGCTGTATCCGCTGACATTGCTGCGCGTAGCATAAAACGTCTTACCGTTTGCCAGCGCTATCCATGGTGCCTGCTGGTAGAATATCTCTTGCGATTGCTGGTAAAGCGCGGCGCGATCTTCCGGTTTGCTCACCAGTTTCGCCTTTTGAACCAGGGAATTATACTCTTTATCACACCAGCGCGCGGCGTTTGATCCAGTTTTAATACTGTTGCAACCCAACAGTACATCGGCAAAGTTATCAGGATCCCCGTTGTCAGACATCCAGCCAAACAGCGCGGTGTCATGCTCACCCTTGCGCATTCCAGACAGGTATTCTCCCCACTCGTAAGAAACGATTTTCGCCTTTACGCCGACTTTCGCCCAGTCGCTTTGGATCATCTCGGCGATACGACGGGAATTCGGGTTGTACGGACGTTGAACCGGCATTGACCACAGCGTCGCCTCAAAACCGCTCTCCAGCCCCGCCTGCTTCAGCAACGCTTTCGCTTTCTGCGGGTCGTAATCATAATCTTTCAAATCTTTATTGAAGCCCATCATATTCGGTGGGATTGGTGATTTTGCCACCGTGCCTGAACCTAAAAAGACGGCATTGATAATCGCTTTTTTATCGGTAGCGTAGTTCAGCGCCTGACGAACCAGCACGTTATCAAACGGTTTTTTTTCGGTGTTAAACGCCAGATAACCGACGTTCAGCGCATCGACAGAATGCAGTGTCAGGTCGCTATTTTTCTTAATTTCCTCAAACTGCACTGGCGCAGGCGCGGGGATAATCTGGCATTCGTTGGTTTGCAGTTTTGCCAGTCGCGTCTGTACGTTTGGCGTAATCGAGAAGATCAGATGCTTCGTCGGCACCTCGCCATCCCAGTAGTTCGGGTTAGCCAGATAGCGGATTTGTGAATCCTGCTTGTACTGTTGCAGCACGTAAGGTCCGGTACCAATCGGCCAGTTATCGACGTTTTCCGGGGTGCCTTTTTTCAGCATTGCATCCGCATATTCAGCGGAAAGAATGGATGCGAAGTCCATCCCCCAGTCGGCCAGAAATGCCGCGTTTGGTTCATTCAGCACAAACTGGACATGGTAATCATCGACCTTCTTCACTTCTTTGATCAACTTGTCCAGCCCGACATCGTTGAAGTACTCATAGTTGCCCTGCGATACTTTGTGGTACGGATGATCGGCATCTTTCTGACGTAACACAGAAAAAACAACATCATCAGCATTGAAATCGCGGGTGGGTTTAAAGAATTTATTACTGTTGAATTTTACGCCCTGACGCAGGGTAAAGGTGTACGTTTTACCGTCCGGTGAAATTGTCCAGTCGGTTGCCAGCGACGGTACAGGGGTATTTTTTACCGGATCAAAATTGATGAGCCGGTTGTACAGCACCTGCGAACTGGCCACAAACGATGGACCGGAACTGGCGATTTGCGGGTTAAATGATTCCGGCGACGCTTCAGAGCAGTAAATAATGGTGTCAGTACTGGCCGCGAATGCAGCGCCGGTTGGTAATACTGCACTGAGTGCCAGCGCGAGCAACGTTTTCCTTGCAGTCATGGTTATAAGCCTTCTTATTTTATTATTAACACGATTATCAGAGCATAGCTGACAAAAACTGACTAATAACAAATCACTATCAGGTTATTCTAATCCGGTGTATTTCGCTGATTAATTCGACAGCACAGGTGGAATAATTTCCGTTAAGTCTTTTTCAGGACGTCAAGATTTTTCCCAATACTCTATGCCATGAAAATTCGCCCCTTTTTGCCTCTCTTCTGACGTTTGCTTGTTTTCATAACCCGTAAAGTAGATGTGTGAAGAAGTCTAAGGGATAACAACGTGGCAAAAACTCTCTTGCGCAGCGGCAATTTGGATGACTATCAGGCCGTGGGCGGCGGCGGTCAGGCCGTTTTTGATTCAGCATTGCAAATTCGTGAAACGCTTCGTTTGCGTAAACAGCAGGCGATGGCGGATTGTCTGGCAATTCCACAAATTAACGACAACGGCGATCGGGTTGACTGGTATTCCCCGATCGAGGGAAAAGCTGTCGCGTGGAAAGCCGCGGATGAAGACACACGTTTGCGGGCAATGCGTTATCTGGGAAGCACCCTGGAAAATGCGGCGGCCCTGAGTCGCAAAAGCCTGCAATCGGGTAAAACCGCACTGCAACTGTTTGGTTCACTGCTCGAAAAAGCGATTCAATTTCCGGGAGAGAACCACGTTTTTCTGGTTGATGGTAAGCCTGTCATTACGTTCTGGGGCTTCGTCAATCTAAACGAAAATACCCGTGATGATGTGCTCGATTGCCTGCGAGTCAGCGATGTTCCCCCGGTCGTGCCTGCTCCGGAGCCAGAGGCTGAAGAAGATGTCACGCCGGAAATCACCTTTGCCGAGGCCGATGCACCGTTGCTGACGCCGGTCGTTGAATTGCCTGAACCTGCCGAACCCGAGCCGCAAGCTCCGGTCATCATTAGCGAACCCAAGGTTACACCGCCAACTGCACAAATACAGAGTAAGTCGACACGCCGTCTGCCGTTGTGGAGCCTTCCCGTTGCAGCGGTGATTGTCGCTGCCATAGCCGCTCCACTGTTGTGGAAGCAACAAGCTCCAGCACCAGCTGTAGCGGCTGTTGAGACACCTGTTGAGGTCGCAAGAGTTGACAGTAAACCGTTGCCAGAACTGAGATCGGTGTTGCCGTTGCATCGGGCGGAAGTCACTCCAGCAGCCAAAAAAGAAAAGCCCGTTGACGGTCCCGTTGTTATTGCCGCCATCCCAAAAGATGCGTTGGTCATGGACGCCAACCAGATGAAAGCGGGTACCACACGTTTCCTCAACGGAAACTGGCGCGTAATGGTCGATGTTAAAGATCCGGTCAGCGGCAAAGCGCCATCACTGCGTTATCAGATCCAGACTAATAAAGGCACTGCACGGGTTGTCCATGGCGACAATATTGTGTGTCGTGCAGAGATTTTCTCTGGCCTGCACCAGTCGGGCGAATTAATGATTAAGAGTCGCGGGAATGCACGATGCACTGACGGCTCGCGTTATCCGATGCCTGAAATCACCTGTAAAGCGGGAACCAACGATGTTGCGGCCTGTACCGCGCGTTATGACGATCACGCTGAGATCCCACTGACTATCAAAAAAATAGGTGCCTGATTTTATGTTGGTCAATCTGTGTGATTACAAACAGAGCGTAACGCTCATCGCTAATAGCGGCGTGCAGTTTCTCGATTTCGGACTGACTCCGCAGGAATCCGCTCACCACGGTCGTTTCGTTCGCAAAACGGCAAACGGCCCACTGCTGAGGCTGGATTTCGATCTCACAACGGGACGCTATACCCTGCCAGGTAACACCGGCGGACAACCTGAGGTGGTGAAGCCGGAAAGTACCCAGACGTTACATTATTCGCTGGACGTACTCGATGGTGTCTGGTTACCCCTGCCGTTCCTGCGTTTTAACCCACCCCGCACGTTTGTCGAAGGCCCGGATAACTGGGCTCGCATACAAGTGCGAAAGCTGGCGCAGCCAGACAGCGCAGGCAACACCCACCGCGTCACTATCGCGCTGGACAGTCAGCTTGCCGAACACGCACCAGCCGCATTGACGCCAAACGAAAACGATCTGCTTAACGGAACGCGATTTGCGCTGGCCTGGCAGGATAACGAAATTGCAGATTTCCTCGACCAGACCTGGATTGACGGCTGGTTGCGAGAGTCCTTCCTGCATCATGTCACGCAGGAAGAGAGCCGTTCAGAGCAGGAGATCCAACTGGCGCTGCGTAACTTCGAATATCAGGCGCACTGGCTGAATTTGCTGGCACTGTTAGGTGAACAGTTATCTGTCCCGGAAGTGAAGTTAGTCACGCATACCCTCAGCACCCCCGCTATTCCTGTCGATCTCATTTTAGATATCGGCAATACCCATACCTGCGGTGTATTGATTGAAGATCATGGGGATGCCAATGACGGTCTGCGCCAGACTGCTGAACTGCAGGTCCGTTCGTTAAGCGAACCTCAGTTTCTTAACGATCCGCTGTTCACCAGCCGACTGGAGTTTTCCGAAGCGCGCTTTGGTAAGCAGCACTTTTCCGTTGAAAGTGGCCGTGATGACGCCTTTATCTGGCCGTCTATCGTGCGCGTCGGCGATGAAGCCCGAAAACTGGCAATGCAGCGTTTGGGGACAGAAGGCAGCAGCGGGATCTCCAGCCCACGCCGTTATTTATGGGATGAAACGCCCGTTTTACATGACTGGCGCTTTAGTCAGATGAATGGCAAAACCCAGCGCGAACCGCTTGCCACGGCCTTTCCGTTAATGAATCTGATGAACGATGACGGACAACCGCTGTTTAGTCTGCCACAGGATGACCGGCTGCCAGTTTTCTCCCCGCAGTACAGCCGCAGTACGCTGATGACGCATATGCTGTGCGAGATTCTGGCTCAGGCTCTGGGGCAAATTAACAGCGTGGCAACACGTCTGCGCCTCGGATTCCCGGCCTCTCCACGCCAGTTGCGCACGCTGATCCTCACCCTGCCCTCTGCGATGCCAAAACAGGAGCGCGAGATCTTCCGCCTGCGCATGTTTGAAGCGATTGCCCTGGTCTGGAAAGCGATGGGCTGGCACCCGCAGGATGAAGATTTCACCACGCGCAAACAGCAGGAAAAGAGCGTGGTTCCCGTCCCGGAGATCCAGATGGAATGGGATGAAGCCAGCTGCGGACAACTGGTGTGGTTGTATAACGAAGCCATTTCGCATTATGACGGGCACACCGAATCATTCTTTAACGCTCTCTCCCGTCCGGATCGCCAGCCGGAGCCTGATGAAGTCAAAGGTCGCGCGCTGCGCGTCGCATCAATCGACATTGGCGGAGGCACAACGGATATGGCCGTCGTGCATTATCAGCTTGATGATGGCGTTGGCGCGAATGTCAAAATTACGCCGCACCTGCTGTTTCGTGAAGGATTCAAGGTTGCCGGCGATGACATGCTGCTGGATGTGATTCAGCGCTGTGTGTTACCTGCTCTGCAAACCCGGTTACAGCAGGCGGGCGTCACCGATGCCGCCGCACTGCTGGCTACGCTGTTTGGCGATTCGGGGCGCATCGACACCCAGGCAATTTTACGCCAGCAAACGGCGTTACAGCTCTTTATGCCGCTCGGTCATGCTGTGCTCTCCGCCTGGGAGCAGAGCGACATTAACGATCCGGTAGCAGGACTGCATGCCACTTTTGGCGAATTGCTGTCTCAACGTCCAACGCGCAATGTGATGAACTACATTCAACAGGCTATTGATCATGCGCTGCCGTCGGGTTCGCCAGTCTTTGACTTGCTGAGTGTCCCGTTACAGGTACAGTTCAGGCAGCTCCAGGAGGCATTGCTGGCTGGACAATTTACCCTTACTGCCCCACTGCACGCTGTCTGCGAAGCCATTTCACACTATCGCTGCGATATTTTATTAGTCACCGGCAGACCCGCCTGCCTGCCAGGCGTACAAGCGCTGATCCGTCATCTGCAACCGGTACCGGTTAACCGCATGATCTGGATGGACAACTACCGTGTACATGAATGGTATCCGTTCAGTCAGCAAGGTCGCATTGGCAATCCGAAATCCACCGCCGCCGTCGGTGCAATGCTGTGTAGTCTGGCGCTGGATCTACGCCTGCCACGCTTTAACTTTAAAGCCGCCGATATCGGTGCGTACTCTACCGTACGCTATCTTGGCGTACTGGATAATACGGTCAATACGCTGCGTGATGAGAACATCTGGTATCACGATATCGATCTCGATAAGCCAGGGGCAAAACTGGATACTCGTCTGCACTTTCCGCTGCGTGGCAACGTGACGTTAGGTTTTCGTCAACTGGCTAACAGTCGCTGGCCCGCCACTCCGCTGTATACGCTCAGTATTAACTCTGCCGAACTGGCGAAAACCATTGCTGGCGATGGCGTCTTAAATGTGCGCTTACAACTACGCGGCGGTACTAAAGAGACAGGCCCGGAATTCTTTGTTCTGAGTGATGCCTGGCTGCAGGATGGCACACCCGTTGCCGCCAATGCCTTAACGTTAAAACTGAATACGCTGGCAGACCGTCGTCATAGCGGCAGCCATTACTGGATTGATAGCGGGAGCGTGTACCTGAAATGAGCAAGATGTTAAACACCGCACAGGCCGCCATCAAATGGGTGACTGAAACACGTCAGCGTACCACACGTCTTGATGATGAAGCGGACGCTCTGTTGGCTCAGCTAACGCTGACGGCAGTTAATGAATTTGCGCTAAATGCGGCATTAACCGCGCAAGGTTGTGTTGGATTATATGGACATTCTCAACCGGCGAAAGCGCATCTGTTATCCGCCCTGTGTAGCAATGACAATGGCAAACTGAACATCACCGCCCCGGACCGTAGTTTTGATTACTTTACGCATATTAACCCCGGACATGCACCGACCAATATGGCGATCCGTTTTACGCGTAAAGAAAACCCGATTGATAGCGAATGGCCTCTGCGTCTACGGTTGATGAGTGAGGCAGAACTGGTACAACTGTTTATCGCGCAGTTCTGCTCATTACCCGACAACCGCCAGGTTGAGAGGTCAATCATTGAAGCACGACTGGAAAAATGGCAGACGCTGCGCCAGCGTCATCCAGTTCAGGGGGTTTCCGCACAAGATGTGGCGGCAATCGGCCGCTTCTGGCGAAACAGTGTTCCCTCCAGCCAGCAGCAAATTGACGATGCATTATGGCATCACTTTGCCACGCTACTTCCCGCACTGGATCTGACTACCCGGGCACACGCATGGGCGTTGCTGTGGGGGGAACAACCGGAGCTAACGCAGCAATGGCTGGCACTGGCACACACGTTGCAGCAGACCGGTCATGCGCAAGAGATAGCCGCGCCGCTAAGTTTGCTGGTCGACCATTTTGGTTTGCCCGCCGAAAACTTCCTGACCAAGGTAGCATTAACCGGAAGTGATGCACAAAGCGACGTGGTCGTTCATCCCATTGATAATAATCAGTTACTCAATGCGGTCAGCCTCTCGCTGGGCTCCCTGGCCCTGCTAACGCGTGAACTGGTACTGACAGTTGAAGACAATGTGCTTGGCAATGTAGATCTGCTGGATATTCCTCTTGCACCTGATACGCACCCGCATCCGTTGTGGCGTGCAAAATTAGGCTGGATGCTGGAACATTACCGCCAGCATCTACAACCGGATGTCTTAGTGATCTGCAATGCCGTATCTACGCGTTCACAGACGCCAGCGATTACCCGAACGCTGCTGGGTTGGGTCAACGATACCCAACCGCTGCATGATGCCGCGTTGCCTGGCGTGGTATGGGCGATTACTCCCCAGGACGCACGTTTTACTACGCAGCAAAACCTGGATGAAGCCGTTCAACAATTAATGGGCAAACCCGGATTACACTGGGGCACGTTGCAGGCACTGGACAAACACAGTGTTCAGCGACTTGTTGAATGGTTGTCTCAGGCAACGTCACCGCACCAGCGCGAGGCCCGATTGACTTCCCTTCGCGAGCAGTACCAGCAGCGCATTCGCGAAACCCTGAACACCTGGCTGAAAGTTGTTGATGAGGGATCCGGCGCGAGCGAATCAGTGATTCGCCAGTTACAGGCACAGGCGGCAAAACATGGCGAGCTGTTGGATGGTCTGCTGCCGCCAATGCGCAGTTTTGAATCTCTGCTACGCATTCAGCAGCCACGGGAAGAACAGGTCAGTGGCTTATTTAATGATGAGATCGATCTGTTTGCTGAGGTGCAGGACATATCGCATCAGCATGAGAATAAAGAAACCGGATATCAGGCGCATAAAATGTGGGTCAACCATGTACGTCAATGGTGCCGCAATGAGAATAATGCGCGACGTCTTCGCCTGGAACCCCGTACGTTGAGGCAGGTTGCCGACATACTGGTCACGACCAGCTACAGACTGCAGATGCCTCAGCAGTTACAGCGTATTATGCAACGCGAGAACGTCTGCGGGGCACAGTTGCACGCCGATATCGGTGATTTTATTACCTGGCTTGGCTATGCCAACGTAGCGGAGGAAAAGCGGCCAGCCAGCAGGATCCAAAAGGGTACGGCTATTTTTAGCGCGCCGGTGCAACAACCTATGTTCCGTCTGACAAAGCTGGATGAACAGCCGCTGCATGGTGCAAGCCGTTATGTGTACGACTGGCTGGTTGCTCTCTACACTCGTGCTAATGAGAATGTGGGCTATCAACATCCTTCAGATATTACTGAGGCAGACAGGAAACAATTGCTCGCCTTGCTCAGTACCTGAAGCGGCGGTAACGCCGCCATCAAAAAAGAGAAAACAGGAGTGCGACGGGAAAACTCATCGGCCATGTCGCCCCGACTAACACCGCACTCAGAAAGCGAATACGCTTTTTATCGCGAGATAGAAACCAGGTGATGATAGCCGCGACTGCGGCCATCACCGCATAAAAAACCAGCATTTTTTGGTACAAAGACATTTGGGGCATCCAGGCCAGAGGGGAAAATCGCGCGCAATATGCTCTTTTTCATGACTCACATCAAGTTTTATTCATTTTTTTCAGAAAAACGCCTGAAAAACACCCTGTTACCACAATGTTCAGAATGGGTACTATTGCGGTTCGTCTTAACCCGTACTATACCCATAGGGGTTAAATCGAAAGGTGGCAAAAATGAATGTTTCCAGTAAAACTGTTGTGCTGATAAATATATTTGCTGCTGTAGGACTTTTCAGCCTGATATCCGTAAGGTTCGGCTGGTTTGCGTGACGTGATTCGTGTTGATTAATTGCAGCGCCTGCTGGCAGAGAGATGGCGTTCTCTCTGCCTTTAGTATGTGATCTTCCCACTCCACCGCCATCCGGTAAATTATCCTTAATGCGTAATATCCCTAATCCTTCTGCGGCATTAAATAATAAAACCTGGCAATGTGTGTATGCTGTTCAGTAATGCATTTATGGGTGGAATTCGTGGTTCGGGAACAAGGTCCCGTTCAATGCGAAATTAGTCTGACCTCGCGGATAATTCCAACTTACCGCCGTCCAATGGCGACGAGGCCAGTGGCGCGCATAGTATAGAGACACGTTTGTCAATATTTAGCTATCCGTGCCTCTTTCACTGTTCGCGACTGAAGATTTTACTCGTGTTTGATCATCACATGCCGAACAACCGTGTAATCCTCCAGCCCGTAAACCGACATATCTTTGCCATAACCTGACTGTTTTTGTCCGCCATGCGGCATTTCACTCACCAGCGTGAAGTGGGTATTGACCCAGGTACAGCCATACTGCAAACGAGCACTTACCCGATGTGCGCGACCAACGTCCCGCGTCCAGACAGACGACGCCAGCCCGTACTTCGAATCGTTTGCCCACGCCAGCACCTGTTCTTCTTCATCAAAGACGGTCACACTAACCACCGGGCCAAAGACTTCCCGTTGAACGATGGCATCTTCCTGCTTCGCCCCTGCCAGCAGCGTCGGAGCAAAATAATAGCCACCTCCCTCCACTTTTTTACCGCCAGTGATGACTTTGATGTGGCCAAGTGCTTTGGCCTCTTCTACTGCTTTTGCCACGCGCTCAAGGTGTGCTTTTGAACTTAATGGCCCCAGTTCTGTTGATTCATCATCCGGCGCCCCGGTTTTCAGGCTGGCGACAGCCGCGCCCAGTTTTTCAACCAGCGCATCATAAATCCCCTTTTGTGCATAGATGCGGCAAGCCGCAGTGCAATCCTGTCCGGCGTTGTAATAACCAAACGTTCGCACACCATTAACGACCGCATCCAGATCGGCATCATCAAAAATAATGACTGGCGCTTTTCCACCCAGTTCCATATGCGTGCGCTTAATCGTAGGCGCGGTATGTTGAATGATGTGCTCCCCGGTCACAATGGAGCCCGTCAACGAAACCATACGCACTTTTTCATGTCCGGTCAGCGGATCGCCCACCGTTGCGCCTCTGCCGAACAGGACGTTAATGACACCTGCCGGGAAGATATCTTTCGCGTATTCCGCCAGTTTCAGCGCCGTAAGTGGCGTAATTTCTGAAGGTTTGATTACCACGCAGTTACCTGCCGCCAGCGCCGGTGCCAGTTTCCATGCAGCCATCATCAGCGGATAGTTCCATGGGGCAATAGATGCCACCACCCCCAGCGGATCCCGGCGGATCATTGACGTATGCCCTTCCAGATACTCCCCGGCAGCCGACCCGTGCAAGGTGCGAGCAGCCCCGGCAAAAAAGCGGAAAACATCCACGATGGCTGGAATTTCATCATTGAGCACACAGTGCAACGGCTTGCCGCAGTTGAGAGACTCCAGCTCAGCAAATGTTCGGGCATTGTTTGCGATGGTATCCGCCAGTTTAAGCAGGAGCTCCGATCGCACTTTCGGCGTGGTTTGTCCCCATGCCGTAAACGCATGGTCCGCAGCGCGAACGGCGGCATCAACCTGCGCAGCCGACGCCTCCGCAATTTCCAGGATAAGCTCTCCGGTCGCAGGGTTGTAAACTGGCTGCTTTTCACCTTCACCGCCGACCAGCTCACCGTTAATCAGTAATAAATGTTGCATAGCAATTTCCCATATTGTCGTTTATTTACCGTTTCCGGCGAGAGTTTCGCCTTCACGCGTTAGCCACCAGGCCCCTAAAATTGGCAGTGTTGTAACCAGCATGACCAGCAATGCCACAACGTTGGTGACAGGAACATCGCGTGGACGTCCCAATTGATTAAGCAGCCATAAAGGAAGCGTTCTTTCATGTCCGGCGGTGAACGTTGTCACGATGATTTCATCAAACGACAAAGCAAACGCCAGCATGCCACCCGCCAACAGTGCCGACGCTAAATTCGGCAATACGACATAGCGGAAGGTCTGCCAGCCGTTGGCACCCAGATCCATCGATGCTTCAACCAGACTCCATGAAGTGCGGCGAAAGCGCGCCACGACGTTGTTAAAAACCACCACCACACAAAACGTCGCATGTCCCACAACGATCGTCAGGAACCCCGGTTCCAGATTGATGGTTTTAAACGCACTCAGCAGCGCCAGGCCAGTAATAATGCCCGGCAATGCAATCGGCAAAAGCAACAACAGCGATATTGCGCTCTTGCCAAAAAAATCCCTGCGCCACAGTGCAGCCGCTGCCAACGTTCCCAGGATCAGGGCAATAGCTGTCGACAGCGCAGCAATTTTAAGTGACAACGTCACTGATTCAAGGATGTCGCTGCGCTGCGCCGCAACGCTAAACCAACGAAGCGTTAACCCCTGGGGTGGAAAACTAAAAGCAGCCTCCTCGGTATTAAAAGCATAGGTGGCAATAATGAGGATGGGAAAGTGCAGAAAAATCACGCCTCCCCATGCAGCCAGTTTGAGTAAAAAAGGTGCGCGTTCAGAGTGCATCGAAAGCTCCCAGACGCTTCACGAACGCCAGATACAGTGCAATTAAGACAATCGGCACCAGGGTGAATGCCGCCGCCATTGGCATATTGCCGATAGCCCCTTGTTGCGAATAGACCATGTTGCCGATGAAGTACCCCGGCGGTCCCACCAGTTGAGGAACAATAAAGTCCCCCAGCGTCAGCGAGAAGGTAAAGATCGATCCGGCCGCAATACCCGGAATCGCCAGCGGAAGCACCACATAACGGAAGGTTTGGCGCGGACGAGCCCCCAGATCAGCCGAAGCCTGAAGTAACGATGGCGGTAACCGCTCCAGCGCAGCCTGTACCGGCAAAATCATAAACGGAAGCCAGATATAGACAAAAACCAGAAAGCGCCCTAATCCCGACGTCGACAGTGTGTTACCCCCGATAGCTGGCAACGTCAGAAAAGCCGTCAGCACTGGCTCCAGCCCAAGATGAGTTAAAAACCACTGCGCCACACCATCTTTTGCCAGCAGCAGCGTCCACGCATAGGCTTTGACGATATAACTGGCCCACATTGGCAGCATCACCGCGATGTAAAAAAAGGCCTTCATCTTGCCGCTGGTGTAACGCGCCATATACCACGCCATCGGAAACGCCAGAATAGCGCTGGCAATAGTGACAGCTACTGCCATCGTCAGCGTTCGCAAAATGATGTCGTAATTTGCCGGATTAAACAGCGCCTGTAGATTGGCCAGCGTCAAATCTGGCGTAACTGACATGGTAAAATCGTCGAAGGTATAAAAACCCTGCCACAATAGCGTCAGTAATGAGCCAAAGTAGACGATTCCGAACCACATCAACGGTCCGAGCAGCAGCAAAAACAACCCAAAGCCCGGATTACGCCAGAAAAAACCCGTTATCCTGCTCAGGTTTGTCGACTGCACAGGTGAATGTAAGACATTCATAGCCATTCACCTCTCCTCAACCAGCGGTACCATCACGTCACGCGACCACGATGCCATCACCTGTTGGCCCGGTGACAGCGTTGCTGGCAGCGTTTCCCCTGTCAGGTTTGCCTGACTGACCAGTAATTTTTCACCGCCAGCGAGTTTTAGCTCAAACCGTGTCGCTGCCCCCTGATACTGCACCGCCTGGATAATCCCCCGAGCCTGAACCTCGCCGCCGGAATCATTTAACCGAATGTGTTCCGGGCGCAGTGAATACATGCCCTGCAGCCCACAAACATTCGCCGACATCGCCGCATCGAAGACATTTGATGTCCCCACGAAACTCGCCACAAAAGGTGTGCGTGGGCGCATATAGAGTTCACGCGGCGAATCCACCTGCTCAATACGACCGTTATTAAACACCGCTACACGATCGGACATCGACAGCGCTTCTCCCTGATCGTGCGTGACAAAAATGAAGGTAATACCAAGAGACTGCTGTAGTTTTTTTAGTTCCAGTTGCATCTGTTCACGCAACTTGAGATCCAGCGCGCCGAGCGGCTCATCCAGTAGCAGAACGCGCGGTTCATTAACCAGCGCACGGGCGATGGCCACACGCTGACGCTGCCCACCGGAAAGCTGTGACGGTTTACGTTCATAAACGAAGCCGAGCGCCACCTTTTCCAGCGCCTCACGGGCCTGAGCGTGGCGCTGTTTTTTATCAATACCTTTGACCATTAGCCCGTAGGCCACGTTGTCGAGGATCGACATGTGCGGGAACAACGCATAGTCCTGGAAAACGGTATTGACATCCCGTTCCCAGGGCGGCAAATCGCTGGCCTGTTTACCAAAAATTTTAATTGCGCCGCCAGAGAGCTGTTCGAAGCCAGCTATCAGACGCAGACAGGTGGTTTTGCCGGAGCCGGATGGCCCCAGCATAGAAAAAAATTCACCATCATTAATCGCAATACTGACCCCATCGACTGCACGAATATCCCCGTAAAGTCGTGAGACATTGTCAAATTCCACTGCGTACGTCATAAAACCCCCAGCGGAATTAGCGACCGCCCATAATGGCTATGTAATCCTGCGTCCAGCGACTGTACGGAACAAATTTCCCACCTTCTGCGATGGGCGTTTTCCAGAAAGCGATTTTGTCGAAAAAGCTATACCCATTGGTTTCACAGCCTTTTTCACCCAGAAGTGGGCTGGCTTTACAGCCTTCCGGCACAACAGGCAGAGAACCAAACCAGGCGGCAACATCGCCCTGTACTTTCGGCGTTAATGACCAGTTCATCCATTTGTACGCACAAACCGGGTGTTTCGCTTCGCTGTGCAGCATAGTGGTGTCAGCCCAGCCGGTAACGCCCTCTTTTGGAAATACGGTCGCGATCGGCTGGCCTTCACCTTTCAGGGCGTTAGCCTGATACGGCCAGGCGCTGGAAGCCACGACACCTTCGTTTTTGAAATCACTCATTTGCACGGTGGTGTCATGCCAGTAGCGGTGGATCAATGCATGCTGATCGCTCAGAACCTTAATGACCGCCTGATACTGTTTTTCAGTGAGTTGATACGGGTCGCTGATGCCCAGTTGTGGCTGAGTGGCTTTAACGAACAGCGCGGCATCTGCAATATAAATTGGACCGTCGTAAGCCTGTACGCGCCCTTTATTGCTTTTCCCGTCAGGAAGGTTTTGTTCCACAAACACCACGTTCCAGCTATCCGGCGGTGTCGGGAAGGTTTTGGTGTTGTACATCAGCAGGTTTGGCCCCCACTGATATGGCGTGCCATAGACTTTCCCACCAACGTTAAACCACTCACCTTTTACGACGCGCGGATCGATAGTTTTCCAGTTAGGGATAAGCGCTGTGTTAATAGGTTGAACGCGTTTCCCCATAATCAAACGCAGTGAAGCATCACCTGAAGCCGTTACCAGGTCATAACCGCCTTTTGCCATCAGGCTGACCATTTCGTCTGAAGTGGCCGCTGTTTTCACATTGACCGCACAACCGGTGTCCTTCTCAAACTGTGAGACCCAGTCATATTGTTTATCGGTTTGTCCACGTTCGATATAACCCGGCCAGGCAATAATATCCAGGCGGCCTTCCGGTTTATCTAATGATGTGGGGGGTTCGGCTGCATGGGCTGTCATCAGCGTCATACTGAGGGCACACAGACTACTGAGGGCAAATTGCTTGCTCATAACATCTTACTCCTGTCGAAAAATATTGAGCGGCAGCCTTGCCGTAAATATATGTCCTTTCCTAAAAATAGTCGGGGTGTCGTAAGCGTTCCTGCTGGCGCAAGGAAATTTAATCAGGTTGTGAGCTAACGCTCATTACGCCGCGGGCTCTGGCAGGATGACTAAATCTTCTGGAGTATAGACAAGGAGTTAGATGCGCAGGGGGTAATACCAATAACTATTGATATTTTGTATGGTGGCACTCGATATAAATAACTTTGTGGCCTGGCATTCGTTATTTCGAAAATAAGAACGCACTATTCTTTTATATTGAATAGCACGTTCGGTATTATTTCATCATCTCGCGAATTAATTTCCCGAGCAATTTCACTGCCTGCTCCTCGCGCTCTCCCCAGTTCCATGCGGTATTGAAGCGAAAGAAACGTGTCCAGGTCCCCGATGTTGAGAACATTTTACCTGGCGCAATACTAATATGGTGGGCCAGCGCCTGAGTACTGAGTTCCCCCGCATCGAGTGGCTCGGGCAGTTCCAGCCACAGAAAATAGCCGCTGTCGTTATGGTGAATTTTGACTTCCGCCGGAAGATGACGAAGCAGCGTTTGCCAGGCCTGCTGTTTGCGTTCTGCCAGTTGACGGCGTAACCGACGCAGATGCGCGTCATAACGCCGCGTGGACAGGTAATCCACCAGTGCAAGCTGCATTGGAGAACTGGTTGATAAGGTACTCATCAACTGGAGTCGCTGAATGCGGCGGGCATGTTTTCCTGCGGCAACCCAGCCAACACGAAATCCTGGCACCAGGCATTTCGAAAACGAAGAACAATGCAGCACTCTGTCGCCGTGATCCCAGGCCTTTGCGGGCAACGGTTTTTCACGGCCAAAGTAAAGCTCGCTATAAACGTCATCTTCAATCAGCATGACGTTATATTTTTCCAGCAATGCAATCAGACTGGCTTTTTTCTGTGCGCTGAGCGTAAAGCCAAGCGGGTTTTGACTGTTGGTCATCAACCAGCAGGCTTTTACCGGATACTCCTGTAATGCCAGTTCCAGTGCAACAAGGTCGATGCCTTCCTTTACATCAGTGGCCACAGAAAGCGCCTTCAGACGCAGTCGTTCCAGGGCCTGCAATGCACCGTAAAAACAGGGGTTTTCGACGATAACCCAATCACCCGGTTCAGTCACCGCCTGCAAACTCAGGTTGAGGGCTTCAAGCGCACCTGCGGTAATCACAATCTCATCGGGCGAAATAGTGATCCCCTGCTGAGCATAACGCCGTGCGATAGCGTGACGCAGTTCAGCATTACCCGGTGGCAGGTTTTCGATAACGCTCATGGCTGTGGCTGTTTTGCTTACCTGCGCCAGCGAACGGTTAAGCTGCTGCAAGGGAAATAAGCGGGGATCGGGGAATGCGGAAGCAAATGGCATAACAGATGCATCCCTACTGGCCTGCAACATGTCAAAAATATAGGTATTGATATCCACGGCTTCATCACGCATGACCTGCACTTGCGGTATTGAAACCTCACGCTCGGGACGTGCAGCAACATAGTAACCCGACTGCGGTCGGGCAATGATCCGTCCCTGGCTTTCCAGTAGCTGGTAAGCGTGTCCGACGGTCATAAAACTCATTCCGCTGCTTACCACCTGCTCACGCAAGGATGGCAGGCGATCGCCTGGCTGCCATACGCCAGACGCAATTTGATCGCGAATTTGTTCCGCCAGCCGCTGATACTTTTTCATTTTTCGTCCTGATATCCGGTGTCGGTGATAACCACGATGTATATCAGTTTACATAATCAACTTATTTTTTATAACTGTTATGGTTAAAAAGAACAGTTCTGTTTCTGCCCCCCGCTGTTCCCCAGGCTTAGAATTGCGCTAAATCAATTTTGCCTGCGGAGTTAAGCATGTTCGGTCTTGACGCGTTTCACCTGGCGAGGATCCAGTTCGCGTTTACGGTGTCCTTTCACATTATCTTTCCGGCTATAACTATCGGACTTGCCAGCTATCTGGCGGTACTCGAAGGTCTTTGGCTGAAGACGAAAAATCCGACCTGGCGGTCGCTGTATCATTTCTGGTCTAAAATATTTGCCGTTAACTTTGGCATGGGTGTCGTATCGGGTCTGGTCATGGCTTACCAGTTTGGTACCAACTGGAGCGGCTTTTCTGAGTTCGCTGGCAGTATCACCGGGCCATTACTGACCTACGAAGTGTTAACCGCATTCTTCCTGGAAGCGGGTTTCCTTGGTGTCATGCTGTTTGGCTGGAACAGAGTGGGACCCGGCCTGCACTTCTTTGCCACCTGTATGGTCGCGCTGGGGACCATTATCTCTACCTTCTGGATCCTGGCATCAAACAGCTGGATGCAAACGCCGCAGGGCTACGAAATTGTCAATGGACAGGTAGTGCCAGTGGACTGGTTTGCCGTCATTTTCAATCCTTCATTCCCTTATCGACTGCTACATATGTCCGTCGCAGCATTCCTCAGCAGCGCCCTGTTTGTCGCCGCGTCAGCTGCCTGGCATTTATTACGCGGTAATAACACCCCGGCTATTCGGGCCATGTTCTCCATGGCGCTGTGGATGACATTGATCGTCGCCCCACTCCAGGCGCTGATTGGTGACATGCACGGACTGAATACCCTTAAGCATCAGCCCGCGAAAATTGCAGCCATTGAAGGACACTGGGAAAACCCGCCAGGCGAACCGACTCCACTGCTGCTGTTCGGCTGGCCTGACATGGAGCAGGAACGTACCCGTTACGGGTTGGCTATCCCGGCACTGGGAAGCCTGATCCTTACGCATAGTCTGGACAAACAGGTTCCGGCGTTAAAAGAGTTTCCGAAAGAAGATCGCCCTAACTCCACCATGGTGTTCTGGTCGTTTCGTATTATGGCAGGCTTAGGCATGCTGATGATCCTGCTGGGCGCATTCGCGCTCTGGCTACGCTACAGACAGCGTTTATACACTTCGCGTCCCTTCCTGAGATTCGCGCTGTGGATGGGACCTTCAGGTCTGATTGCTATTCTTGCAGGTTGGGTCACCACCGAAGTGGGACGTCAGCCGTGGGTAGTTTATGGGCTACAACGTACAGCGGATGCGGTTTCCGCGCATGGCGATCTGCATATGAGCATCAGTTTGCTGGCCTTCTTTGTGGTTTACAGCTCGGTCTTCGGCGTGGGTTACAGCTATATGATCCGCCTGATCCGCAAAGGGCCTCAGGAAGATCCGCCGACCATCCCGCCATCAGGCACTCCTGCACGGCCGCTTTCAGCTGCGGTCCTCGATTCGCAACCTGAGGTGCTCCGCTAATGGGTATTGATTTATCAGTTATTTGGTTTGTTATCATCGTGTTCGCCACGCTGATGTATATCGTGATGGACGGTTTTGATCTCGGGATCGGCATTTTATTCCCCGCCATTCAGGATGCCGACGATCGGGACGTGATGGTCAACAGCGTGGCACCGGTATGGGACGGGAATGAAACCTGGCTGGTACTCGGTGGCGCAGGCTTGTTCGGCGCTTTTCCGCTGGCCTATGCCGTGATTGTCGATGCGCTGACCATTCCGTTAACGCTGATGCTCATAGGGTTGATTTTTCGTGGCGTCGCCTTTGAATTCCGTTTCAAGGCTACACCGGCTCACCGACCATTCTGGGATAAAGCCTTTCTGTGCGGCTCAATCCTCGCGACCTTCACCCAGGGCGTTGTTGTTGGTGCTGTTCTCAACGGTTTTTCAGTCACCGGACGCAGCTACAGCGGTGGAGCATTCGACTGGCTGACACCTTTCACGCTGTTTTGCGGAGTCGGGCTGGTTGTCGCATATGCTCTGCTCGGAGCAACATGGTTGGTTATGAAAAGCGAAAACCCGTTGCAGGATAAAATGCGCAACGTGGCAAAAAAACTGCTGCTCACACTGCTGGTCGTGATTGCCATTATCAGCCTCTGGACGCCACTGGCACACAGCGCCATTTACGAGCGCTGGTTTAGCCTGCCGAATCTGTGGTTCCTGATGCCAGTACCGGTACTGGTTGCGCTTATCAGTCTGTGGATCTGGCGCACATTGGGCCAGCAAAGCTGCCATGCAGTGCCTTTTGTGCTGACACTCGGCTTGATTTTTCTGGGTTTCAGCGGGTTGGGGATCAGTATCTGGCCGCATATTATTCCACCGTCAATTACCCTCTGGCAGGCTGCGGCACCAGCGCAGAGTCAGGGCTTCATGTTAGTTGGTGCACTGCTGATTATCCCTATAATCCTCGTTTACACCTTCTGGAGCTATTACGTTTTTCGCGGCAAAGTTCAACATGGTGAGGGGTATCATTGATGCAGCAATCGATCTGGAAACGCCTGATGTGGCTGGTGATTCTCTGGGGGGGAAGTGTGCTGGCGCTCGCTGGCGTTGGCATGTTCTTCCGTCTGTTGATGACGGCGGCAGGTTTTAAGTCCTAGGACACTGTGATTCAAGCCGGGTTGTGCTCGCACTTCCCGGAAACTCAAAATTCAAACGATTATTAAACAACTCAGTAATAATTGCCGAGTTTGCGAAACAGATGTTGCCTTTGGTCCGAATAAATATTGAAATAGTCACCAGGCGAAATTATCGCCATTTCTGTTTATTACGTACCAGAGGCTGCATGATGTTTAAGAAAGGGTTAACGGTGTTATTGCTGGCCAGCGCGCTTTTCTCCGGCCAGCTTTTCGCTTCTAATCAGGGACATGAATATCTTCAGGTACAGGATGCCGATCATTTATTACGCCACTCAGCCGACAGCGATGAATTACGTGTGACGGCGGAAGAGTCCGCCGCCGATCTACGTGAGCATCATCACTGGCTAAAATCACGCAAGCCCGATACACATTTAAGTTAATGCTTAGCCTTTACGTTTTGGCAGCGTTTTCATCAGATCTTCCGGGCTGACAGAAGCTACAACGCTACCCGGCAACGGCATTTTCAGAATGTGATGCTTAATCTTGCCGATAACGTGCATTTCGCACGGTCGGCAATCAAATTTTAGCGTCAGAACTTCATCACCATTGACCAGTTGCATTGGAGTCGCTTTCCAGCTTTTGATATTTCCTTTTGCCTGTTTCGGGCACAGATTGAAGGCAAAACGCAGGCAGTGCTTGGTGATCATTACCGGGACGTCACCTTTTTCTTCATGTGCCTCATAAGCGGCATCAATCAACTGGACACCATAACGGTGATAAAACTCACGCGCTTTATGGTTATAAACGTTCGCCAGAAAACTCAGATGCGTTTGTGGATACACCGGTGCCGGTTCGGAAACAGGTTTACGGCAGCCACGCTGATAACTGGCCAGACGAGCGGCATCCAGCATATCTACAGCTTCACGCCGGAACTGATTGAGTTGCCCGTTCGGTACGAACAGCGCCCCCGGCAAATTGACCTGAATATCGCGGGCGTAATAGAGCGTTTGCCCCAGTTTTGCCAGGCCATCCTGCAAATTACTCAACGCTTTTTCCGCATTGTTAGCTTCTTCAAACAGGCCGTCCAACGTATGGGTAATACTCACGCCCTCTTCACTGGTGAGCGTCAGGATCAACTGCTCCTGCCAGCCGCCCAGCTCAATATCTACCGCCACCCGGCGTTCGCTGGACGTCTTGGTTAACGCTTGTTGCCAGTTATGATCGAGATTGCGGTTCAGCGGATGGTGCGGGCGAACTTTGTGCAGATCGGCAGGCATGTCATTCGGCCAGACCCGATAACGGTTGTGTCCCGTTTTTTCCACCGTATTAGCCCGAAACCCTACCACATCACGTTTAATTAACACGTTCAGGCCATCGCCGTTCGCCAGCGGTTCCGTCACCTCAACATCAAGATGGTCTTTCGCAACTTTCAGCACTTCTCCGACGGGCAGACCTATAAATTTCGGTGAGTCGAAAGCACCGATATCCCCTTTCCGGGCGTTAACAAAATAATCGGTGCTGCCACGGTGGAAAGTTTTTTCCGTGGAGGGAGTAAAGAAATGCTCAGTTCGCCCCGCAGAAGCCCGGGCCAGATCGCCCCGCTCTTCGATTATCGCATCCAGCATCTGCCGATAATGTGCTGTAATGTTTTTCACATAGCTCATATCTTTGTAGCGACCTTCAATTTTGAAGGACCGCACACCCGCATCAATCAACGCGCCGAGATTGGCGGTTTGATCGTTATCTTTCATCGACAACAGATGTTTTTCATATGACACCACGCGGCCCTGATCGTCTTTCAGGGTATATGGCAAGCGACAGGCCTGAGAGCAATCCCCACGGTTAGCACTGCGGCCAGTCTGGGCATGGGAGATATAGCACTGACCGGAATACGCCACGCACAACGCACCGTGAATAAAAAACTCAATGGTAGCGTCTGTGGACTGATGAATAGCGCTAATTTGTTCAAGGCTTAATTCCCGCGCCAGTACAATCTGGGTGAATCCGACGTCAGAGAGAAATTTCGCCTTCTCTACAGTACGGATATCGCACTGGGTACTGGCATGCAGTTCAATAGGGGGAATATCCAGTTCCAGTATCCCCATATCCTGCACAATTAACGCGTCAACGCCGGTTTGATACAGATCGGTAATTAACCGCTGCGCGGGTTCCAGCTCATCATCATGCAGGATCGTATTCAGCGTCACAAAAATTTTCGCCCCATAACGATGGGCAAAAGGCACCAGATCAGCGATATCTTTCAGGCTGTTGCTGGCATTATGACGTGCCCCAAAACCGGGACCGCCAATGTATACGGCATCTGCGCCGTGTAAAATGGCTTCGCGTGCAATCGCGGTATCACGGGCCGGGCTTAACAGTTCAAGGCGATGAGGTTGCTGACGCATACAGTTGTTACCATCCAATAGCGGCAAAATGGCGGCTATTGTAGTCAGAAGCGCAACGTTTCGGAATAGTTTTCCCGATTAACTGCGCGGGTAATGGATGAGTGAATGAAAGTGAACCGTCTGTTCACTGCTGTTACGATAACTGTGCGCAGTATCTCCGGCAAAACGCACCCCCTCACCGGCTTTTAATGTTCGCCATGCCCCCTCAATGTACATATCGAGCAGGCCATTAATCACTACGACATGCTCAATGACGCCAGTCTCATGTGGGGTAGATTCACTCAGCGCCCCCGGAGCCAATAGGATCGAAAAATGGTCAAAGCAAAGTTGTGGATCCCACGGGAAAAGCGGTGTCACCACCATTGCCTGTTGTTCGGGATCGAATGTGGTCGTGCCGTCGGATTCTGGCGGTGAAATAAAGGTTGAAAATGGGACGTTCAGCCCAGTCGCGATTTTCCACAATGTCGCCACCGTGGGGCTGGATTCATTACGTTCAATCTGCCCCAGCATTGCCTTTGAAACGCCTGTCTCCTCGGCCAGGCGAGAAAGGCTCCATTCTCGCTGGTGGCGCAATGTTCTGAGCGTAGTGGCCAGATATTGAGTTAAATTGTCCATTTATTCCTCCCTTAATCCCCTTCTGCAAAACAATAGCTTACCACTTGTACGCTATAACGCACAGTGATACAGTGACTGACCGTTATAACGCACACGGAGTCTTTATGCGCGCGCTTTCAATACCTTTACCCACCGTCTTATCCGGTTTCGTTGCCGTTCTGGTCGGCTACGCCAGCTCGGCGGCTATTATCTGGCAAGCGGCAATGTCTGCGGGTGCGACAAGCGCGCAAATCGCGGGCTGGATGACTGCCCTTGGGCTCGCGATGGGCGTTAGCACGCTGGTACTGACACTATGGTATCGCGCTCCGGTATTGACTGCCTGGTCAACACCAGGCGCGGCACTGCTGGTCACCGGTCTGCAAGGCTTAACAATTCAGGACGCGATCGGCGTTTTTATTGTCGCTAATGCGCTAATTGTGCTGTGCGGCGTAACCGGGCTGTTCGCCCGTCTGATGAAAATTATCCCACACTCTCTGGCGTCGGCTATGCTGGCCGGGATCCTGCTACGTTTTGGATTGCAGGCATTCGCCAGTCTCAATAGTGAATGGGTTCTGTGCGGCAGTATGCTGCTGGCGTGGCTGGTCTTAAAAGTCCTGGCCCCACGTTATGCGGTTATCGCCGCGATGCTGGTGGGTATCGTCATTGCTCTGATTAAAGGTGACATTGTCACAAATAGTGTAAGCCTGTCGCCGGTAGTACCTGAGTTTATTGCTCCTCATTTTTCCTTTGCCTACAGCATCAGCGTTGCGATACCGCTATTTCTGGTGACGATGGCATCGCAAAATGCTCCTGGTATCGCCACCATGAAGGCTTCCGGCTACTCATTGCCTGTTTCACCGCTGATTGTTTTCACCGGCCTGCTGGCACTGTTGTTTTCCCCTTTTGGTGTCTATTCCATTTGTATAGCCGCCATCACCGCTGCGATTTGCCAAAGTCCCGAAGCACACCCTGACGCACAGCGACGCTGGTTAGCCGCTGCCGCTGCTGGCGTATTCTATTTGCTGGCGGGGATATTTGGCGGTTCAGTCAGTGGGTTAATGACAGCCCTGCCCGTTAGCTGGATCCAGATGTTGGCTGGTCTGGCGCTGTTGGGGACCATTAGCGGCAGTCTGTACCAGGCATTACATAATGAAACGGAACGGGATGCCGCCATCATCACTTTTCTGGTTACCGCCAGTGGGTTAACGCTATTGGGGATTGGCTCTGCATTCTGGGGATTAGTTGCCGGTGGGTTGTGCTATGCGGTGCTGAGATTAGCGCGCCGCGCGTAACTGCGATGGCGTCTTACCCGTAACCTGTTTAAACCGGTTACTGAAATGGCTTGCCGAACTGAATCCACAGGCCATCGCAATATCCGACAAACTGCGTGAAGAATAGCAGACCAGTTGTTGCGCCAGCGTCATTCGACGCTGCATAACGTACTGGTGCGGTGCCATGTTCATTGACTGACGAAACATTCTGGCAAAGTGAAAATCACTTAACGCCGCTTCGCCTGCCAGATCGCTCAGGGTTATCGGGTAAGCAAGATGTGCCTCAATATAGGCCAGTACGTTTCGCAATGTGACGGGAGCAAGACCTCCCGTGACCGCCGGTGCCCGCCATTGTACATTGCTGTAATGCTGGATCAGGTGCGTTAATAAAAGCGAGGATGCAGCGCTGAGCGTGAGATGATTGGCGGGTTGCTGCCAGTCATTTCCGAGCAAAAACTGGCGGTAAACTGCGGTGATCCCGGGGTCGCTACCAAATGTATGCTCATCCAGTGTGAAACTATATGGACTTTTGTCCCAGACTTTCTCACCCACTTCACGTAAATGTGCGTCCGTACAGTAGAGATGAACAAACGACAGGGCATCACGGATGTCCCAACTCGACTCGCTCTCTTTCGGCATCAGACAGAAACGGTCCGGGCCGCCACCGTTCTTCCAGCCCCCCGCCGTCTTGTGATAGCTCTCGTAGCCATCGGCGACATACAAACTGAGCGTATGGTGATCGCAATATTGTGTGATGGTGTCGCGTTTGTTCGACCAGGCCGCCAGTTGGATCCCTGAATGTAACGCAACCGATTCATGCAACACGGCATTATGTTTGCGTAAGTTTTCAAAGGCATCGTAGGGCTGAGACATACCATCACATTCAAAAGAAGTTAGCAGGCTTTTCAGTCTATCTCAGCTATATGTCGTTAACAGCCTCCTTTTCACGCTTGCGGCAAAAAAAGCGCAAGATTATGCAAGTCCCGCGCAAACAGATGAAAGCCCCCTGACTAATGTCATGACACAGTGTATTTCTGAATAAAAAAAAGAGAGAGGGTGTCGTATGAACGCACTGTTGTACTGTCTGGTCGTGGTGATATGGGGAACCACATGGATTGCAATTTACCTGCAGCAAGGTCCGGTTCCTGCGCCCGTCTCCATCTTCTGGCGTTTTGCCGTCGCCAGCGTAGTGATGATATTGCTCCTGCTGATGAGTGGCAGACTACGCAAGCTTTCCGGTCGCGATCATCTGTTTTGTCTGTTGCAGGGAGGATGCGTTTTTTGCTTCAACTTCTGGTGTTTTTACACCGCTGCTGCCTGGATCAATACAGGGCTGGAATCGGTTATTTTCTCCATGGCCGTGCTGTTCAATGCGATAAATAGCTTCGTATTTTTTGGTCAAAAACCGCCGGTACGCTTCTATATTGCAGCAGCTCTGGGGTTAACGGGTATCGTCACGCTGTTCTGGCAAGATTTGGTCAACAGCGGGTTTAATCATTCACTGTTGTTGGGAATTGGCTTAAGTGCTCTGGGGACCTTTGGTTTCTCACTGGGCAATATGATCAGCATGCGCCATCAGAAAAAAGGGCTCGAGATCCTGACCACCAACAGTTGGGCAATGCTGTATGGCACATTATTGATTGCGGCGATTGCTGTGGTGCGTGGTGATAACTTCACGCCGCAGTGGACTTTCAGCTATCTCAGCGCACTGTTGTATCTGGCGATTTTTGGTTCAGTGATTGCCTTCGGCGCCTATTTCACGCTGGTCGGACGCATTGGTCCCAGTAAGGCAGCATACAGCACATTGCTTTTCCCATTGGTGGCGCTCACGCTGTCTACATTGTATGAGGGGTATGTCTGGCAGCTCAATGCGATTGCCGGGTTAGTGCTGATTTTACTGGGGAATCTGGTGATGTTTGCACGACCTGAGGCTCTGGTTGGTAAGTTATTTTACCGTCGCCGTACGGCATAGAAAAAGGCACCATCTGCTTGTTGCAGATGGTGCGTTCATCATTATTTTTTGTTGCTGTTCACGTCAAACATTGAGGCGTCTGTCGCCATGTCATCAACAACTTTTTTCAACGTTTCGAACGCCATCGGCGTGCTTTCGTTGTTCAGGTCTTTACCTTCACCCTGACGTACAACTCTAATCACTGGTTTATTGGTCGCCGCATCGATCAACTCACCCTCGAAATAGAGGTGAGTATCCATTGTGCGGTGCCCTGTTACCATTTGAGTACCTGCTACGACCAGCGCAACCGGGACCACTTCATAGAATTGCAGCCCTTCTTTGCTGGTTGCTACACCTGTGATCGCCCCACGGAAAATCAGGCTACGCGGACCTGGAGTCGTAACCAGAGGTTTACGTTTAGCAATAGCGGTCTTCATTTGAGTGTTGGTATAGGTCAGCAACTTATCAAGAACCTGCTGACCTACCTGTGTGGTCGGCTTAGGAATCGGATAATACGTTATCGGGTTATAAACGATATTGTCGTATTTGGATTCATTGAAGTTTGGGTCAACCCAACGGAGCACCGGTTGTCCGGTTGCTGATTTAGTTTCCTTCAGGCCAGAATAATCTTTTAAAAACCCAGAGTATTTATCCGGCTGCGTCACTTTTGACGCACAGCCAGATAACGCCAACAAACCGGTAAGCACTGCAACTTTAAATAAAGTTTGAGTACGCATGAAACGATCCCTTTAGTTTTCGCAATGATGCATAAAAAAGGATAGCAAAACGGATTCATTTTGGATGTACTAAAAATGGTAAGCGTCACACATTTTTATTTCTGCGGTCAGCACGATAAAAAAATGCTGCCCGCAGAGAGAGTTATCTTACCAGGAGGGTCAGGCCGTCTTACGCGCCAGCATTGTCGCAAAGCGCAGTTTAATGCGATTGCCGTTTTCATCTGTGCGGTGAAGTTCACCCACATCTTCGTTATATTTCAGCAGATCCCAACCATTGTAATAACGGCGTAATTCACCTTCTTTAAACGCAAACGGGAAACCGACGGTGCAAGGGAAATCATCAGTGTCCATTGCTGCGACGATCAGGTTATATCCGCCAGGTTTAGTACAACGCTGCATATTTTCGATAAGCCCTGGGATTGTTTTCGCTTCCAGGAACATCATCACAACGGTAGAAAGAATAAAGTCGTATTCGCCGTCAAAGCTCAGCGCATTAAGATCCACAACCTTCGCTTGCAGATTGTTCAACCCTTCAGCAGCCTTGATGCGCTCCAGATTAGCAATGCTCATGGGATTTTTATCCCATGCGGTAACGTCGTAGCCGTTTGCCGCCAGGTAGAGGCTGTTGCGACCATTGCCGCAGCCCAGATCTAACGTTTTGCCTGGCGCAACAATTTTTGCCGCTTCGACAACATCGGAATGCGTGCGGGTTAAATCATATTTTTCCGTAAAGTAGTTTTCGTCGCAAAGGGTCATTATTTATCCTCAGATTTCAGTAATGCAGCACGCTCCGTGCGGATGAGCAGTTTTCCCTGCATCAGCAATACAAACGTACGTACCAGTAATAGTGCAATGATAAAATTGGTAAAAATAAACAGAGGGATCGCCAGAGTATGAAAAAAACCAGACTCACTGCTGTGCCCTAAATGCAGCCCCGTCGTCGCCAGCGCTGACACGCCGAACGAGAAACTCCAGAAAGAGGCATTAAATGGCTGGGACAAATACCACGGCATCAGGCGTAACATGAAAAGAAGCTGCAGCAGGCCATAGCCAAATAACATTTTGGCCAGCGTATCGCCTTCACCGCCATTGACGCTGAGCCAGGCGCTACAGGCGACCAGTGCAGGCGCCAGTTGAATACCCAGTGAAGTGCGTAATACAGCAGGTAGTTCGCCTGAACTACGTAGACGTTGCAGGATAACAGGTTCAAGGCTTAACCATGAGAAGACGCCTGCCCCCAAAAATACCAATCCGGCATCGTTGAAACCCAACGCACCGCAGGCCATGGCGCTGATAAAGTTATTGGCCACGGTCGGCAAATATAACCCCGGCGTTGTTGCTTCCTCTGGATGCGAACCTCTCCAAAGCCCTGCCGTTTGCCAGGCTGCGTACAATAACTGAATCACCACGCCGATACTGAACAATCCCACGGCTAATGGACGATACCAGGGGACAAAGCCAATTGCGACCAGCATCGTTGTGGCAGGGAAAAGACTGACAAAGCTGCTCATCACCGGATGGCGAATTTCTGCCAGCACACTGTGCGGGAATCGCACCAGGCGGGTAAGAAATGCCAGCGTCAACAGACCCCAAATAATCATCGCGAGGATCACCAGACCATCGCCTACCCAGTGGCCGACCGACCATATCTGGCTGGCATATCGCCACGCAAACCCCATACCTATGATGCCCAGTACCATCCCAAAATAACCGGCCGGAAGATTGAGGATCCGATCACTCTCTTTGTTGTTACTCATTTTGTTTATTTTTTAAAGTATATTTGAAATGCATTTTATGGAATTTCTGGCGGTTTAGCCAGCGTGGAAAACTTTGCTACGTTTAACTAAAGTGCGCAACATGGAAATGAGGCTATGACTAAATACTGCCTAAGTGATGAGCCACGCTCCTTCAGTTATCAGGATAATGGCAACAAAAAAAGTGTATTGCTACGCCAGATTATCGCCCTTATTGACTTTAATGACGTTAAAGCCGGGACGCGAGGCGGCTGGATTGACGATGAAAACGTACTGGCGCAGAGCGGCAATTGCTGGATTTACGATCAAAATGCGCTGGCGTTCTCCGGTGCGGCGATCTCAGGAAATGCCCGTATTACGCAGGAAAGCATTATCAGAGATGGCGTACAGATTGGTGATGAAGTCTGGATCGATCGCGCTGAAATAAGCCACGGCGCACAAATACGTGACAACGTCACAGTTAAAGATTCTCTCGTTCAGGGAGAGTGTCTGCTGTCCGGCGATGCATGCATTGAGTGTCACTGTGAAATTATCGCGGCCAAAGGATTAACCCGTGAAAGCGACCAGATTCTGCAAATCTACGACCGCGCTACCCTCAGCAATTCTCGTGTTGTACATCAGGCGCAGATCTATGGCGAAGCCAGTGTCAGCTACGCGTTTATTGAACACCGTGCTGAAGTGTTTGAATTTGCGCTTATAAAAGGCAATGAGGAAAATAATGTCTGGATTTGCGATTGTGCGAAAGTGTACGGACACGCCCGCATACTAGCCGGAGTTGATGAAGATGCTATTCCGACGTTGCGCTACAGCTCACAAGTGGCAGAGCACGCATTGGTTGAGGGTAACTGCGTTCTGAAACACCACGTGCTGGTCGGCGGTCATGCCGAACTACGTGGTGGCCCGATCCTGCTCGATGACAACATTCTTATTGAAGGTCATGTCCGCATCCGGGGAGAAGTGCTCATTGAACATCGCGTTGAAATTAACGGGCAGGCCCACGTCGAGGCGTTTGATGGTGATGCTATTCATCTGCGCGGGCCTAAGGTTATCAACGGCGAACAGCGTATTACGCGCACGCCCCTGGCTGGCTTACTCTGAGGCGTTGTCGATGATTCGGGCATAGAGATTAACATCATGGTACACACCATTAAGAAACTCGGCCTGTTTCATACAACCTTCCAGCGAGAAGCCGTTACGTTGCGCCACCCTATTGCTCTCGGGGTTATTCACCCGGCATTTAATGGTAAAACGTCGGATCTCTCCACGTTGTGCATAGTGATGAATAAAGGCCTGTAACGCCCGGGACATAATACCCTGCCCCTGATGAGCTTCATCCAGCCAGTAACCGATATAAGCGGCTTTGTTCAGCGGTTCTACCTGATTAAACGAGATAACGCCCACTACATCTTCATGCTCAAAAATAAGGAACATTTTGGCGTAGCCGCGTTGATGTAACATCATGTTCCCCTGCACGTTCTTACGCGTGTCCTCCTGAGAACCAACAAACTGCGGCCAGTTCAGCGACTGCTGGAGCCATGCCTTATTTTTAACCACCAGTTGATGTAATGGCGTAACATGTTGTTCTTCTACTGCACGCAGTTCCAGCGTTTCACTGACGCTAATAATTTCCGGCATGTTTATCTCTTTTGCGATCGTTAAAGGGGCATTTCTGACTGGCACCAGCTGATATTAATCTGATTACCACCGTGAATAACACTTTTTTATGCTGTTACAGCAATCACTTAGAGACAATATACCGCGCATAACCCGCTACTCTATTTCTTCGGGCATCTCCCCGCCGAGGGGGAGCCGTAATGATGACAACAACACCTCTACTATTTTGCTAAGGAGCAAGCATGGCAGCACCTTTGGGCCGTTTAGCACTGATCCCGCTGTTACTGATTACCGCCTGTCACCAGCCCGCCACTGATACACAGGCGAGCCCCGTTCCCTATGCGGTAAGTAAGCAACTGGTCGTGGATAATACCACTCTGGAAATTTCTCGTAGCGCGCTGGAATATAACGTTCACAAAGTTCAGCAACTGCTGGGTGATAAAACCCGCATGTGCGCCATCCTGAAAGGAGATGCTTACGGGCATGACCTCTCGTTAGTGACCCCAATAATGATGCAAAATGGTGTTCAATGTATAGGCGTCGCGAGCAATGAGGAAATCAGCACCGTCCGCCAGTCAGGATTTAAATCGCAGCTCATGCGCGTTCGAAACGCAACAGAAAAAGAGATGCGGCAGGCGGCAGATTTTGATACCGAAGAGTTGATAGGCAACCTGGATATGGCTAAGCGCCTGAGTGCCATTGCCCGGGAGAAAGGAAAAACCATCCGTATTCATCTGGCACTGAACTCTGGCGGTATGTCACGCAATGGTCTGGAAGTCAGTACGGCGGCGGGACTGGAAGAGGCTCGCGCAATTTCAGCCTTACCGGGCCTGAAAATTGTTGGGCTCATGTCGCATTTCCCGGAAGAAGATGCTGCGGTGGTTAAACGCGATCTGGCCCGTTTCAACTCACAATCCGCACAGGTCCTCAAAATCACCGGGCTTAAGCGCGAAGAGGTCACGTTGCATGTCGCTAATACCTTCGCCACGCTGACTGTTCCCGAGTCGTGGTTGGATATGGTGCGTGTCGGCGGAATTTTTTATGGCGATACCATCGCCAGCACTGAATATAAACGTGTGATGACCTTTAAATCTGCAATTGCTTCAGTCAACCATTACCCGAAAGGAAATACCGTTGGGTATGACCGAACGTATACCCTCAAACGCAATTCCGTGCTCGCCAATATCCCGGCGGGTTATGCAGATGGTTACCGCCGCGTATTCAGTAACGCAGGACATGTTCTGATCCGCGGCCAGCGGGTACCTGTGTTAGGCAAAACCTCGATGAATACGCTGATTGTCGATGTGACCGATCTGCCACAGGTTGCTTCAGGTGATGAAGTGGTGTTATTTGGCAAACAAGGGAATGCGCAGGTTAGCGCTGAGGAAGTTGAAGAAATTAGCGGCGCGCTGTTCACTGAAATGTCGATTCTCTGGGGTGCGACAAACAAACGCGTACTTGTCGACTAAGCCCCACAAACAGGAAGGGCTTCCCATTCTTGCGGAAAGCCCTTTTACACAGCGGAGCAGCTCTATTTAGCCCTCACTGACACTCTCTTTTTGCAAAATTTTGAGCAGGTCTTCCTTCAAGTGGAGTTTCTGTTTCTTCAGGCGAACAATATCCAAACTGTATCCCCGACCATCCGAACCTTCCAGTCTGGAAATTTCATGATCAAGGCTGTTGTGTTTTTCGAATAAAGACAGAAAGCGAGGGTTCTCGGTTTTCAGTCGGGAAATAAGGTCTCTGTATTCTGGAAACATACTTTCTCCCTGTTAGTGGTCAAGAACGTGTACAACAAATACACATCCTCAGCTTACCTGGTTAAACCAGGGAAAAATGAGAACAGGATCGAGTAAATAGTGAACAGACGGTTTTGGGAGAGATGACAGATATGGCTCCCCATCAGGAGAGCCACTGGGCACGCAATTAGCGCATTTCGCGGTCGTCAACGTACTGACGTTTATCCGCAGCAGGCGGGAAATACTGATACAGCCAGGTTTCGCTGATAGCATCCCCCTGACAACGCAGGAACATACGCATGTCTACCGGGTCGGTTGAGTCAGATGTCGGATACCAGTCAAACTGAATGCGATAGCCATCAATTGGCTCAACGTAGAGGATCTCAATTTGTTTTGCTTCCCCACTGGAGAGCGTAATGACCGGTTCAATCCCCTTCGGTGCAGCGGCTTTCAGATCTCCACCAACGAAATCAATGGCAAAACGACGCGCCCATTTTTCCGGGTAATGTTCGCCCGGCGCCCATCCTTCCGGGAATCCACCCATACCGGTGCGGGTAGCCAGTACGCGCGCCAGCGGTGAGCGCACAGGTGGTTGAGCACTCCAGTAAAGACGATATTTGAACTCCAGATCGTCACCAGCTTTGATCGATTTATCCGGCTGCCAGAAACAGACAACGTTATCCAGCGTTTCACCCGTGGTCGGGATCTCCATGAGTCCAATGGTGCCCTTACCCCACTGGTTGCGCGGTTCTACCCACAGGCTCGGGCGCTTATTGTACCAACCCATGATGTCCTGATAGTGTGAAAAATCACGATCAAGTTGCAGCAGCCCGAACCCTCTCGGGTTGTTATCGGTGTAGGCATTGAACTGCAACTTTTGCGGGTTATTCAGTGGACGGCAGATCCACTCGCCATTGCCCCGCCACATCGCCAGACGATCGGAGTCATGAATTTGTGGGTGAATGGTGTCGCACATCCGACGTTCATTATTGCCGCAGCTAAACATACTGGTCATCGGCGCAATACCGAGTTGCTTGATGTCTTTACGGGCATAGATGTGATTCTGCACATCCATGATCACCTGTGTCTTCTCACAGTGGATCACGAACTTAAACGCACCGGTCACGCTTGGGCTATCAAGCAGAGCATAAACGGTAAATGAGGTTGCTCCCGGTTTAACCGTTTCGAACCAGAAAGCGGTGAAGTCAGGAAACTCTTCTTTGGTGTCGGTATAAGTATCGACCGCCAGACCGCGCGCCGACAAACCGTACTGATAGGTGTCATCCACAGCGCGGAAATAGCTGGCGCCCAGGAAAGAGACCACGTCGCGACGGGCCAGTTCTGGTGCTTTAAACACGCGGAAGCCCGCGAAGCCAAGGTCAGTTTGCCCTTCCAGCTGTTTAGTATCGACACCCGCATCATTGTATTTGAACAGCTCAGGGCGGAAGTGAATTTCACGCGCCATATGTGTACTACCATCGACCGAGAACATGCGTACACGGCGACGGAAGCCCATTCCTACATGGAAGAACTGCGCGTCGAGCTGACGATTTTCAACGTTATTCCACAGAGACTGCTCTGCGTCATACTGAATGCTGTTGTAAGCCTGAGGCGTCAGTTTAGCCAGCGTGTCAGGTAATGCACGCGGTGCGCCACCCCACGGTTTTTGCGCTAAATCATGAGCCATCGACTGCAGAACGGAAAAATCGAAACGTACGGTTTTTCCGTCTGCAATGTCAGTTTCTGCCGCATAAGCGGCGCGGGAGAAGAGTGATGCAATACCACTGGTTCCGCACACGGCGGCCATTGCCATTGAACCTTTAATAAATCGTCTACGATTCATGCCTGAAAGTGAGTCCTTCTGGTCGTGTAAATGGTCCCGCGCCGGTCTTAATCAGCGGCAAGAGAGTGCAGATTTCTGACCGCTCACTCTAGACAAAATTCATTAATAATCCAATTGTTGGTCGCCGATTATCTGTACAAAATCGAAAATATTTTATGTCGATGAGAACAGACTGAAACCCGTGTAAATCCCATCAGAGCAAACCACACCGCCGTTTGCTTCGCTCTTCTGCCTCCCGATATAGCGCAAACTCATCGTAAACTGCGCAACCAAGCGCCTGCTCAAACGCATCCTGACTGGCGTTGCCGTGCGTACGCGCTTGTGTTTCATTGCCCAGATTAGACTGGAATATTCCCGCAGCGCTGACCGGTAAAAAATCCTCGTAAGTAATGGGTTGAGCCACCAACCAGCCACGCTCGATCAGTGGCTGAGGATCGTCCTCTGGTCGAATTGCCTGACGATGCGCCTCACCCGATGGCGTTAATCGAAAGCGGAACCAGGCCAGCCCCTGCTGCCGCAGTAGAAATTCGCTGTCAGGGAAAGCCTTAAACACTTCCTGAAGATGTAACTGATGCGTCAGGTTATCTTTCCCCGTTCCCGCTTTATTCAGGAGTTCGTCATATAACTGCCTGCCTTTTGGCGTCAGCGCTACGCCACGTTGTTCGATCTCACCAAAGCGCGCCGTGTGGGTCCCGCGCATTTCCCCGGCAAACAGCACCGCTTCCTCCAGCGCTTTGAAGCTGGTCTGGCGCAGCAAAATGGGCACATCACGACGCGGAGGTCCTTCGATGAGAATTTTCGGTTCAATACCGCATTCCGGCATCATCGATTGTACGCGGTCAATATCTAACGTACGTGGCGTCAGGTGATTTATGTGGCAACCGGGGAAACACACCACGTCGGCGATCAGCCGGTGTTCGTTATGCAGCGCGTGATAGGTCTCTTCGTCAACCGTGGCATGCTGATGCCAACGGAATGTTTCCAGTGCTTCATGCACAAACTCTCGTGCCTGTGCTGGCGTGAAAGCACCCTGGGCATCAAATTCATCCAGCAGTTCGTGACAACGGCGAGTAAAAATATCGCGCTTAGCGAGGATCTCTGCAGCCCTTTGACGCAACGCTACATTTTCGATTAATTCGAGCCGTAATAATGAAGTAAATACCCGAAACGGATTGCGCGAAAGAGATGCGTCGTCAATGGGGCGAAACGCTGTGGAATGAACGGGAACGCCGGCCTGAGAGAGATCGTAATAGCTAACGGGATACATGCCCATAATGGCAAACATTCGCCGCAGCGTGGAGAGTTCCTGTGCCGTCCCCACCCGAATAGCGCCATGGCGCTCGACGTTAAGTCGCGCTAACTCATCCGCATTCGCCAGTTTTTCATGTAGCGTTGGATTATTTTCCAGAACAGCCAGATTCACATCAGCGACAAGTTCCAGCAACGTGCCATACTGCGGGACTTCCTGCTGGTACATTGCTGACATTGCCTGCGAAAATTGTTCCCGAATCTCATCTGCCGTGATGGTGTTCGCCATAATGTCATGCCTCCAGTGAATATTACCTGGAGTGTAGAGAACGCCAGTCAGTCCGGTGGGAAGAATTTACAAAGTGTGATCCCGCATAAATTCCCCCACCCACATCGACGATTAACGGAACTTACTGACGCGGTTTTAAGTGTTTTTCCAGCCACGGTAGCATCTGTTTTTTACGGCTTAACATCCCTTCCACCTTGCAGGGTTGCGGCACATCTGAAAGTTCGGTTCCGGCAAACCACAGACTGGTATCGCCCAGATTAATATCGGTCAGCATCAGAACGACCAGTGCGGCATGATTTTCCTCTGCGTAGCGAATCATTTCCTGGCGAAGCTCGTCCAGCACCGCGTCAACCTGGTCTAGTGAATACAGCTCGAGTTGCGCCACACAGACCTGATGCCCATGAATTTTGAACGTTTTAATATCTTTATTGAGAAGTTGCCGGGCACTCATCCCTTCCACGCTGGTTTTGGCAGACAGCAGATCATGGCTGAACGCCTCCAGATCAATCCCCGCCTTATGAGTAAGAGCCTCCACTGCCAGACGATCGTCGGGCGTAGTCGTTGGTGAACGCAGCGTGACAGTGTCACTCAGCACTGCACCTAACAGCAAAATAGCCTCTGCTGGAGAAAGTTGACTACGTACATCATCCGTCATCAACTGCCACAGCAGCGTCGCGCTACTGCCTACGGGCGTCACCCAGACTTCCGGCGGCAAACGAGTGATTAATCCACCGAGACGGTGATGGTCGATGATCCCGACAACATTACTCTCTGGAAGCGAATCTGGCCCCTGCGCGGGTTCAGTAAAATCGACCAGCCAGACATCCTGATCGGTCAGAGGAAAGGTCAACAGTTCTGGCAGCGCCAGTCCTGCATGCTTAAAAATAAATTGCGTTTCACGGTTAGCTTCCCCCGCTCGCCATGCCGTTGCTTGCTGACCGCGTAAAGTGAGCCAGCGAGCGGCCATTGTAGCGGTGCAAATTGCATCGCTATCGGGGTTAAGGTGCCCTATTACATGTATCATTAATCAGTGCCTTGTGATGAGGAATGTCGTGGAAACGAATGACAGGCAAAGTATAACGACTGGTAACGCCCCCTACCATATTGCTGGCCTGCTGTACAAAACATAAGCAAAATAAATCAGTTGTAATTAAAACATGATAAATGTTAATAATATTTTGCTATCAGGTTATCAAAAACAAACAACTTCACTTGTCACCGATACGACTCTGTTTTTAACATCGCTTATGGAAAAAAATGGTCTGTTTAATCAGCGCATTCGATTGCGCCACCTTCATACTTTTGTAGCCGTTGCACAACAGGGGACTTTGGGGCGCGCAGCTGAAACCCTCAACCTGAGTCAACCGGCCCTCTCCAAAACACTCAACGAACTGGAGCAACTGACCGGAGCCAGACTCTTTGAACGCGGTCGTCTGGGCGCGCAGCTAACGGTACCCGGCGAACAGTTTCTTACCCATGCGGTAAGAGTGCTTGATGCGCTCAATACTGCGGGTCAGGCGTTAAACCAAAGAGAAGAAGCGCAAAATGATGTTGTCCGTATTGGCGCGCTGCCTACTGCTGCGCTGGGCATTCTGCCCACCGTAATCGGTCAGTTCCATAAACAGCAAATGGAGACCACACTGCAGGTTGCCACAATGAGTAACCCCATGATACTTGCAGGTTTAAAATCAGGGGAAATCGATCTCGGTATTGGCCGTATGGCCGACCCAGAATTGATGAGCGGCCTGAACTACGAATTATTATTTCTTGAGTCATTGAAACTGGTGGTGCGCCCTAACCATCCGCTATTACAGGAAACCATTACATTGAGTCGGGTAATGGAGTGGCCAGTCGTGATCTCACCAAAAGGTACTGCCCCCAGGCAACATGCAGAAGCCTTACTACAAAGCCAGGGTTGTAAAATGCCGTCTGGCTGTATCGAAACGTTGTCAGCTTCACTGTCCCGCCAATTGACGGTTGATTACGACTATGTATGGTTTGTACCTTCCGGCGCAGTACGTGAAGACCTGCGCCAGGCAGCTCTGGTTTCTTTACCAGTTCCAGCCCAGGGTGCAGGTGAACCGATCGGCATACTGACTCGCATCGACACACCTCTTTCCAGCACGGCGCAAACTTTTATTAACGCCATTCGCAAAACTATGCCGCTGTAATCTACTGCCTCGTCAGACTCATTCTTTCATGGGTCTGGCCCTTCATCTATAATTATAATGAATATCAAAATCAATAATTCATTATTCAGCCCTGTTAGATAAATAGTAGAACCCACTACATAATGCACCTTTTCAAAAAATATAAAACAGCGCTTGCAAGCACAGATAAAATTCACCTCACTCCGTGATTCAATACATTTTCTCAATGTTGAACCACGCTTATTAGCAAAACACCCTAAATAAAATCCCAAAATCAATTTAAACAAGAAAATATCATTCCCCAATTAATACCCATTATGTAATTATCCCCCTTGGGAAAACACCATTAAGGAAAAAAAATGAAACTTTGCTTTTTAAGTGCTGCAGCCATTCTGGTTGCAGGTATTACCATGCAAGCTCAGGCTGCTGACTCAGCAAACATTGATTTCTCAGGAAATATTACAACATCAACCTGCGATGTCAGCATTGATGGGGCGGGTACATCCAAAGAGATTAAACTCGATGATATTACTGTGCCGTCTATGAAAGCAGCCACCAGCACCCCGGCCCAGAAAGCCAGCTTCGCGATAACCGTCAAAAACTGCGCTGCATCGGTAACCGACGGTGGGAAAGTAAAAGGCCAATTCTCAACGACCGGTAATTATAACAGCACCACTCAGGCACTGTTAAACACCGACCTGTCTGGCGATAAAGATGCTGGTTTCCGGGTTCAGGATACTGCGACCAATACCATCATCGATTTTAAATCCGCATTACCGCAATCCGAAGCAACCTACAGTTCAACCAATGGTGCCGCATTTAACTATACCGTAGGTTATATATATTCAGGTACTGGCACACCAGCCGTAGGTTTAGTTAAAGCGAATACAACGTTTACAACGACCTACCCTTAATTAGTTATCTTAATATGTTCTCTGTAGCTCCCATTCAACTGGGGGCTACAGCGTCTATACGCAGAAATAAATAAAATGCCAATAAAAAACATATTTACCGTAATTATATTTACAACATTTATTTCATTTAGCGCTCCATCAACGGCCAGTATTGTTATTAATGCCACTCGGGTTATCTACCCTTCAGATGCCAAAGAGGCGTTAATCAAAATGGTTAATCAGGGGCAACAGCCGCTATTAATCCAGTCCTGGTTAGATGACGGACATGAAGACGTCGATCCACAGGCATTAAATGTGCCGTTTATTGCCTCCCCTCCTGTTAGCCGGGTCGATCCGAAACAGGGTCTTACCGTACGTTTAAACTGGGATGGGCAACCTTTACCGACCGATCGCGAAAGCGTTTACTGGTTTAACGCGCTTGAGATCCCGAAAAAAAATAAAGATGCAGATAAATCAAATCAACTGCAGATAGCGCTTAAAACACGCATCAAGGTATTTTATCGCCCGATTTCCCTTCCCGGCTCTCCTGACGAGGCTATTCAACACCTGCAATGGAGCCTGGCCAATCAAGAAAAACAAGTTTGGGCGACGGCAAAAAACGACTCCCCTTATTTTGTCTCCCTGGTGGGCGCTACGATCACCTCCGGGGGTAAAAAGTACAACATTGAACCTGATATGGTCGCACCGTTTTCCAGCGCTCGCTATGCGGTGAAATCACTGACATCAACTCAGATGGATACCATTTCATGGACTGCCGTCAATGACTACGGCGGTAATGTGGAAACCACCAAAAAGTAAACGCAGGGATAGCATTAATGCAGACTTCGACACGCCTAATTGCTGCTTCTACCTTCATCCTGTTCGGGTTTTGTCAGTCAGGTTTTGCTGATGAAAACTATATTGAATTCAACGACGATTTTATTTTCGGTAATGCCGGGAACAAATCGACGATTAACGTTGCTCAATACGCGCATGGCAACCCGGTAAAGGCCGGGACATATACCGTCTCCGTGTCGATTAATGGCAAGGCACAGCAAACCACCGCCGTTCAATTTATCGAAAATAACACGCCGAATGCGACGCCCTGCTTAACGCGAACGCTTCTGGAAGAGGCCAGTATTGATATTTCCCGGCTACCGGCAGCAACAGAGGGCGACGCACAGTGCTATGTACTGGCTGACTACTACCCGTCTTCCAGCATCAGTTACGATCCTAATTCACAAGTCTTGATGCTCACAGTTCCTCAGCTTTTTTTAGTGAGCCATCCGGTCGGTTATGTGAACCCTGCGCGTTGGGATTCCGGCATACCAGCAGCGTTACTGACCTGGAACTTTAGTGGCTATCATAGCGAAAATGAAAGTGATACGTCCGACACTGGCTACCTCGGATTAGGATACGGCATTAACCTGGGGGCCTGGCGTTTACGTTCCAGCGGCGCACTGAACTGGGCTAACGACGATACTGCCTCATGGGATAATTACGATCTCTATTTGCAGCGTGACCTACCGCCCATTCGGGCGCAGCTGGAAATGGGTCAGGTTACCTCGATCAGCGAAGCGCTGGATAGCGTGAGCATAAAAGGGGTTCATCTCTATAACGATGAACGTATGGATCCCCGTGATGGTCGTTATGTTCCGGTGATCAATGGCGTGGCAAACAGTAATGCCAAAATCACGGTGCGCCAGCAATCACGCATTATCTATGAAACGACCGTACCGCCGGGGCCGTTTGCGCTGAAAGATTACTATGTGGCAATCAACGGTGCTGACCTGGATGTAACGGTTGAAGAAGCCGATGGTTCGAAGCGCTTTTTTTCCGTACCTTACGCGTCTGTCGCACAGTTGATGACCAAAGGGGAAGTCGACTGGGATTTCGCCACCGGTACCATTGACAGTGATTACAATAATGACACGCCGTGGGTCATCACCGGCAACGGGAATTATGGTCTGAGTGACATCTTCACCCTGTATGGTGGGCTTCAGGTCATGGAAAGTGATTATCAGGCCGGTATGCTGGGGATGGCGCTCAATACCCGGCTAGGGGCGATAGCCTTTGACGCTATCCATTCCCGAGCCTCCCTGGACGATGTTGGCGATTTACAAGGCGAGAGCTATCGGCTGACTTACAGCAATGTTCTGGACACTACCAATACGAACTTCAGCTTAACCGCGTATCGCTACAGCACCAAAGATTACCTCTCGCTAAACGATACACTCTCATTACAGAATAGCATTGCCAATTACGCTGACGAAAACGATCTCAGCTCTGACAACGCGTATCGCAACAATTATCTCCACTCAAAAAATGAGTTTCAGGTTAACGTCAACCAACCTCTGACCGTCAACAACGAAGACTACGGGTCGTTCTATCTCAGCGGTAGCTGGATCAGCTACTGGGGGGGAGCCGGCAACACATCACAGTACTCCATCGGCTACAGCAACACCTTCGGTTCAATATCCTGGAACGTATCGTTACAGCGCAGTTACGACGAATGGGGAGAAGAAAACGATAGCCTGTATGTTGGTTTCAATATTCCTTTCGGCAACGGTAACGACAGTCAGCAACCGCTCTTTTCCAATTTGAGCATGGGCGTGAACAGCGATTTCAGCGACAGTAATGGTTTTACCAGTACCGCCAGCGGAAACAGTAAAGACAATAAATGGAACTACAGCCTCAGTACGATGGGTAACCAGAGTAACGGGAGCGACGATACCTATTCTGTGAGTGGCTACTCCAACTACAACGGAACCCGAGGAACCACCAGCCTCTCTGCCAGTGTCGATAAAAACCACAACCAGCAATATTCCCTAAATAATAATGGCGGGTTGTTGCTACACAGCGGCGGCTTAACGCTGTTACCGGGTAATGTCGATAACCAATCCGCCATTGCCTTGATTGAAGCTAAAGGGGCTGACGGGGCTACAACTACCAATGGCTATAGCGAAATCGACCATGCTGGCTATGCCGTCGCTACCAGCCTGACGCCGTATGCAGAAAATACCGTGGGGCTCGATCTGAGTACGGTGACCAGCGATGTGGAAGTGAAAAACACCTCCGCTGCCGTGGTTCCTCGCGAAGGCGCTGTCGTGAAAGTAACTTTTGCTACCGAAGCAGGCCAGTCGGTCTTTGTCACTCTTCGCCGCAGCGATAACAGCTTCATCCCGCTGGGTGCGGATGTACTGGATGAACAAGGTAAGTCGGTCGGGGCGATAGGGCAAGCCGGGCGAGCCTTTTTGCGAGGGATTGAAAATAATGGGCGGTTGAACGTGGTCTGGGGAAATGACAACCAGAGCCGCTGTCATGTTGATTATCACATTCCGCCATCTCCGGTGATGATCGGTAAATCAATTCATCTGGATAGCTTAATTTGTCAGATGCCAGAGTCAGGGAGATAACAATGCGTAATATTCTGTTAGCCTGTTTAATCCTCAACTGCTCTCTTGTTTCAGCGGCTGATGTAACCGTCAATTTTAAAGCTAATTTGCAGGCCACAACCTGCAATATCAGTATTGTGGTGGGTTCAAGCAAAGCCGTTAATCAGACCCTTGATTTTGGCGTATTAACGATGTCGCAGATAGAGGCTCAGGGCAGTAATACGCGGAAAGATTTTTCTTTGCAGTATAACGACTGTTATATCACTAGCTCAGGTTCTACGGTCAAACAAACGCTGAACTGGATACAAACGTTACCCAAGGCCAGTGCTTCATGGAGTGGATATTCTACCGAATTGAAAGGTGGGGAGGTGGGCGTTGCTGCCGTGTTGTATCGTACCAGCGATTTAAACACCGCAATTCCACTTGATCCTAATAATAATGAAAAAATAACCTGGAGCAGTACTGAACGCACGAACGCAAAACTCCCTTTAACACTAGTTTTACGGCCAGCATCCTTGTCAACGACGGTTAAAACAGGAATTTTTAACGGTACGTTGACCTTTACCACGACTTATCAGTAGGCGCGAACATGACAGTAAAAAAGTATACGCTGGTATTTTTGCTGCTGATGTCCTCTCCATCATGGTCGGATGTCAGTAGCAGTACCAATGCATTAACCGTAAAGGCCGAAATTGTATCCGGAACCTGTGATATTACCGCTTCTGATGTTGATTTAGGCGATCTGAATATCAGTGCCTTTTCTGCCGGTGGTGACTGGGCGGGGCTGGCTGCAACATCTCCGGGCAATGTTGCTACCAAACCGCTGCAGGTGAAAGCGCGCTGCGATTCCGGCTCAGCGGAAAAAACGCTGGTACTCAGTTTCCAGCCACAAAAAGCCCAGCTGAGCGGTAATCAAATTTTCCCCAATGAATATACCGGGCCAACAGGCAGGGTAAAGGCAACGTCTGCAGCAGAAAATATTGGTGTGGCGGTTTTTTATGAAAGTACCAATGTGTTGAATAAAGACAACACGTCAGCGGTTAACTTCACCCGGTATATCGGTTCCGAATCGTCATATTCCGAATATACGTTTCAGGCGCGTTATCAAATCATTAATCCGGCAAAACCGGTCACACCTGGCGGGGTGTTAAGCCAGGTAAAAATCAGCGTGAGTTATAAATAATGAATAATCACAATTCAATGCATATACGTTCAGCATTCGGGCATTTGCTTTTTTCTGCGGGACTATGGGGGTTAAGTGCTCTGATAAATTACGTTCAGGCTTTTGAATGTAGTTTTCAACCGGATAATCAAGCTCAAATTCTCAGTGCAGGCACATTGACAGTGAGTAGTTTCAATCCTTCAAATACCACACTTACTCGTTTAGGGGCATTCCCGGCAATTAGGGTGGCTAATCTTGAGTGCGGTACTGGTAATGATGGTGCTGACTGGTACGGGTGGGCGGAGGCTGCAAATGCGGCAGGCATTAAGTCCGATACTTATGGAGGTCGTGGATATACATACAGCAGGGCATTTTGGCCAACAAATATCTCGGGAATATATTACTCAGTAAACATTTTTACCACCTCCGAGTTTGCTGCTTATTTACCTGCAGGGACAACAGAAACGCGCTTACTCGATTATGGCGATGCTCTTAGCGATCGTGTTGCAACTGCAACGATTGAGATCTGGCAATACGGTAAAGTTACCGCTGTGGGCGATGCCCACCCCATTCAAAATGGCTTAATTGGAACATTACGTGCCGGTTCGCTTGATGAAGGTGACAAAGAAAAGCTGAGAATTAACGTCAACAACGCATCATTTACTGTCAAATTCACGCCCCCTACCTGCAATTTATCCGTCTCACCGAGCACGGTTGATTTCGGTGACGTTGGCAATGACAGCCCGCGCAAAACCTTTACCCTGAAAAATAGCGGCTGCGTAAATGCCTCTGGTGTGACCTTGAAGTTGACGTCAACAAAAACCACCTATGACAATTTAGGCTTAGGGATCCTCGCGAATACCACCACCGGCCCGTCGGCGGCTGGCGGGCGCGGCGTTGCTGTCTCATACGAAGACGGTTCGTCACGAACCTATCTTTCCGCCAATGACACTAACTCTGCAGTCTCTATTAATTTCGGCGGTATTGTTGCATCGAAAGATATTCTCATGGCGGCCCTGCTCACCTGCACGTCAGGGAACAAAAACACCTGTGATAATTATAAGCCCGGGCTCTTCACCGCAACCGGCACCATTAGTGCAACATACAAGTAACGGTAAATCCGGTAATGCGCAGTTCCGCATTACCGGATTTTATACTGATTAGAACGTTTCCCAGTTATCCATACCTGCCTTCACTGTGCTGGGTGGTGAGTAAACCGGCGTCGCTGCTGAAAAAGTCGGTTTAATCACGCTCCCCTGTAACCGAAATGTACCAACCGCTTCCGTTAAACGCGCCGCCTGTTCTTCCAGTGATGCCGCTGCGGCCGACGCTTCTTCGACCAACGAGGCATTTTGCTGAGTCACCTTATCCATCTCTGAAATTGCCTGACTCACCTGCACAATACCGCGGCTTTGTTCGTCGGAAGCCGCCGCGATTTCCAGCATAATATCCGTCACACGTTTAACCGCATCGACAATATCCGTCATGGTGTTACCAGCAGCCACTACCTCGCCAGAGCCCTGGTCTATCAAGCGAACGGATTCGCTGATCAATCCCTCAATCTCTTTTGCCGCCTGGGCGCTACGACTCGCCAGCGTGCGCACTTCGCTGGCCACTACCGCAAAGCCACGTCCCTGCTCGCCCGCCCGCGCGGCTTCGACCGCCGCATTCAACGCCAGGATATTGGTCTGGAAGGCAATGCTGTTAATCACAGCGGTAATCTCAGAGATTTTCTTCGAGCTGGTCGAAATATTACCCATGGTTTTCACTACGCCAGAGACCATTTGCCCGCCACGGCTGGCTTTACCTGAGGCATCTTCCGCCAGTTTGCTGGCATGGTGTGCGTTATCGGCGTTCTGTTTCACCGTAGCCGTCAGTTCTTCCATGCTGGCCGCCGTCTCTTCTATGGCTGCAGCCTGCTCTTCAGTTCGTGATGACAGGTCAGTATTTCCCGCCGATATTTCACTGGTGCCGCGGTAGATTTCCTCAGCCCCCTGACGCACCGTGCCTACCGTTTGTACCAGCGAACGTTGCATTTTTTGCAGATGATGGCTTAAACGCCCAATTTCACTACGTCCGGTGGGTTCATCCTGCATCGTGAGATCGCCCGTTGATATCTGCTCGATTCGCTGAGCAGCACGCAACAGAGGATGAATGACGGTACGGCGCAGGACAATAAACGTCATTACTGTCAGTGCCAGCGCCAGTACAAATGCACCGAGCATAAATGCCATGCCAAGTTGAGTACGCTGATGGGCCTGCTCACTGAGCAAGTTGGCCCTGGCGGTACGAAGCTCAATGGCTTTCAACAGTACTTTGTTGTAAGCGGAATCCAGCGGTCTGGCCTGCTCATTTTCATGGTTGATAATGGCTTCAAACATCCCGTTTTTAGCGTATTTCAACATAGGTTGCAGGCCGTCGATATAGGCCTTGAAGCTGGTGCCCAACTCTGCATCCAGTGCCTCATCGGCTGGTGTTTTCACCGCGCGAGACATATAAGCCTTAAAACCATCCTGCGATTGCTTAATCCGTTTTTCCGCATCTGCAATATTGGTTTTCATGTCATCCATTTCAGCAATGCGGCTTGCCGCGCCCGCATGGATCATGTTGATACGCGCAGTACGTAAATGGTTCGAACTGTTAGATAACCCCATCCTGACCTGAATTTCATTCGTTACATCACGCTGATCGCGATCGGCCTGCATAAGGAAATAAGCTGCTAAGCCGGAACTTAAAGCGAACAGCAGAAGGATGCCTCCGAGAATGGAGGAAAACAGCGGAACCAGTCGGATTTGATGCAGAAAGCCCAGTTTATACTGGGCTTGCATCGATTTAGTGTTGTCCATGACCGTCGACTCTCTTGTAGGGTTAATGCGTGAAAACACGCCCATTAGATAGTCATCGGCAATTCAAGAAGTTTGATTACCGTAAAAAGCGCAACATTCATCACACTTTCACAACATAATTCAAAGAAATTCAGGAAAGTGCCAGCGAAGGGATCCGCTGGCTAATGAATCAGTTATCACCAAAGTGGATCACGGTGCGGATAGACTTGCCCTGATGCATTAAATCGAACGCTTCGTTAATCTGCTCCAGCGGCAAACGATGCGTAATAAAGGGATCGAGCTGAATTTTCCCGCTCATCGCGTCTTCGACCATTCCTGGAAGCTGTGTACGCCCCTTCACGCCACCAAACGCCGAACCGCGCCAGACGCGACCGGTAACCAGCTGAAACGGACGCGTTTTGATCTCTTGACCGGCACCGGCCACACCAATGATGATGCTTTCGCCCCACCCTTTATGACAGCATTCCAGCGCAGCGCGCATTACGTTAACGTTGCCGATACATTCAAAGCTGAAGTCCACGCCACCATCAGTCAGTTCGACAATCACGTCCTGAACGGGTTTCTCGTAATCATTTGGGTTGACGAAATCGGTCGCGCCCATTTCACCTGCCAGTTTGAATTTCTCAGGGTTGGTATCAACCGCTAAAATGCGCCCGGCTTTTGCCTGAACTGCACCCTGAATAACCGCGAGGCCAATACCGCCCAGACCAAATACCGCAACGGTGTCACCTTCTTTGACTTTCGCCGTATTATGTACCGCCCCGATCCCGGTTGTGACGCCACATCCCAACAGGCACACTTTGTCCAGTGGTGCTTCTGGGTTTACCTTCGCCAGGGATATCTCTGCGCACACGGTGTATTCGCTGAATGTACTGGTTCCCATGTAGTGATAAATCGGCTGGCCGTTATAAGAGAAACGAGTCGTACCGTCCGGCATCAACCCCTTACCCTGAGTGGCGCGGACGGCCTGACACAGATTGGTTTTACCGGACTTACAGAACTTACACTCACCGCATTCTGCGGTGTACAGAGGGATCACATGATCGCCCGGTTTCAGGCTGCTGACGCCTTCTCCCACCTCAACCACAATACCGCCACCTTCATGGCCAAGTACCGCCGGGAACACACCTTCCGGATCGTCGCCAGAGAGCGTAAAAGCGTCAGTATGGCAGACGCCGGTATGGGTAATTTTAACCAGCACTTCCCCTTTCTTTGGCGGGGCGACGTCTATCTCAACAATTTTCAACGGTTGGCCGGGGCCAAATGCTACTGCTGCACGTGATTTCATCTGTCTCTTCCCATTATTGCGAGGTGATGGTGTTTATTTTAGATAAGCGCGAAGAAGATGGCCGATTTCAGCCATGCGAATGGCACGCTCGTCCGGGGTTGTCTCACCACTGACCAGTTCATCTTTCAGATGAATTTCGACCATTTCGCCCATCAGGCCATTGGATGCGCCGCGTACAGCGGCAATTTGTTGCAGGATAGCCAGACACGGTTCGCCGGACTCCAGCGCGCGTTCAAGTGCATCAACCTGACCACGAATACGACGTACACGAGTAAGAATACGTTTTTTATCTTCCGGGGAATGCGGCATACGCCCTCCTGTATACTATAGGGGGGTATGGTAACTTTTTTAATACATCCCTGTAAACATTATTTTTTTGGGGTTTTCAATTACTTAGATAGTTCAAGGAAAAGCCACCATCGGACATAATCGGCCTTTTTAATCCCCCTATTTTGCCCCCAAGTCATATTTTTGCCCCCCAAAATTTTGTTTTTCCCTCCGTATCTATTCCTGGTTTTCTAGCTCTGCTGACGCGTTCCTTAGATGATTGGTGCAGGCGTGTCAGGGAATTACGCTGGAGATGTGTGTAGTTGCGCTGGTGTCATATCTCGTAAATTACAGAGGTACGTCTGCCATTCAGCCAGCGCGTCAGCATCACCCTCCCGGCCACAATTTTGATCAATCTACGGTTTTCCGAAACTCTTCCAGGTTGTGCGGCGGCAGGGATACCCGTGGAGCCACAAAAGGCTCCACCGTATTTACTGTATGCTGAAGCTGAATTTTCGCCGTATGGGCAAACAACGGCTGCCGGTGGGTAATCCCTCGCCACTGGTCACGCCGGAAGCGCTGAACCAGAGCTGGTCTGTCGATTTTATGCATGATCCCTTGGTCTGTGGCCGTCGTTTTCGCACGTTCAATGTCGTTGATGACTTTAACCATGATGCATTGTCAATTGAAACCGATCTGAATCTGCCAGCTCTGCGAGTGATCCGTGTACTCGACAGGATCGGGGAAAATCGTGGCTATCCGGTCATGCTACGCATGGATTATGCGTCCGGAATTTATCTCACAGGCACTAGCAGAATAGGCAGAGAAACATGCAGTAAAACTGGATTTTATCCAACGGGGTAAGCCGACGCACAACGCTTTCATTGAACGCTTTAACCGGACATACGTACAGAAACACTTGATTTTTATCTGTTCAGAACGCTGAATGAAGTGCGGGGAATCAAGAAAAATGGTTGTCAGAATATAACTGTGAACGCCCGCATGAATCACTGAACAATATGATGCCGGAGGAATATCGACAACACCATTATTTGACTGGGTTCTCAAAAAATACATGGAACTAAAACGGGCCTATTTACAACATATCAAGCGCTCTATAAACAAACCCGCCGAAGCGGGTTGATGGTGCGGGTGCGTTGAGGAAAGAGAACACATTAAGAGTGATCGGAATTATTCCCCGTTGATGATTTACCGTGGTTAGCCTATGCAGGCTAAATACGCTGATGGCTCTGTGCTAACTGCTTAATATGCAGATCACATAATGAACCACGAACTATTAAAACAACCGAGACTGACGCATGGCTAAAAATCGTTTATATTGAGATTGGTGATCGCTCACACCATCATTTTAATAAAATAATGAAACTAAGTAGAATCATTTAAAGTCTTAACATATACTGATATTTTTGGATCTATGATAGCATCCAAATCTTCGGGGGTTGAATTATCAGGCATAGAATAAGCAACAGTACCTATATCCTTAAGTACACCAATGAGTTGAGCATTTTTCACTTCCACTGATGACAACCCCGGCTTGAAAAAATCGTCATCAAAGGTTGAATCTGTTGAATAAACACCTATATTATCAACATAAGCTCCAATTCTAACAGCAACATAAAATACTCTTGCTTGAGATGGGGGGCATTTATCTGCAAGACAAGCATAGTAAAACATTTTATCGGCTTTTTTCCTCTCTGATCTGGTTTTTACAAGACAGCAAGCTATGTCGTGAATAACTGATGCGCGTCTGTAGTTTCCTATATAAGGGGAGCCCACTACTGACCAAAAAACCCGAGGGATACTTGCACCATTAATAGTACTGCCATTTTGCGTTACCCAATTTTTCCCATCGGGATCGTTGTACGAGAAATTCTCCAAGATTTCCATATTTCTATTGGGTGTTATATCTGTTAACCAGCATGTTTTGACCTCTCCCTCGAAAAAACCGTATTGAGACATGTTATCCACCTTAAGGTTGTGTTGGGCAGAAGCCTGTGTTTAAGATTGCTAAAAGATTCTTTATGTCGTTTAAGGTTGTAATTGTTTTTTTTATAACTGAAATAGGAACTTTTTTATAAAATACCTCTAGCAATTTTATAGAATTATCCAATAGCTTTAGGACAACATCAAACTTTTTGCAAAACTCTTCTGGTAAATTTATTTTTTGTATCTCCACGCTCAATTCATCCAAGGCATCAGAAGCTTGTTTAGTCTCAATGGAGTTGGCATCATAATTGATTTGTGTGATATTGTTAGACATAGCGATACCTCTATCAGATTAGATGGCTTGATAAAAATCAGGGAAGGTTGCTGATTCCCCAGACTCAGGCATTAGTAACTGTCATTTTCTATATTAATAAACGGTACAAAGTTTAATGTAGTAAAATCGTATGATTTAATTAGGGATGGGCGGCACCATCTTACTGCCGTCATTCCAATCCTACTAAATAGCTACTTTCCGTTTGCCAAAATGCGCATTCCCTGATTTTTCCTCACAGAATCGCCGGGCACTATGACATTGTTCGGTGCCGAACCATCCCAAATGACACTCTGCAGCTGGAATACTAATATGACGAGCCAGTCACTGATACGCCTTTCTGCGCGTCATATGCCCATCGCCAGAATCTTTCGAACGGCCTTTTACTGCTCCTATGAGCATCCCTGGTCATCTTATCGGCCAGAGTGACCATGGGTATTGCGGTGAACGGGTGCAGACCAACATATGCTTCACACTCTTCGCAGTAGTACATATACGGCCAGTCGCTGTAATCGCGTCCATACTCTTCCTGATGGGTTGCTGCACGCACCGGATGCTTGCAGAACCTGCATTTGATTGGAATCGGCAACGGGTTGGTTACACAAGCAGTTGCTGACTGGCTCGGATTAAATAGGGTTTTAATTTTCATGTACTGAGTTCTTTGACATTAACTTAACACCCCGGAGGTGCATCGCGTTCTTACGATAGCTCCCCCAGTCACAGTTCCCCCATATGCCGCTATACATCGCCAAACGATCCATAATTCACAGACTCAGCACGTGCTCCCGTTGCCCGAGTTTAAGATTCGTTCCCCCCCATCGGTTTTATGCTAATCAGGCAGCGAGCGAGTAGCTGATTCAGAATGACCAATTCGCTGCGACACTCTCGCTGTAGCCTGATTTCATCTGGGATTAGCAGATCCACCGCGCACTAGTTTTTTTATCACCATCACGTGAAGAGACTAAAAGAAACCGACTTTTTATTTTTATGAATCTGCGCAGGACAAAGGAAACCTGTATGTACTTAACATATTGTTCATGCTGTACTAATTGAACGGTATTAGGACTTATGTTACTGGGGCGATACATGGCAGGGCTAGCAGACGATAGGCAAAACGAGGAACTTGAGGCGCAGCACACCTTTGTGAAGAGCGTGTTGGCAGAAACAAATGCCATTTTTGGCAGCTCGGCAAACAGAAAATTCGCCAGAGATATGGTGATTGAAGCAATAAAGACGGTACCTCTTGTGGGCGGCGCGGTGTCGGCCACTGAAAAGTTTATTGAAGGCATCGCCGAAATAGAAAGAGAAACAAGGCTTGCCCGTCTTGAAATGTATCTCATGGGGCTAAATTGCAACTATGATGAGGACGCGGAGTTCCGTCAGGAAGATATGCGATCGATAATCAAGAAGCTGGCTGTCGATGATGAGGATGCAAAAACTGAGTACTATACTCGGCTCACACTAAAATTGGGCCGCAAGACTCTCAGTGATATGCCTTCGGATATCCGCTTACATTTCATCCGCACAGTAAGCACGCTGACTCGTTACCAGATAGAGTTTGCCCGCGAAATGAAGATCCGTAAAACTGTGCCAATTTACGGTACCGTCTCACTTGAGGAAGCCGAGGTACTACATACAGGGCAGTCCAGCGGAATGGCAATGAAGGCGGTGCGCGCCCTGCAGAATGAGGGGTTGCTGAAAGAGGCGCCCCGCCCTCCCAGGGCTGGGCCGCCAGCAGAGCCTTTGTTCGACTTCACTCATGACTTCAACGAGTTGATGGAACTACTATTTCACCCAGCTGATTTTGAGCCTGAAGCGATAGGCTTTAAGCGTAAAGACGTGAGTGACATAATCCTCGTTGGTTCACGTCATTTCATCGACAACCTGTATGTCACTTACCTTCCCACAGCTCTTCACAAAGCAGGCATTAACGCCAAAATGGTGAATAGTGATGATAATCATCTGAGTACAGAGTGGGCTCCTTTATATCTCCATACCAATATCCATGATGACAATGGAACAAAATTCATAAAACTATACCTCACACGTGAAGGTAAGCGTCCCATAGTGAATCAGACAGTGAACTACATAAACTGCAGATTTGAAGAAAGGATTTACGGGAGGAACAAAAGCAATAGCCAGCGTGAGGTAGATTTTTTTCTCAAGGAAATGGATCGAGTAGTCAGGTGTGTTGTGGGGCAAATGAAGGAGCTGAACTACTCCGCAAGATAAGGTTTTGCGGCTGTGTCACCTTAACATCCTTCATTATAAAATGGTAAATCTGGTCTTAGGATTTACCATTTTCGTATTTCGTGTGCACGGCTTAGTCCAATTAGTCACCTCCAGAACTGAAGTTGTAAGTATCTCGCATAATCGAGCCATTAACCTCTCGAGATCATCCGGCATAATCAATCTGCCAACGAATGAGATCGCTATGTGTAAAGCCCGTTTTACTGAGCATCAGATCATCGCTGTGATTAAGTCGGTTGAAGCAGAATGAACTGTTAAAGATGTCTGCCGGGGGGCCGGGCTACCTACTACAACTGGAAGTCTAAATACGGCTGCATGGAGGCTTCTGATATTAAAAAGATCAAGGTTCTTGAGGCAGCCCAAAAATCGTATTTGTGAGCTGCCGCAAATTAACAGGAAAAATGTTATCTATATGTTATTTCAAATAGCGTCATTCGGATGTCGGGCTAATTCCCGGAATAACGTTTGGATAATTTTACCGCCACGCGGCTCAATAAAGGTTCCAGAATCAACGCCAGCGCCATTTTCAGCGGACGTCGGGCAACGGACTTCACTGCCCAGCCGGCAACGCCTGCAGGACCATAGCGGAGCGCGGTAAGAAGTACCAGCTTGCCTGCTAATTTAAAACCAGGCTTCACCCTTTGCCCGGCACGCTGCCAGCGATTGTTCATCTCAATCCTCACAATTGGCGAAAGCGGCTGCGCAATGTGAACGTATCTGAAGTCACATAACGCTCCATTTCGCGTAAACGATTTTCACTTGCGGTCAGTTCACGATCGACGGCATCAAGCAGTTCGCCGCTCGAGGGCTGTTGTTCGCCGAAAGCGACATTGTCTGGCATTGGATCCAGAACGAAAGTCAGCACGATATAAGCCACTATGGTAAAAAAGGCCAGACCAAAGAAGATCGACAAAACAACCAAGATTCGCACCAGCTTCACCGGAACATCAAGATACTGTGCGATACCGGCACAGACCCCACGAACCATACCCTGCTGTGGAATACGCCACAGTTTTTTGTTCAGGTTAACGCCCCCCATTAGCGGTCCCTCCAGTTAGGATGTTCTGCATCAAGGATGTCTTCCAGCGTCTGAATACGTTCACGCATGCGCTGTGCATCATTACTCAATTCCACCAGGCGCTGCTGTTCGCTTTGCGATAACTCGCCACGACTGGAACGGTTGCTGTAATGCAGCCACAACCAAATCGGTAAAACAAACAGCACAAAGATGGTTAGCGGTATGGCCAGAAATAGCGCGCTCATGTGTACTCCTTACAGGTGATGAGCGGCGGCGCGCTCTGGCGCCGCCAGATGTTATTATTGCTTGTCTTGCTGCATTTTGGCTTTCAACTGCGCCAGTTGCTCGCTGATTTCATCATCTGCTTTCAGATCAGCAAATTGCTGATCGAGAGATTTTTGCTTACCAAAGTTATGGCTTTCAGCTTCGGCTTCCATCTGATCGATGCGGCGTTCAAAAGATTCAAAGCGCGCCATCGCTTCATCCAGCTTACCGCTGTCCAGCTGACGACGAACGTCGCGGGAGGAGCTTGCAGCCTGATGACGCAGCGTCAGCGCCTGCTGACGAGCACGGGTTTCGCTGAGTTTATTTTCCAGCTCGCCAATCTCTTTTTTCATACGTGCCAGCGTGTCATCAACCAGCGTCACTTCATGTTCCAGAGTGGTAATCAAATCAGTTAACTTCTGCTTTTCAATTAAAGCAGAACGCGCCAGGTCTTCTTTCTCTTTGCGCAGCGCCAGCTCCGCTTTTTCCTGCCACTCCGCCTGTTGCGCGGTGGCCAGTTCAATACGGCGAGATAACTGTTTCTTTTCTGCCAGTGCGCGCGCTGAATTCGAGCGAACTTCCACCAGCGTATCTTCCATTTCCTGGATCATTAACCGCACCAGCTTCTGCGGATCTTCAGCCTTTTCCAGCAACGCATTAATGTTGGCGTTCACGATGTCGGCAAAACGAGAAAAAATACCCATAATGTAATCCTCACTTACTGTTCTGGTATCGGGCAATGCCCTGCTGATGCTCTAATGCAGCTTGCATGCCAACTTTTTAATCATTTGATTATAAAGAAAATAGTAAATTTTACCTGTTCATGAAATTAGGTTACATTGGTGAATAACACTAACAAATGGTGAATTTCATCATGGCAGGATACAAAGATAACCTTCTTGGCGAAGCTAACAGCTTCATTGAAGTACTGGAGCAGGTTTCTCAACTGGCCCCACTGGATAAACCGGTTTTGGTTATCGGTGAGCGTGGCACAGGGAAAGAGCTGATCGCCAACCGCCTGCACTATCTCTCCTCGCGCTGGCAGGGACCGTTTATCTCCCTGAACTGCGCGGCGCTTAATGAAAACCTACTCGACTCAGAACTGTTTGGCCACGAAGCGGGAGCCTTTACCGGAGCACAAAAACGCCATCCTGGCCGATTCGAGCGCGCTGATGGCGGGACGCTGTTTCTCGATGAACTGGCAACCGCCCCGATGCTGGTACAGGAAAAACTCCTGCGTGTGATTGAGTATGGGGAACTCGAACGCGTTGGCGGCAGCCAGCCGTTGCAGGTTAACGTACGACTGGTATGCGCAACAAATGCCGATCTGCCACGGATGGTCAGCGAAGGCACTTTTCGCGCGGACCTGCTGGACAGGCTGGCTTTCGATGTAGTGCAGCTCCCTCCCTTACGTGAACGTCAAAGCGACATCATGTTAATGGCCGAGCACTTCGCTATTCAGATGTGTCGTGAAATCGGGTTACCACTGTTTCCAGGATTTAGCGCTCAGGCCAGAGAGACCCTGCTGCACTACCGTTGGCCTGGTAATATACGGGAACTGAAGAATGTCGTTGAGCGATCGGTTTACCGACACGGTACCAGTGATTATCCTCTGGATGAAATTGTGATTGACCCTTTCAAACGCCCCGCCCCCGAAATCCAGCAGTCGGAAACCTCACCAGTTCTGGCACCATTACCTCTCGATCTGCGCGAATTCCAACAGCAACAGGAGAAGCAATTTCTGCAAACCAGTCTTGAGCAGGCCAGATTTAATCAGAAAAAAGCGGCTGAATTGCTCGGACTGACCTACCACCAACTGCGCGCACTGCTTAAAAAACATCAGCTTTAGCAAAAGCCGTCGCCCGAACTGCTCATCAAGTGTAGCGACTTTGGGGTGGCGCTTCGTAATAAGCAGCATTCATCTGTTGGGCGCTGCTCGTGCAAACCAGCAGCGTGCCAGAAATCAACCAACAACAGAGATTATTTTTATTAAAAAATAATCTCTGTTACATACTGATTTTAAAGATATTTACTTAAATTCTTCGTTACCTGTCACTTACAAAGCTATGTCTTTGATGATTATTATTTGTCCAAATCGTTTATTTACATTACTGTAAAGTAAATAAACAGTTTGTGGAGCGACATATGCTGGCCAGATTTTTTGTTGATAGACCGGTCTTCGCTGCGGTAATGGCCATTTGCATTATGTCGGCTGGCTTGCTCTCACTGTTCACACAATCGGTAGAGCAATATCCTGATATCGCGCCCCCTGGGGTCACTATCACCGCAAACTATCCGGGCGCTTCAGCTGAAACAGTTGAAGACAGTGTGACTCAGGTGATTGAGCAGCAAATTAAAGGGATCGATGGTCTTCTCTACTTCTCTTCCACCAGCAGTTCAGCCGGGCAGGCCCGAATAAGCCTGAGTTTTGCACAGGAGACCGATCCCGATATTGCCCAGGTCCAGGTCCAGAATGCTGTCAATCAGGCAATTACGCGTCTTCCCCAGGAAGTTCAGCAACAAGGGATCACCGTTACAAAGTCTCAAGGGGACAGTCTGATGGTTGTGGCGCTCTATGACCCTTCCCGACAGCTTAGTAATATCGATATCAATGACTTTCTGATCAGTAATCTGCAGGATCCTCTAAGCCGGGTCGATGGCGTCGGGGAAACCACGGTGTTTGGCGCGCAATACGCGATGAGAGTATGGCTGGATCCTTATAAGTTAAATAGCTTCGGATTCATGCCTTCTGATGTACAGAGTGCAATTGAAGCGCAAAATGCCCAGGTGACGAGTGGCGAAATTGGTTCCCAGCCAGCCCCTGCGGATCAGTATCTGAACGCAACCGTCACCGTACAGTCTCGCCTTGAAACACCAAAACAATTTGAGAATATCCTCCTTCGTACCAATAGCGATGGTTCCGCAGTTTATTTACGGGATGTGGCAAGAGTTGAGATCGGCGCAGAAAACTATCAAAACCTGACCACGCTCAACGGTTATCCGGCGGCCGGGATATCTATCCAGTTGGCGTCAGGAGCGAATGCATTAACAACGGCTGAAAATGTACGCGCTGAAATAGAGCGCCTGACTCCGCAGTTCCCTCAGGGGGTGATTGCAGCTTATCCCAAGGACAGCACACCATTTGTACTCGTATCGATTGAAGGTGTTATTCATACTCTTCTGGAAGCCATTCTGTTAGTTGTGGTTGTCATGTTCCTGTTTTTACAAAACTGGCGGGCAACACTGATCCCGGCAATCACCGTTCCCGTTGTTATGCTGGGGACTTTCGGAATATTGAGTCTGTTGGGGTACAACATCAACACACTCACGCTTTTTGCCATGGTATTGGCTATCGGGCTTCTGGTAGACGATACCATTGTGGTGGTCGAAAACGTGGAGCGCATTATGGCATCACAAAAATGCCCCCCCGTAGAAGCGACATTACGTTCGATGAGCGAAATCACCAGCGCTCTGGTAGGTATTGCGTTGGTGCTTTCTGCGGTGTTCATACCGATGGCTTTTTTAGGCGGCTCTGTTGGCATTATTTACCGACAATTTACCGTGACGATTGTGTCTTCAATGATTTTATCCGCTCTGGTTGCGCTAACACTGACTCCGTCACTTTGCGCACATTTGCTTAAACCCGTCCCTCACCAGCAAGGTCGATTTTTTACTTCGCTAAACCGTGGAATTGACAAAGGCCAGAGCGCCTACCTCAGCCTCTTGCAGCGAAGCATATCCCGCCCGGTACGCCTGTATATCCTCGCAGTAATCCTGGTTTTATTAACTATTGGGACTTACCTGAAACTCCCGACCAGTTTTCTGCCGGAAGAAGATCAGGGTTCGGTAATGATTCAATTTGCTCTCCCTGTCGGCTCTCCAATCACACAGACTCAGGCTGTCGGTGATGAAATAAGTCAATATTTTCTCAGGGAGGAAAAGGAAAACCTGAATGTCATCTTTATGGTCACAGGACGCAATAACGCCGGAAGTGGACAAAATGTTGGTATGGCTTTCGCTGAGCTAAAACACTGGGACAAACGCAGTGGTAAACAAAACAGCGCACAATCCATCATCTCACGTGCTAACCAGTATTTTAAAAGCCACCTGCTGGCATCCATTAATGTAACGGCACCGCCAACGGTACGCGGACTCGGCCAGTCGAGCGGTTTTGAAGTCTGGTTACAGGATCAGGAAGCTAACGGTTATGACGCGCTGCTAAGCACTCAACGGCAGGTCCTGAATCTTGCAGCAGATGACGCAAATCTTTCGGCTGTCAGGATCAACAGCCTTGACGAAAAAGCCCAGCTCAGGGTCGATATCGACAGACATAAAGCGCAGGTTCAGGGACTAGAGCAAGCAGACATCAATAGTACATTATCCGCCGCATGGGGAGGTGTTTATGTTAATGATTTTATTGACCGGGGACGGGTCAAGCGGGTGTACATGCAAAGTGATGCTGACTGGCGTACTTCGCCAGAGGATATTTCCGCCTGGCACGTACGGGGGAATAACGATTTAATGGCATCTTTTAGCAGTTTTAGTACCCTACAATGGACCACGGGTCCCCAGATGCTGCAACGCTTTAATGGACTTTCTTCCGTCCAGTTTCAGGGTAATGCAACTGAGGGGGTAAGTTCAGGCTCCGCAATGGACGCGATTGAGGATGTTATACAGAAGTTTGATGGTTTTGGACTCCAATGGAGCGGCCTGTCATATCAAGAACAATTGTCCTCAGGACAAGCCCAGTGGATCTACCTCGCGACCTGTGCCTTTATCTTCCTGTGCCTTGCTGCGCTGTATGAAAGCTGGGCCATCCCACTGGCTGTATTATTAATCATCCCACTCGCCATTTCTGGTGCCGTCTTCGCTACCTGGATCACCGGCTTAACCAATGACATCTATTTTCAGGTTGGCATGCTCACAACCATGGGATTATCCGCCAAGAATGCAATTCTGATCGTTGAATTCGCACAGTCACAGTATCAGAGCGGCAAAGAGGTTGTCACAGCAACACTGGAAGGAGCAAGTTTACGCTTACGACCTATTTTGATGACATCATTGGCATTTGTTGCCGGGGTAATTCCTCTGGTACTCTCCACAGGAGCTGGGGCATCAAGCCGCCTGGAGATTGGCGTCGCCGTTATTGGCGGTATGCTTTCCGGAACATTATTAACCTTACTCTTTGTTCCACTCTTTTTTATTGCTATCCGCAGGGGCATTGAAAGAATGGCTAATCCCCCGGTACTGGTCGAGAGTGAAAAGGAAACGTAACAGTAAATGACTAAACCACAAGGTCGCCCGATGAAAGCCCGTCCTCGCATTCTTGAGGCTGCGCGTGATATTTTCCTCGAGCACGGCATGGATGTTTCTCTTCAAATTATTGCGGAAAAGGCCAATACAACCAGAACAACGCTTTACAGTCACTTTCCGGGAGGAAAGGATCAGCTACTGGTTGAAACCTTTGCTTTTCTGAATGATAAGCTTCAGCCGTCTCTGCAGCAGTTGCTTGACGATAAACAGCATAATTTACCGGAGCTGCTTCTTGGGATCGCCAGGATGATACAAGCCTATTTTTTCTCACCGGCCAATATTCATTTTCAACGACTGCTCATTCAGGTGCTGGTTCAGCGCCCTGAAATCTTTTCCAGCCTTGCGCAGCGCCCTACTGGCCGGATTCGCGATACGCTAGCCCAGGTTCTGGCTCAGTTTCAGACCGAAGGTAAAATTCAACTGGATGATCCCAATCTGCAAGCAACAGCTTTTCTTGGGGCCATTATGGGCTACGCCCTCCCCGCTGCACTTATTGACCAGGCTCCGGTAGATCCGGTGTGGTTGGATAAGCTGGCATTATCCGCTATGGAGACTTTTCTCAGAGCGTGGCGATTCAATCGTGCGTAAAGAATAAGAACAAAGCAGTTCTGGCGTCACAATTCGGTTGCCGCCTGTTTACTCCCTATTCCCCTCTTGTCATAACCGTTGGCAAAACGCAGACCAGTTCTGTTAAGGCGTATCCTCGTTTATTGCGAGTCAGATAGGGCATGAAAATGCTAAGATAGTTCATGAGGTATATTCAAAGTGGAAAGCTGGTATGAATGTTGACCAGGTCGCGATGTTGAATTCGTGATTACCACCACTACTACCCCCAAACACAAACGGTAATGGCAAATGTCATTAAATATTAGTAAGATAGCTTCTTTATATATAATCCCTTAAAAATTATGCGCCTGGTTTTATCATCTCTGATCGTGATGGCTGAACTTCTGAGTGGTCAGGCAGTTGCTGCGCCTGAGCAGACCACGCACGCTGATATTCGTGACAGCGGCTTTGTCTATTGCGTCAGCGGGCAGGTCAACACATTCAACCCACAAAAAGCCAGCAGTGGTCTGATTGTCGACACGCTGGCCGCCCAGCTCTATGACCGGCTGCTTGATGTGGATCCTTACACTTATCGACTGGTTCCTGAACTGGCAGAGAGCTGGGAAGTGCTGGACAACGGTGCAACCTACCGTTTCCATCTGCGCCGAGACGTACCGTTTCAAAAGACGGCCTGGTTTACCCCAACACGTAAGCTAAATGCGGACGATGTGGTATTTACCTTCGAGCGAATCTTTGATCGCCAGAACCCATGGCATAACGTAAATGGCAGTAGCTTCCCCTACTTCGACAGCCTCCAGTTTGCCGATAACGTACAAAGTGTGCGTAAGCTGGACAACAACACCGTCGAATTTCGTCTGACCCAACCCGACGCTTCTTTCCTGTGGCACCTTGCAACGCACTACGCCTCCGTCATGTCGGCTGAATACGCCTCAACGCTGGCAAAACAGGATCGCCAGGAATTACTGGACAGGCAGCCTGTCGGCACCGGGCCGTTCCAGCTTTCAGAAAATCGCGCCGGGCAATATATTCGTCTGCAACGTCACGATAATTTCTGGCGCGGTAAGCCTTTAATGCCGCAGGTGGTCGTTGATCTCGGCTCGGGTGGCACGGGGCGTTTATCAAAACTGCTCACCGGAGAGTGCGATGTTCTGGCCTGGCCTGCCGCCAGCCAGCTCAGTATTTTACGTGATGACCCGCGTCTGCGTCTGACGCTGCGACCGGGAATGAACATTGCCTATCTGGCGTTTAATACGGACAAACCTCCACTGAATAATCCTGCCGTTCGTCATGCGCTGGCACTGGCGATCAACAACCAACGTCTGATGCAGTCGATCTACTACGGTACGGCGGAAACAGCGGCATCTATTTTACCTCGCGCCTCGTGGGCTTATGACAACGAAGCTAAAATTACAGAATACAACCCGGCAAAATCTCGCGAACAGCTTAAAGCGCTGGGGCTGGAGAACTTAACGTTACAACTTTGGGTACCCACCAGCTCTCAGGCCTGGAACCCGAGTCCATTGAAAACCGCAGAATTGATCCAGGCAGACATGGCGCAGGTTGGCGTAAAAGTGGTAATCGTCCCGGTAGAAGGTCGTTTTCAGGAGGCGCGATTAATGGATATGAACCATGATCTGACGTTGTCCGGCTGGGCGACAGACAGTAACGATCCTGACAGTTTTTTCCGACCGCTACTGAGCTGCGCCGCCATTAACTCGCAGACCAACTTTGCCCATTGGTGTGATCCGGAGTTTGATAACGTTCTGCGCAAGGCGCTGTCTTCACAGCAGCTCGCCTCACGCATTGACGCCTATGACGAAGCACAAAATATTCTGGCAAAAGAGCTCCCGATTCTGCCACTGGCATCTTCACTACGCCTGCAGGCCTATCGCTACGACATCAAAGGACTGGTGCTGAGTCCGTTTGGTAATGCCTCCTTTGCCGGAGTTTCCAGGGAAAAGAAAGATGAGGTGAAAAAACCATGATTATCTTCACCCTGCGGCGTTTTTTATTGCTCCTGGTAACCCTTTTCTTCCTGACATTTATCGGGTTTAGCCTGAGCTATTTTACCCCCCATGCACCTCTGCAAGGCGCATCGCTGTGGAACGCATGGGTATTCTGGTTTAATGGCTTAATTCACTGGGATTTTGGTGTTTCCAGTATCAACGGACAGTTGATTTCAGAACAACTGAAAGAGGTGTTTCCTGCCACGATGGAGTTGTGCATTCTGGCCTTTGGCTTTGCGCTGATGGTAGGGATCCCTATCGGCATGCTGGCAGGCATAACGCGTAATAAATGGCAGGATCGTTGCATCAGTGCTATTGCTCTGATGGGCTTTTCTATTCCGGTTTTTTGGCTGGCGCTACTGCTGACATTACTCTTTTCACTTACGCTCGGTTGGTTGCCGGTATCAGGCCGCTTTGATCTGCTCTACGAAGTCAAACCCGTCACAGGTTTTGCCATTATCGACGCGTGGATCTCCGATTCGCCCTGGCGTGATGAAATGGTGGTCAGTGCAATCCGACATATGGTGCTCCCCGTATTGACGCTCTCCGTCGCGCCAACAACCGAAGTCATTCGTCTAATGCGCATCAGCACTATTGAAGTTTTCGATCAGAACTACGTGAAAGCAGCAGCCACCCGCGGCCTGTCGCGGTTAACGATCCTGAGACGTCATGTGCTGCATAATGCTCTGCCGCCGGTGATCCCGCGTCTTGGTTTACAGTTTTCTACCATGCTGACTCTGGCAATGATTACTGAGATGGTCTTTAGCTGGCCTGGGCTTGGCCGCTGGCTGATTAACGCGATTCGTCAACAGGATTACGCCGCAATTTCTGCGGGCGTTATGGTGATTGGTTCTCTGGTTATTATTGTTAACGTTATCTCTGATATTTTGGGTGCCATGGCTAACCCTCTGAAACATAAGGAATGGTATGCCTTACGATAGCGTATACACCGAAAAGCGCCCGCCCGGTACGCTACGCACCGCCTGGCGCAATTTTTATGGTGATGCTCCTGCGATGGTCGGCCTGTATGGCTGCGCGGGACTGATGATACTGTGTATTTTTGGTGGCTGGTTCGCACCTTATGGTATCGATCAGCAATTTCTGGGATATCAACTGCTGCCTCCTTCCTGGTCACGCTATGGCGAAGTGTCATTCTTCCTTGGGACTGACGATCTGGGGCGTGACGTGTTAAGCCGCCTGCTTAGCGGCGCGGCTCCTACCGTGGGTGGTGCATTTGTCGTAACGCTCGCCGCCACGCTGTGTGGTCTGGTATTAGGAGTATTAGCCGGAGCAACGCACGGTTTACGCTCCGCCGTGCTGAACCATATTCTGGATACCCTCCTCTCTATTCCTTCACTGCTGTTGGCGATTATTGTGGTGGCGTTTGCCGGACCGCACCTGACTCACGCGATGTTTGCTGTCTGGCTGGCGTTGTTGCCACGCATGGTACGCTCCGTCTACAGCATGGTGCACGACGAGCTGGAAAAAGAGTATGTCATCGCTGCGCGCCTGGACGGTGCCACAACGCTCAATATTTTGTGGTTTGCGATTCTGCCCAATATTACCGCCGGACTTATCACCGAAATCACTCGCGCACTGTCGATGGCGATTCTGGACATTGCCGCACTGGGCTTTCTGGATCTCGGTGCACAGCTCCCGTCGCCGGAATGGGGAGCTATGCTCGGCGACGCGCTGGAGTTGATTTACGTCGCGCCGTGGACGGTAATGCTGCCGGGGGCGGCAATTATGATCAGTGTGCTGCTGGTTAACCTGTTAGGTGACGGCGTACGTCGCGCGATTATTGCGGGGGTGGAATAATGCCATTACTGGATATCCGCAACCTGACTATTGAGTTCAGGACCGGCGACGAATGGGTGAAGGCAGTTGACCGTGTTAGCATGACGCTGAATGAAGGCGAGATCCGTGGATTGGTAGGTGAATCCGGATCGGGTAAAAGTCTCATCGCCAAAGCCATCTGCGGAGTAGCCAAAGACAACTGGCGCGTTACTGCCGACCGTATGCGCTTTGACGATATCGATCTGCTGCGTCTTTCCGCTCGTGAGCGACGTAAACTGGTCGGTCATAACGTTTCCATGATCTTTCAGGAGCCGCAATCATGTCTCGATCCGTCTGAACGTATTGGGCGGCAACTAATGCAAAATATCCCGGCCTGGACCTATAAAGGGCGCTGGTGGCAACGTATTGGCTGGCGTAAACGCCGTGCAATTGAGCTGCTGCACCGTGTCGGGATCAAAGATCATAAAGACGCAATGCGCAGCTTCCCCTATGAGCTGACGGACGGCGAGTGCCAGAAAGTGATGATTGCAATCGCACTGGCTAACCAGCCGCGCCTGCTGATTGCCGATGAACCCACTAACGCGATGGAACCCACGACGCAGGCTCAAATTTTCCGTCTGCTGACCCGGCTGAATCAAAACAGCAATACCACCATTTTACTGATCAGCCATGACCTGCAAATGCTTAGCCAATGGGCAGACAAAATCAACGTAATGTACTGCGGACAAACGGTGGAAACCGCCCCCAGTAAAGATCTGGTGACAATTCCGCATCATCCCTATACCCAGGCGTTGATCCGTGCCATTCCTGACTTTGGTAGTCCGATGCCTCACAAAAGCCGACTGAATACCATGCCGGGAGCAATTCCATTGTTAGAGCAATTGCCTATTGGTTGCCGCCTGGGACCACGTTGCCCTTATGCACAACGCGAATGTATTGAAACCCCACGACTGACCGGAGCAAAGAATCATCTCTACGCCTGTCATTTCCCGCTGAACATGGAGAGAGAGTGAGATGGTAGAAACACTGCTCGAAGTACGTAATCTGAGCAAAACCTTTCGCTACCGGACCGGCTTGTTTCGTCGCCAGACCGTCGAGGCCGTCAAGCCCCTGAGTTTTACCCTGCGTGAGCGACAAACTCTTGCCATCATTGGCGAAAACGGCTCAGGCAAATCCACGCTGGCAAAAATGCTGGCGGGGATGGTTGAGCCTACCAGCGGCGAACTGCTGATTGACGATCACCCGCTAAAGTACGGCGATTATTCCTTCCGTAGCCAGCGTATTCGCATGATTTTCCAGGATCCCTCAACATCACTTAACCCGCGCCAGCGTATCTCGCAAATCCTCGATTTCCCGCTGCGTCTCAACACCGATCTGGAGCCAGAGCAGCGGCGTAAACAGATTATTGAAACGATGCGGATGGTCGGTCTACTACCCGATCACGTCAGCTACTACCCGCATATGCTGGCCCCTGGGCAAAAACAGCGTCTGGGGCTCGCCCGCGCTCTTATTTTGCGCCCTAAAGTAATCATCGCGGATGAAGCCCTGGCATCTCTCGATATGTCGATGCGCTCACAACTGATTAATTTGATGCTGGAGTTACAGGAAAAACAAGGAATTTCATATATTTATGTAACTCAGCATATTGGAATGATGAAACACATCAGCGATCAGGTACTGGTCATGCATCAGGGAGAAGTTGTTGAGCGCGGTAGTACAGCGGATGTTCTTGCCTCTCCCCTGCATGAGCTGACTCGTCGCCTGATTTCCGGGCATTTCGGCGAGGCACTCACTGCGGATGCCTGGCGAAAAGACCGTTAGCAGGACAAATGCCCTCCTCTGCCGGAGGGCTCTTTTTTGCCTTTAATGGTAGACACTTACCGGCATTAGCGCTTCTACATCGGTAAAAGTGATCGATGGGAATACAGTTCCCTGTATCGCCCATACTCCAGCGTTGATGACTTCGTCGATAAACCGGGCATCGTCAATTCCCTCGACCACAACATGATCACAGTATTCCCGGATATTTTTTATGAGAACCGGAAACATGGGCTTTTCTACCTGGGCGAGAAAGAAGTTACGATCCATTTTCACAACATCAAAACCGCCGCTAACCAGCGGATTCGCCCCGACGCAGCCAGACCCCAGATCGCCCAGCCACAATGCATTTGGACCATCACCAAGAGAGTTAATTAACAGATTATTCAGGCATGCTGTATTCGACAAGAATCGTTCTGAGAGTTGCAGAGCAATAAATGGCATTGCATGTAATGCAGATGTAATGACAGGGTCGCCAATCGCCAGAAGCGCCATTTCGTCAATGAGATTAAGCGTGCAGAAAAGGTTATTTTTCTCAAACCAGTCTCGCTTTTGAGCGATTAACTTTATTTGTTCGAGCAGAAAATGACGTTTTTGTTCACCACTCCACGCTGTAATGATGAAATCTGAATGTAACGGGTGAACCGTGTCTGAAGTAAACCGGGTGAGCATCTCAACACCCAGCAACTTATCCATTGTGTCTCTCATCGGTTCCGCGATGAAATGATAGTGCATAAGACCACTCCAATTGATCATAACATCCTGATAATGCACTTCTAATTACAATCAATCAATAATATCGATCAATACATAGATATTGATCGATAAAAACAATATATCATAACGAACTGAATATGGTCATTATTTTTGTTTTAAGAATCTTCTTACATTGATATGTTTATAAACATCGACTAGCGATAAAATCATGTCATTTTAGCTATTCAGGGCCTTAGTACTGTCACCTTGCCGCCCTGTCCTTCGCTGGTTGGATGAGGCAGAACCAGGGGGGAGTGATATACTCCTCACGTGCAATGTATAGCGACAGGCCGCTCATAACTGACTACAACTCTACAGCCCCCTGAAATACTTTTTGCTGCCAGTAACCGTGTGGTGAATCGCAGAGAAAGATCGTGACACAAGGGGCAGAGAGTGGGATATAATTTCAGACCAATTTCGAGTGACCTTGAAATTGCAATCATAACTCATTGATTGCTAAAAAATAAGTAATGACTATAAGGATTAAAGCTATGGGTTTTCTTTCCGGTAAGCGCATTCTGGTGACCGGTCTTGCCAGTAAACTGTCCATCGCATGGGGTATCGCGCAGGCGATGCATCGTGAAGGGGCTGAACTGGCGTTCACCTACCAGAACGACAAACTGAAAGGCCGCGTGGAAGAATTTGCAGCTCAACTGGATTCCAGCATCGTCCTGCAGTGCGATGTGGCTGAAGACGCCAGTATCGACACCATGTTCGCTGAGCTGGCCAAAACCTGGCCGAAATTCGACGGTTTCGTGCACTCCATCGGTTTTGCACCGGCTGATCAGTTGGATGGCGACTATGTGAATGCTGTCACCCGCGAAGGCTTTAAAATCGCTCATGACATCAGCGCCTACAGCTTTGTTGCGATGGCTAAAGCATGCCGTACTATGCTGAACCCAGGCTCTGCTCTGCTGACTCTGTCCTACCTGGGCGCAGAGCGCGCAATCCCGAACTACAACGTTATGGGTCTGGCGAAGGCTTCCCTCGAAGCGAACGTGCGTTACATGGCTAACGCGATGGGTCCTGAAGGTGTGCGTGTTAACGCAATCTCCGCAGGTCCTATCCGTACTCTGGCGGCATCCGGTATTAAAGATTTCCGTAAAATGCTGGCACATTGTGAAGCGGTTACCCCGATTCGCCGCACTGTTACCATTGAAGATGTGGGCAACTCCGCAGCATTCCTGTGCTCCGACTTGTCTGGCGGTATCTCCGGTGAAGTCGTTCACGTTGACGGTGGCTTCAGCATCGCTGCAATGAACGAACTGGAACTGAAATAATCTTTCAGACCACCTCCATGGGCGGCGTTGCGTCGCCCATGATTTTCCATTCTTCCGCCCTTCTACATTCTGCCATATATACTTTTCTGATATTTATTATCACCTAACAGTCTTTCATCCCCTCATCCGCTTACGCCAGGATAATGCAGCACAAACGATCCGGCGTATGGGTATGACGACGTATCCGGGTCGCCACTTTTTAGACCAAGGATCGCCCATGGAACAACGCCGAATTGAAGGCAAAAGCCACTGGTATCATGAAACTCAGTCCAGCAGGTATCCGCAAGATGCCCTGCCACTGGTGCCTGAAGCCGCGCACGTCGAGGACAGTTTTTTACTGGATTTGACGATACCCGAAGTCGCGCTTTTACCCTTTCAGTCCTGGTTAGAACCTGCCCGTAAACTTGCCTGTCATCTTTTCCCTGCTCACGTTACCCAGAGTCAGTTGCATACATTCAGCGCCTATGAACGTATGAGCACCGCTTTAACTGTCGCCCAGGTTTACGGCGTCCAGCGATTGTGTAATCACTATGCGGCGCGTTTAACACCACTTCCAGGCCCGGACTCCTCGCGGGAGAGCAATCACCGGCTAGCGCAAATCACCCAATATGCTCGCCAACTCGCCAGTTCACCCTCCGTTATTAACGCGCGTGCTCGCCAGCATCTGGATGAGGTTGGTCTGACAACCGGCGATATTATTCTGATCAATCAGATAATTGGATTTGTGGGTTTTCAGGCCCGTGCAGTAGCTATTTTTCAGGCATACTTTGGTCACCCTGCTCGCCGGATACCGGGACTTGATGTACAACAATACGCGCTAGCGTCAGCATTTAATGATGCCAATGCAAAATGGCATGCCGCATCCTTCCCGGTCGAATATTGTCCCGCTCGTCAGCAGCCCCCGGATCACTCGCCCCCCGAACTGCGCGCATTGACACCGTTACTGGCTCATTCTCCCGAAATACTGGCGGTACTCAAATCACTGGTCATCAGCTCACTGCGCACTGATGTGCAATCAAGAGCGTTTTCACTGACCACTCTGCTGACTGCACGTATTAATGGCAGCGTTGCCTGCTTTAATGAATACGCACATTCGGTGCATGAAATGGCCGACGTCATCGCTTTACTTCGCGATGAGGAGCGCGAATTACAGCGCTGGGAGCAGCGACATCCAGTTGAGCGCGTAACCCTACAGGCGGTACAATGGCTGACCCGGGCGCCCGATCGTTTTAGCGCCGCACTGCTAACCCCGTTACTCGATCAGGGTATCTCTTCAGAACAGGCTATTAACCTACTGGCCTGGAGCGGATTGTGCGGATGGTTGAATCGCTTGAAAATCGCACTGGGCGAGACTCATTAACCGATCCATTTACTGAAAGAGCGCTTGCTGCGCCAGGCAGATTCGCGTAAAACTGTCAGCCGCTCTTTTGGCCACGAAAATAGACAATTATGCTTCAGGACAACCCGCTGCTAGCGCAGCTTAAACAGCAACTACATTCCCAAACGCCACGTGCTGAAGGGGTGGTAAAAGCCACGGAAAAAGGCTTTGGCTTCCTGGAAGTCGATGCACAAAAAAGCTATTTTATTCCACCGCCGCAGATGAAAAAAGTGATGCATGGTGACCGCATTGTCGCGGTTATCCATACGGAAAAAGATCGCGAGTCTGCCGAGCCGGAAGAACTGGTCGAACCGTTCCTGACTCGCTTCGTGGGTAAAGTTCAGGGCAAGAATGGCCGTTTGTCCATTGTACCGGATCATCCGTTACTGAAAGATGCTATTCCCTGCCGCGCTGCTCGCGGTGTGGAACACGAATTTAAAGAGGGTGACTGGGCGGTAGCTGAAATGCGCCGTCATCCGCTGAAAGGCGACCGCACCTTCTATGCTGAATTAACTCAGTTTATCACCTTTGCTGACGATCACTTCGTCCCATGGTGGGTCACACTGGCGCGCCATAACCTCGAAAAAGAAGCACCGGATGGCGTGGCCACCGAAATGCTGGATGAAGGTCTGGAACGTCAGGATTTAACTGCTCTCCATTTCGTCACCATCGACAGTGCCAGCACTGAAGATATGGATGATGCGTTGTATGCCGAAGAGCTGGCTGACGGTAAACTGCAATTAACCGTTGCAATTGCCGATCCTACTGCCTGGATTGCTGAAGGCAGCAAGCTGGATAACGCGGCGAAAACTCGTGCGTTCACCAACTATCTGCCGGGATTCAATATTCCGATGTTACCGCGCGAACTGTCCGACGACCTGTGTTCCCTGCGCGCTAACGAAGTTCGTCCGGTTCTGGCTTGTCGCATGATTATTGCTGCTGACGGTACGATCGAGGACAACATCACCTTCTTTGCAGCCACTATCGAATCCAAAGCCAAGCTGGCGTATGACAACGTTTCCGACTGGCTGGAAGGCACCGGGGACTGGCAGCCTGAAAACGACGCGATTGCCGGTCAGATCCGTCTGCTACAGCGCATTTGCCTCAGCCGTGGTGAATGGCGTCATAACCATGCTCTGGTATTTAAAGATCGCCCGGATTATCGTTTTGTTCTGGGTGAAAAAGGTGAAGTCCTGGACATCGTGGCTGAGCCGCGCCGCATCGCAAACCGTATTGTGGAAGAGTCCATGATTGCGGCAAATATTTGTGCGGCACGTGTGCTTCGCGACAAACTGGGCTTTGGTATTTATAACGTACACATGGGATTCGATCCGGCGAATGCTGAAGCGCTGGCCGCACTGTTGAAAACCCATGGTATGCACGTCGATGCCGAAGAAGTATTAACCCTGGAAGGCTTCTGCAAACTGCGTCGTGAGCTGGATGCCCAGCCTTCTGGTTTCCTCGACAGCCGTATTCGCCGGTTCCAGTCTTATGCAGAGATTAGCACCGAGCCAGGACCGCACTTTGGGTTAGGTCTGGAAGCATATGCCACATGGACTTCCCCTATCCGTAAGTATGGCGATATGATCAACCACCGCCTGCTGAAGGCTGTTATCAAAGGTGAAACCATCGCTCGTCCGCAGGATGATATCACCCTGCAAATGGCAGACCGTCGTCGCCTGAACCGTATGGCCGAACGTGATGTAGGTGACTGGCTGTACGCGCGTTTCCTGAAGGACAAAGTCGATACCGATATCCGTTTTGCAGCTGAAATCATTGACGTCAGCCGTGGCGGTATGCGCGTTCGTTTAGTCGATAATGGCGCTGTTGCATTTATTCCGGCACCATTCCTGCACGCTGTCCGCGATGAACTGGTATGTAGCCAGGAAAGCGGCACGGTGCAAATTAAAGGTGAAGTGGTTTACAAAGTCACTGACGTGATTGACGTAACTATTGCTGAAGTTCGGATGGAAACCCGCAGCGTTATCGCTCGTCCTGCCGTGTAACAAACATCGATTCAACGGCCTTTTTCTGTAACGAAAAGGCCGTTTTCTTTTTTTCCGCGCAATTAGCTGCCACGCACTACACTTCTTTCATCCAGTCAGAATTATTTTTTCTATTTTCAGCACACTGACTTTGCTTTTTCCTGAATCTGGATTACACATAAATATATAAATAAAACAATACGTTCAGCCATAATCAACCTGTATGAATCATGGCTACCCTTATTTTTGTGGCTGTATGCGCTTTAAACGGGATAGTACACATCATGAAAGACGTTCGGGAGAGGGTTACGTTGTATAGCTATATAGGCACTCACACCCCCTACTGGCGTTTGTCAGAGGATTGCAACATCCTGCATTTTTCTATCGCCGAAGCGACTGATACAGACCAAACCATCGAGCTTTCACCGGAACAAGCCGATCGTATTCGGGAGATGACAGTCATTACGTCCAGCCTGTTAATGACTCTTCCCATTGATGATGATGATATTCCCGTTCACCTGGTCGGACGGAAAATTAATAAACGCGAATGGGCCGGTAGCGCATCCGCGTGGGATGACACCCCTTCTGTTGCGCGCGATCTGGCACAAGGACTCTCTTTTGCTGAACAGGTCGTCTCTGAGGCTAATTCAGTTATCGTTATCCTTGACCGTCAGGGCAATATTCAGCGATTTAATCGATTGTGCGAAGAGTACACCGGGCTAAGAGAGCGCGAAGTGATCGGGCAAAGCGTCTTCACACTCTTTATGAGCCGCCGTGAAGCCGCCGCTTCAAGACGTAACATCGACGTTTTTTTTCGCGAAGGCAATTCGTATGAAGTCGAACGGTGGGTGAAGACCTGTAAGGGTCAGCGCCTGTTTCTGTTTCGCAATAAGTTTGTGCATAACGGCAGCGGTAAGAACGAAATTTTCCTGATCTGTTCAGGTACCGACATCACTGAAGAACGACGCGCTCAGGAGCGTCTGCGCGTGCTGGCGAATACCGATTCCATTACCGGATTACCCAACCGTAACGCAATTCATGAATTGATTAGCGAGGCGATCGACAACGCGGGAGACACTCAGGTAGGTATTGTTTACCTCGATCTGGATAATTTCAAAAAGGTTAACGATGCCTACGGGCACATGTTTGGCGATCAGCTGTTACAGAGCGTGTCGCTGGCAATCCTCAGTTGTCTCGAGGAAGATCAATTATTGGCCCGTTTTGGCGGCGATGAGTTTATTGTCCTTGCCACTAAAACGTCCCAGAGTGCACTGGAGGCCACGGCATCGCGTATTTTGACACGCCTGCGTCTGCCTTTCCGTATCGGCCTTATTGAAGTGTATACCGGATGTTCTATTGGTATTTCCCTCGCCCCTCAGCATGGAAATGATAGCGAAAGTGTAATTCGCAATGCAGATACGGCAATGTATACAGCCAAAGAAGGTGGCCGCGGACAATTTTGCGTATTCTCCCCTGAAATGAATCAACGGGTATTCGAATACCTTTGGCTGGATACCAATCTGCGTAAAGCCCTGGAAAATGATCAATTGCTTATTCATTACCAGCCGAAAATAACATGGCGTGGCGAAGTACGTAGCGTGGAGGCTCTGGTGCGTTGGCAATCGCCCGAGCGCGGGCTAATCCCACCATTGGAGTTTATCTCTTATGCCGAAGAGTCGGGGCTGATTGTTCCGCTGGGACGCTGGGTTATTCTGGACGTCGTGCGCCAGGTGGCTAAATGGCGTGATAAGGGAATAAATCTGCGTGTAGCGGTAAACGTATCGGCTCGTCAGCTTGCCGACCAGACCCTTTTTACCGATTTGAAGCAGGTACTTCATGAACTGAATTTTGAATATTGTCCAATCGACGTCGAGCTAACAGAAAGCAGTTTGATTGAAAATGAACAACTTGCACTGTCGGTTATTCAGCAGTTTAGCCAGCTTGGGGCGCAGATTCATTTGGATGATTTTGGGACAGGATACTCATCACTGTCGCAACTTGCCCGCTTCCCACTTGATGCGATCAAACTGGATCAGGCCTTTGTTAGAGATATTCACAAACAATCTATTTCACAGTCGTTGGTACGAGCCATTGTCGCGGTGGCGCAAGCGCTGAATCTACAAGTCATAGCCGAAGGTGTTGAAAGCGCGAAAGAGGACGCCTTTCTGACCAAGAACGGTGTCAACGAGCGTCAGGGCTTTTTGTTCGCCAAGCCAATGCCGGCCGCCGCATTTGAACGCTGGTATAAGCGTTATCTGAATAAAAAGTTGCGTTAAAGCGGAAGGAGTAAACATATTGAATATGGAAAAATGGACATTCCTGGATGGATCATATCTGTATGTAATTACAGAATATATATTATTCTCCAATCGTTCGGGATAATACTATTTTTCCCTTCTCTTTTGTCATGAATTTCTGCATCATGAAATTCTAACTATTTTGACATTAGGATGACGAACATGTCTGATATCGACGCACAGCGTCTGGCCGAACGTATTGATACCGTGCTGGATATCCTCGTTGCTGGCGATTACCACTCAGCCATCCACAACCTCGAGATTCTTAAGGCTGAACTGTTAAATACGGTCAAAGAAGATACAGAATCTTTGTCAAAAAAAGCCAGGGCCCCGTGGGAGATCTGATGGCATCGTTCTCTGTATGTGATTGCTATCATCAGATTTCAGATAACGCAGTCTCCGTTTAATTTCCGATACGATATCGCTATAAAAAATTAATACTATGAATTCCCGACAACAATCTATTTTGCAGATGGTGACCGATAAAGGCCAGATGAGTGTAGCTGAGCTTGCTAAAGTCACCGGCGTTTCAGAAGTGACGATTCGACAGGATCTGAACACACTGGAAAAACAGAGTTATTTACGCCGTGCGCACGGCTTCGCTGTCTCATTGAACAGTGATGATGTAGAAACGCGCATGATGACCAATTTCACGCTGAAACGTGAACTGGCCGAATTTGCCGCATCACTGGTCAATCCTGGCGAATCAGTCTTTATTGAGAATGGCAGCAGTAATGCGCTTCTGGCCAGAACACTGGCGGAACAAAAAGACGTCACCATCATTACGGTCAGCAGCTATATCGCTCATCTGCTCAAAGAAACTCCCTGTGAAGTCATTCTTCTCGGTGGGATCTATCAGAAAAAAAGTGAAAGCATGGTCGGACCGCTAACTCGCCAGTTTATTCAGCAGGTTCACTTTAGTAAGGCATTTATCGGTATTGATGGCTGGCAGGCTGATACCGGCTTTACCGGCCGCGACATGATGCGCTCTGACGTAGTCAATGCTGTGCTGGAAAAAGGTGCAGAGGTGATTGTGCTTACCGACAGCTCAAAATTTGAGGCAATTCACCCTTACACACTGGGTCCGTTAGATCGGTTCAGCCGCGTAGTGACGGATGCAAAACTCAGTGCCAGCGTGCAAATGCAGCTAGAACACTCGGGTTTAACGGTAAACATCATTGATACCCAAGCATAATACTTCACCAGATGATTTGTCAGCAGGCAAATCATCTTCTCTCTGAGACTTATCTGACGGTCCAATTAAGACTTTTTACCTGTCGTTAACAGGATAAAGTCGTAAAATTACTATTAGCGATATAACAGGAAGTGACTATCACCTGCGTGATTTAGTTGTCATCCCTGCGCAACATAGTTCACGGAAATATCTTTAATCGTCCTGATATGGCGTATCATTAAAGAGAACTGGATCCCGTGAATCAATAATTCAGGAGAAAGTATTATGTTTGTAACGAGCAAAAAAATGACCGCTGCTGTTCTGGCGATTACTCTGGCAATGTCTCTGAGCGCTTGCTCCAACTGGTCCAAACGTGACCGTAACACCGCGATCGGTGCTGGTGCAGGTGCTATCGGTGGTGCAGTCCTGACGGATGGCAGCACGCTGGGGACGCTGGGTGGTGCTGCGGTAGGTGGTATTATTGGCCATCAGGTGGGTAAATAATCTACTGTTGACTGGCTCGATATAATAAGACGTTTACTTTTCTCAGCTCTGTACCATTAGTTCGTTATTTATAAAAAAGCCACGGTCGAATTCCGTGGCTTTTTTTGATTAACCGCCCGCCAATTTAACTTTCATTCCCTTGGCTTCCAGCAACGATTTTATCAGGTCGCGTTTATCACCCTGAATTTCTATTACGCCATCTTTCACTGCACCACCACAGCCACATTTTTTCTTCAGCTCAGCGGCTAATCTAACCAATTCAGCATCATCCTGATCAATCCCGGTAATCAGGCAAACACCCTTACCTTTCCGACCGCTAGTTTGACGCTGAATACGGACAATGCCATCACCCTTCGGGCGGTCAGGCACCACTTTGGGTTCATCAATACGTCCGGATTCAGTTGAGTAAACCAGGCGAGAATTAGAGTCGTTCATTTATGCACCTCGTTTCAGGGAGGCATTGATCATCTTCAAGGTCTGCGCCGGATCATTCGACTGTGTGACCGGACGACCAATCACCATGTAATCTACACCAGCGGAAAGCGCCTGCTCTGGCGTCATAATGCGGCGTTGATCACCTGCCTCACTACCTGCAGGGCGAATCCCCGGGGTGACCAGTTTAAACGGTTGACCAAACGCTTGCTTGAATCGTACCGCCTCCTGCGCCGAGCATACAACACCATCCAGCCCACAATTCTGGGTTAAACGTGCCAGTCTTTCGGCATGCTCAGCCGGTGACAATGTCACACCAAGGTCTGCCAGATCGCTGGCTTCCATACTGGTCAGAACCGTCACTGCAATCAGTAGCGGAGCGTCTTTGCCGAAAGGTACCAATGCTTCACGCGCTGCAGTCATCATGCGTGCCCCGCCTGAAGCATGAACGTTTACCATCCACACACCAAGATCTGCCGCCGCTGCAACGGCATGCGCCGTAGTATTGGGAATATCATGAAATTTCAAATCAAGAAAGACGTCGAATCCACGCTGTTGTAAGTCCCGAACCAACTGCGGTCCAAAAAGCGTGAACATCTCTTTGCCCACTTTCAAACGGCAATCACGAGGATCAATTCTGTCGACAAAAGCTAACGCTTTATCGCGGTTATTGTAATCCAGAGCGACAACGACAGGAGAATCAGTAACAGCACGGGAAGAAGATGAAGCAGTAAACGTCATGACCAGACCTTCTTGAAGATGGCGCCGCTTGCGGCACAAAATGGGTAAACGGCGTGCATTCTACCTGCGGTAATAGAAAATTAACAGGCGCGTTTACATTTCTGCGAGGCGATGTGGCACAGGTGTTTGACACTGTGAATGATAACCACTCATTAGTATGTTGTAACTAAACAAGGCATTTTTTTAAATTACTGTCCATCAAGGCCGCGAATTGGCTTAATGGTTGACCACGAACGGCAGGACGGGCAATGCCAGTACAGCGTATAAGCTGTAAATCCACATTTATGGCAACGATAGCGTGGCTTACTGCGGATCTGCTCACCGACCATATCACGCAGAACCATCAGACTTTCTTTGGCGCGCCCTTCTTCCGCTTCATTAAGGTGATAGTCCATCAGCTTATGGAAAACGCGCATTGTGGGATGACGTTGTAACTGGCGGGTAATGTAGATCTGAGCGGTATCACTGCCTTCGCGAGCTTCAAGGATATCAGCCAGCATCAGCTCAGCGGCAGCACCGGTATTTTCCTCAACTGCACGACGCAAAAACTCCGCCCACTCATCATTCTTACCGAGCTGCTGATAGCAACTTTGCAGCATTTCCAGCGTTTCGCTGACCAGCTCTTTATCCTGAGAAATTACGCGTTGCAGGCTTTCGACTGCCTTTGCATATTCCCCATTCATCATATACACGCGCCCCATCATGATGGAAACGCGGGCACTGTTTTTATCGGCCGCAGCCCCTTTTTTCAGCAACGTCATGGCGCGATCCATATCGTCGCTACCCATTTGCTGTAAGGCCAGTTCACAGTAAAAATGCGCGATATCTATACGCTGATTATCTTTGCCGAGTTTGACCAGACGTTCCGCCACATCAATGGCTTTCTGCCATTCGCTGGTTGCCTGGTAAATTTGCAATAATTGCTGCAATGCGCCCACGCGGAAATCCGTTTCATCGGTCAGCTGATTAAACATGTCCTCCGCGCGGTCATATAAACCCGCGGCCATGTAGTCGCGTCCTAATTGCTGAACCGCCAGTAAACGCTGCTCATAGGTCAGCGATGCACTTTCCATAAGAGTTTGATGGATGCGGATTGCACGATCGACTTCACCGCGAGAGCGGAACAGGTTTCCGAGGGTGAGATGAGCCTCAACGGTGCCTGTATCCTCTTTCAGCATATCGAGGAACAAATCCACCGCTTTATCTTGTTGATTGCTGAGGAGGAAGTTAACCCCGGCGACGTAGTCACGCGACAGACGGTTAGCTTCATCCTGCTTTGTTTGTTGCGCACTTCTGCGACCCATATACCACCCATAGGCAGCGGCTACAGGCAAAAGCAGAAACAACAACTCCAGCATAAATATTTATTCCTTCACAACCGACGAGTCGGCAGATACCGCAACGTCGGTCGCAGGCGCAAGCTGGTTTTCCAGTCGTTTGATTTTACGTTCGGCACGCGCAAGAGACACACGAACCTTCAGCCAGAAAAGGCCGCAAATTAACCAACCAATAGCAAAACCTGCAGCAAACAATACAGCAAGCAGCGTAGATATACGATACTCACCCTGAGCCAGCAGATAGTTAAACGTTACCTGTTGATCGTTTTGCGCACCTAATGTCACCGAAATAACAAAAATCGCCAACACCAGTAAGAAAATGAGTAAATATTTCACATTACTTCCCGTTATGTGGTTTGAGCGAATAAATCGTGAACAACTTACCGCGTTAAGCCTTTTAAATTACCATTTTCACGACGAGTGCGAAACGGAAAAGCGCCTTACACGTTATGATTTGAGGGCAAATTTCGAAAAATCAATCGTCGTCAGCTTTCTTGCTCGCGCTCTGCTATTTCCTGCTTCTCTTGCGCAGGCGGTGTTAATGGCCCGCATACCCGCTGTGCAAGCCAGGTTGCCAGTGTCACCAGCAGCCAGGATATCAACGTTGCGACGACTAAATCACGTGGCCAGTGCATTCCCAGAAGCAAGCGGCTGCCCATTACTCCAGTCGCCCAGATGAGCAAGAAAACAATTGTCAGAGTACGTCTACGCGGCCACAACAATCCTACCGCCAGTAAAGCCCAGCTTGCAGCAAACATCGTATGCCCGGAGGGAAAGGCAAATCCCGTTTCTTTTTGCCAGTGCTTACGCAAAAACGTTGGAACATCCTGCTGTCCTGACAGTTGTTCTTTTACTAAGTGCCCACGTTCTTTACGTTTTAAAGTGTAGAACTCATCAACAGGAACATGGTGTGTTTTTTCCAGCCAAATAACAAATGGCCGGGGTTCCTGTACCCGGTCTTTAACCCAGGATTTCACACCCTGGCCCAGTAATATTGCCCCTGCCAGGATAGTAAACAGCATAAGTGCAGCTTTCAGACGAAATCTCAGACACCACAAAAACCAGGCACAGAGAACGACATGCGTAATGATCCCCCAGGGCTGAGTCACCGTTTCTGTTATCCAATATAAGGATTTTAACCACCAGACATTGTGGCCTGGTTGCCATTCCCAACCCGATATCCATACTGAAACAGGCATGATCAGCAACAGTGCGGCTCCTGAGGCGGTCCGCTTTGCAATAGACAGCATTGCATCTCCTTTCGTCGATAAGTCTCACAATCATAACTGAAAAAAGTATGTATCGGGAAAATTGACAATTTTGTGCCATTCCAAAAACGAATGCGTTGTCGCAATTAGGTGAACACCATCGCCTTATGGCAAAATAGCGCAATACAGAAGCCAACAGGCGACGGCACTCAGGGTGCCAGCATAATCTGGAGAAATACATGCAGCTTAAACGTGTGGCAGAAGCCAAACTGCCAACCCCATGGGGTGATTTCCTGATGGTGGGATTTGAAGAACTGGCAACCGGACACGATCATGTCGCACTGGTTTTTGGCGATATCTCAGGCCAGACGCCTGTCCTGGCTCGCGTCCATTCCGAATGTCTGACCGGCGACGCACTGTTCAGCCTGCGTTGCGATTGTGGTTTCCAGCTTGAAGCCGCGCTCACACATATTGCTGAAGAAGGACGCGGTATTCTGCTCTATCACCGCCAGGAAGGTCGCAATATCGGTCTGCTTAACAAGATCCGCGCCTATGCGCTCCAGGATCAAGGCTATGACACCGTTGAAGCCAACCATCAGCTGGGATTCGCGGCAGATGAGCGAGATTTCACTCTGTGTGCCGATATGTTTAAGCTGTTGGGTGTCGACGAAGTGCGTTTGTTGACCAATAATCCGAAGAAAGTTGAAATCCTGACGGAAGCCGGTATCAATATTGTTGAGCGTGTACCACTGATTGTTGGCCGCAACCCCAAAAATGAACATTATCTGGACACCAAAGCCGCCAAAATGGGTCACTTATTGAGCGAGTGATTTCACATAATTGTCGAATAATTCGGCATATAAAAAAGCCTGCAGTTAATTTGCAGGCTTTTTCGCATTTTAGTTCAGCATATTACGAATGACATAGTGCAAAATACCGTCGTTCTGGTAGTAGGTTAATTCCGTGGCGGTATCAATACGACAACGACACAAAATCACTTCTTTACTGCCATCTGCCCGCACCATATTCACCGGAATAATTGCACCCGGTTTTATATCTTGCAATTCCGTAATATCAATCACTTCATCACCGGTTAATCCGAGTGTTTTTCGCGTGACGCCTTGTGGGAACTCCAGAGGCAGGATCCCCATACCTATCAGATTAGAGCGGTGAATTCGCTCAAAGGATTCCGCGATAACTACCCGAATGCCCAGCAGACGTGGTCCTTTCGCTGCCCAGTCTCGACTGGAGCCCGAGCCATATTCTTTGCCGGCAATCACGGCTAACGGAACCTTCTCTTGTTGATAACGCATTGCGGCATCGTAAATAGCCACAACTTCTGTCCCCGGCAAATGACGAGTCATTCCCCCTTCAATGCCCGGCACCATTTCGTTACGAATACGAATATTGGCGAACGTACCGCGCATCATCACTTCGTGATTTCCACGTCGTGAACCGTAAGAGTTAAAATCTTTGCGCTCAACGCCGTGGTTCTGAAGATAACGCCCTGCCGGACTGTCCGGTTTAATGCTGCCTGCGGGTGAAATATGGTCAGTCGTCACGGAATCCCCAAGCATCGCCAGGATTCGTGCCCCATGAATATCCTGTACCGGATCCGGTTTAGCCTGCATGCCATCAAAGAATGGCGATAAGCGAATATAGGTCGAGTCGGACTGCCAGCCATAGGTGTCGGCACGGTCAACATTGATGGTTTTCCATTCAGGTGTTCCTTCGAACACTTCCGCATACTCTTTATGGAACATCTCAGTAGAGACCTGTTCAACAGCACGGGCAATTTCCCGTGCAGATGGCCAGATATCTTTCAGATAAACCGGGTCACCATTTCTGTCATGTCCGAGCGGCTCTTTCGTCAGATCAATGTTCATATTTCCCGCCAGCGCATAGGCAACCACCAGCGGCGGCGACGCCAGCCAGTTCGTTTTTACCAGCGGATGAATTCGACCTTCAAAGTTACGGTTGCCGGAAAGTACGGCCCCCACCGTCAGATCACCTTTTTTAATCGCAGTTTCGATTGGGTCAGGTAACGGACCTGAATTGCCAATACAGGTGGTACAGCCATAGCCAACCAGATTGAATCCCAGCTCATCAAGGTACGGTGTGAGTCTTGCCTGCGCCAGATAATCAGAAACCACCTTTGAGCCTGGTGCCAGCGAGGCTTTCACCCACGGCTGGCGTTTCAGACCGAGTGTGACCGCTTTTTTCGCCAGTAGTCCTGCCGCCATCAATACACTCGGGTTCGAGGTATTGGTACAGGAGGTGATTGCCGCAATAACCACAGCACCGTCCGGCAACTGATATTGATGCCCATTCAGCACATAATCCACAGGTTGACGGTCTTTCTGCGAACTATTCACCTCAAGTTCATTGCTTGCCGCAAAAGCTTTCGGGACATCCCCTAATGCAACGCGATCCTGCGGACGCTTTGGTCCCGCCAGGCTTGCTTCCACATCGCCCATGTCCAGTTCCAGAGAGCTGGTAAATACCGGCTCATCACCAGGGTTGCGCCACATCCCCTGCGCTTTGGCATAGGCACCAACCAGTTCAACCTGTTCTTCGCTACGACCACTCAGCCGCATGTATTCGAGGGTCACGCCATCTATCGGGAAGAAACCACAGGTTGCACCATATTCTGGGGCCATATTCGCAATGGTCGCCCGATCAGCCAACGGTAGGGTATCCAGGCCGTCGCCATAGAATTCCACAAATTTTCCGACCACGCCGTGTTTACGCAACATCTGGGTAACGGTCAGAACCAGATCGGTAGCAGTGATCCCTTCACGTAATTTCCCAACAAGTTTGAAGCCGACAACGTCCGGGATCAGCATCGAAACGGGCTGTCCCAGCATGGCGGCTTCGGCTTCAATCCCACCAACGCCCCAGCCCAGTACGCCAAGGCCATTGATCATCGTGGTATGGGAATCTGTACCGACCAGCGTGTCCGGGTAAGCCACCCACTCGCCATTTTGCAGTTCACTCCAGACCGCTTTTCCCAGGTATTCAAGATTGACCTGGTGACAGATCCCCGTCCCCGGCGGCACAACACGGAAGCGGCTGAATGCCTGCTGTCCCCATTTCAGAAACACATAGCGCTCGTGGTTGCGCTCCATTTCCAGCCGGACGTTCTCTTCGAAAGCATCATCGTCACCAAAACGATCGACGGTCACCGAGTGGTCAATAACGAGATCAACAGGTGAAAGCGGATTCACTTTTGCCGTATCACCACCCAGGCGCTTAACCGCCTCGCGCATGGCCGCCAGATCAACCACTGCCGGCACGCCAGTAAAGTCCTGCATCAGCACACGAGCAGGTCGATAAGCAATTTCGCGATCGGCATGAGCATTGTTCAGCCATCGCGCCAGAGCATGAATATCTTCTTCAGTAACTGAGTCACCGTCCTGCCAGCGAAGCAGGTTTTCCAGCAAGACTTTAAGCGATTTCGGTAAACGGGTGAGATCACCCAGTGATTTGGCAGCCAAAGGTAAACTGTAGTAGCGGTAGGTTTTATCTTTAACCTGCAATGTGTCCTTACTGGCTTCTCGTAGGGTCGACGACATAGCTCCTCCTTAAATGACAGGGTTGGATCCCCTGATTTTCCTCAGGGTTAGTATTAAAGATAACACAAACAAAATGTAACGCTTTGATAACAACTCGAATTGATAAAAGAGGAGATCAGCAAAATGACCGGGAACTATGCAAAAAGAAATGAACTGTAAAGGAGATATGGAAGTTGCGAATATGCAGCAGAGTACGTTATGCAATCGCTTACACGTTGTTTTTTATCTACGGGATCTGCGACGTCGTATTCGTCCCAAATTCAAAAAGACAGGTTAATAATAATTATTATGAACTACACATTGATTATTTCTTCTGTTCTTCTTCATCGAACAAATCAATAAATGCCCGCTGTTGTGGTGAGAGCTGCCACGAATCGGGAATATCCATCACATATTCAGTGTTGGTCTCCTTCTCTTGCTCATTATCCTGATGAGATGGCACAGAGGAGGATTGTTGTTCCTGCGCGGACATGGTTATCCCCAAACTTGCCAAATCACGAGCGCTACCACAATCCAGAACACTGCGGAGCCAAGAAAGACCGTGGACCATGCTTTACGTTTCAGCGCGGGATCCCGGCGTTGTGGCTGGTTTCCAGAAGGCATCGCTAACCTCATACTATCGAAATCACTTATCATTTAGGCACCAAACAATTGGTACAATTAATCATCAGATGAGAGAAATCCTAAAGAAAAAGGTGAAAAAAAGCCAGTTAATTTTCGAATCCGGTAAGGTAAATAAATCAATTGTTTGATCGGATATAAATATTTGAAAGGGTTTTTGGCGAGCTTGCTAATTTAACACTACTTTAGCGGGTATTCCCCATAAATAATATACGGTTTATATACCCTATGGATAATCATAAATACATTCAGATTTCCCAGCGGTATCGCTATGCGCTTAGCGATACCGTTGAGGTAACATCTGTTATTATTTCTCTGGCAATTTAATATCTTTAAACATGGCTTCAATGTCATCGTTAGAACGCAATGCAACCGCTGTATCGACCACATCGCGGGTCAAATGTGGCGCAAAACGCTGAATAAAATCATACATATAACTGCGTAAGAACGTGCTGCGACGAAAACCGATTTTAGTCGTGCTATGGCTGAATACATCATGCGCATCGACACGTACCAGGTCAGGATCGGACACAGGATCGACCGCCATGCTGGCAATAACACCCACACCCAGTCCCAGTCTTACATAGGTTTTAATCACATCGGCATCGGTCGCGGTAAAGACAATGCGTGGCTCCAGACCTGCTCTGTTAAACGCCGTATCAAGCTCCGAACGACCGGTAAAACCAAAGGTGTAGGTTACCAGCGGGTATTGCGCCAGTTCTTCAATAGAAACCGATGATTTACCCGCCAGTGGGTGATCCGGCGTGACGACGATCGAACGATTCCAGTGGTAGCACGGTAACATAACCAGATCGTCGTACAGGTGCAGCGCTTCCGTCGCAATGGCAAAATCCGCATTACCTTTCGAAACGGCTTCAGCAATTTGCGTCGGCGACCCCTGATGCATATGCAAAGACACACGTGGATACCGCTCAATAAAGCCTTTAATCACGTTTGGCAAGGCGTAACGCGCCTGGGTGTGCGTCGTGGCAATGTACAGGGAACCTTTATCCGGCCAGGTATGTTCACCGGCAACGGACTTAATGGCATCCACTTTAGACAGAACTTCTCGAGCAATACGGATGACTTCCTGCCCTGCCGGAGTCACCTGCGTCAGGTGCTTGCCGCTACGGGCAAAAATCTGGATGCCAAGCTCATCTTCCAGCATACGAACTTGCTTACTAATACCAGGCTGAGAGGTATAGAGTCCTTCGGCCGTTGAGGAAACATTAAGGTTGTGGTTAACCACCTCAACAATGTAGCGAAGCTGCTGTAATTTCATGTTAAACCATCCAGATTAGCGCCATCAGATCATCGTTTGAGAGCAGGCAGTGTCGCGCTGCTAATACGATTTAATAATAAAAAACTTATTAACTATAACCACTATATCATTTAAATTTGAGCTGTATAGAGATGACAAAAAATAATAACCCTTCAATAAAAAAGGGCCGCTTTCGCGACCCTTTCAGGAGAAATCCAGCTGACAGGCTGTTATTTCTTACCTTCCACCCATTTTCCGTCAACGAAAAACGCCGACCATCCGGTCGCTTTACCGTCTTTCTCAGCGGCAACATACTGCTGCTTAGTTTTACGGCTAAAACGTACCATCGCTTTGTTACCGTCTGGATCAGTCTGCGGTGCATCAGCAAGGTAACGCAGTTTCTCCGGCAGACGATCGCGGAAGCGGTACAGCTCTTCCACTAACGGTGCGCGAGTCTCACGTGATTTCGGGAACGTATTGGCGGCCAGGAAGATACCAGCTGCGCCGTCACGTAACACAAAATACGCGTCCGATTTTTCGCAAGGCAGCTCCGGTAACGGAACGGGATCTTCTTTCGGCGGGGCCACTTCACCGTTACGCAGGATCTTACGGGTGTTTTTACACTCGTCATTAGTACAAGCCATGTATTTACCAAAACGCCCCATTTTCAGGTGCATTTCAGAGCCACACTTCTCACACTCAACGATCGGACCGTCATAACCCTTGATACGGAACTCGCCCTCTTCGATTTCGTAACCGTCGCAAGTAGGATTATTACCACATACATGCAGTTTACGTTTTGGATCGATGAGATAGCTGTCCATCGCCGTGCCACACTTCTGACAGCGACGTTTCGCACGTAAGGCGTTGGTCTCTGCATCGTCGCCTTCCAGCACGTTCAACACTTCGTTTTCTGGCACCAGGTTAATGGTGGTTTTGCAACGTTCTTTCGGCGAAAGTGCGTAACCGGAACAGCCCAGGAAGACACCGGTACTGGCGGTACGAATACCCATCTTACGGCTACAGGTCGGGCAGTCGATGCTGGTCAGTACCATCTGGTTAGGACGCATGCCGCCCTCTTCAGGATCTTTCTCGGCTTTATCCAGTTGCTGAGTAAAATCACTGAAGAAGTTGTCAAGCACACCCTTCCATTCGGCTTCGTGGTTAGCCACCTGGTCGAGACTGTTTTCCATCTGTGCGGTGAAATCGTAATTCATCAGTTCGCGGAAGTTTTCTTCCAGACGATCGGTGACGATTTCGCCCATTTTTTCAGCGTAGAAACGACGGTTCTCAACCCGAACATAGCCGCGATCCTGGATCGTAGAAATGATCGACGCATAGGTGGATGGGCGACCAATCCCGCGTTTTTCCAGTTCCTTAACCAGTGACGCTTCACTGAAACGAGCTGGCGGTTTGGTGAAGTGTTGCGCTGGCGTCAGTTCGATTAACGTCAGCTCGTCGCCTTTGTCCACTGCAGGTAAAATACGATCTTCATCGCCCTTACGCAGTGCTGGCATAACTTTAGTCCAGCCATCAAAGCGCAGAATACGTCCACGCGCTTTCAGGCGGAAATCACCTGCGCCCACGGTCAGCGTGGTGGAGTCATATTTAGCCGGTGTCATCTGACAGGCAACAAACTGGCGCCAGATCAGCTGATACAGTTTTTGCGCGTCAGCTTCCATATCTTTCAGCGATTCCGCCTGCACGGCGACATCAGAAGGACGGATTGCTTCGTGCGCTTCCTGCGAGTTCTCTTTACTTGCGTACTGGTTCGCACTCTCCGGCAGATATTTTTTGCCAAAATTGTCGCTGATATAATCACGAACCATAGATACAGCATCCTGGCTCAAATTCGTTGAGTCAGTACGCATATAGGTGATGTAGCCTGCTTCATACAAGCGCTGCGCCATCATCATGGTTTTCTTCACGCCGAAGCCCAAACGCGTGCTGGCAGCCTGCTGTAGCGTGGAGGTGATGAACGGCGCACCAGGTTTACTGCTGGTTGGCTTATCTTCACGTTCCAGTACGCTATAACGCGCTTTCTCCAACAAACTTACTGCGGCAAGCGTCTGCTCGCGGTTAACCGGGCGGAACGGTTTATCGTTCTGATGCGTCACTTCCAGCGGCAATGCATCGCCGGATGGCGTGGTGGTATTAGCATCAATTTCCCAGAACTCTTCTGGTACGAATGCCTTGATTTCGCGTTCACGCTCAACGACCAGCCGCACGGCTACCGACTGTACGCGACCGGCAGACAGGCCACGCGCAATCTTTTTCCACAGCAGCGGCGAAACCATATAGCCCACGACACGGTCCATAAAGCGGCGTGCCTGTTGCGCATTAACACGATCAATGTTCAGTTCGCCCGGTTTTTCAAACGCCTGACGAATCGCATTTTTGGTGATTTCGTTAAACACCACGCGACTATAGCGGGTGTCATCGCCCCCGATCACTTCCCGCAGGTGCCATGCAATGGCTTCCCCTTCGCGGTCAAGGTCGGTTGCGAGATAGATGTGGTCGGCCTTTTCAGCCAGTTGTTTCAGTTCAGAAACAACCTTCTCTTTACCAGGCAGCACTTCATAGCGCGCATCCCAGTTGTGCCACGGGTCAACACCCATACGATTGACGAGAGCGCCACGTTCATCCTTTTTGGGCTTTTTAGCCGTTTTGGTGGAGGTTGAGTCGGCGCTCTTTTTAGTTGCTGAGCCACTGGTCGGCAAATCACGGATATGACCGACGCTGGATTTAACCACGTAGTCATTACCCAGATACTTGTTGATCGTTTTGGCTTTTGCCGGGGACTCAACGATGACAAGAGCTTTACCCATATTCACCTTTACCTAATTTGATTCTTCCAGGAATACGCCGCGCGTTGATTCACCTTCCACTGGCGACGAGACATCGATATGGTCTCTGCGTCGGCGGATATCAACCCTTGTACTGATTGCGCGTTCGTAATGTAACTCTCATGTAACTGAGTTAACAGGATTTTTTGCACGAAAACGCTATAGCACGACGGAATGTTGGTCGAATGTCAAGCAAATCTGTTGCCAGATTGACGAAAGCGTCACACTGTACCTGATAAAATGCGTTACGCAACTTTATTAGCATGCAAAAACAAATCTCGCCAGTAACGACACTGTCGTAAAACCACCGTTTTTGTCAGGGAATATTTGCCCAAAAGCCGGGCTCGGCGTAGACTAATGTCCTTGTTTAAGGAGTAAATAATGCATAAAGACACTCAACCCATCGATCGCGAAACACTGCTGATTGAAGCCAACAAAATCATTCGTGAGCATGAGGACACGCTGGCGGGGATTGTCGCCACTGGAGTCACGCAGCGTAATGGTGTGCTGGTTTTCAGCGGAGATTACTTTTTAGACGAGCAAGGGCTACCGACGCCCAAAAGTACAGCTGTGTTTAATATGTTTAAACATCTGGCACACGTACTTTCTGAGAAGTATCACCTGATCGATTAAAAGCAAAACGCGAGGCCTGTGCCTCGCGTTTTCATTTGTATAGTCTTAAAGCTTACATCAGTGGTTTTTGCCCACGCTGCCACCAACGCAGCAATATGCGATCGGCACTTTCAGCCGCACTACCGGTGAAGCGGTCCATCAGCTTTTTACGCTGCATATAGCGAACGTTAAGCACCTCACGACCGTCCATCAGGCTCAGGATCACCTCGTCGCTGGTATTCACCTCATCCACCAGCCCATTTTCCAGCGCCTGTTGTCCAAACCAGTGCTCCCCGGTGGCAACCTGTTCAATATCCAACGTCGGACGCATGCGATGAACAAAATCTTTAAACAACTGATGGGTTTCGTTCAGATCTTCGCGGAACTTCTGTCGCCCTTCTTCCGTATTTTCACCGAGCAACGTCAGCGTCCGTTTGTACTGTCCGGCAGTATGTAGCTCAATATCAATGTCTTTGCCTTTCAGAAAACGGTTAAAGTTAGGGATCTGCGCAACAACCCCAATTGAGCCGACAATGGCAAACGGCGCTGAGACAATTTTATCCGCCACGCAGGCCATCATATATCCGCCGCTGGCCGCAACTTTATCCACCGTTACCGTCAACGGGATCTGCTTATCGCGCAGACGCTGTAACTGTGATGCAGCCAGTCCATAACCATGAACCACACCGCCAGGACTTTCCAGACGAACAACCACCTGATCCTGAGGTTTTACTACCGCGAGTACCGCCGTGACCTCTTCGCGTAACGCACTGACTTCGTGGGCATCCATACTACCTTTAAAATCGAGCACCCAGACGCGGGGTTTGTCTGATGATGCACTTTCCCCCAGCTTCGCTTTTGCTTTGGCAGCTTTCGCTTCCAGCTTGTGCTTTTTTTTCTGCGCTTTATGCCACAGTTTTTGCTGATGACCGTCCAACAGGGCCATCGACAGATCCTCTTTCATCTCTTTATATTGCTCACTGAGATTGATGACCCGTAATTCCCCACGCTGACGTTTGCGTTGAGTAGCATTCACAATCAGCATGACAATAACCGCAATTGCCACCACGACAGTGATGATTTTTGCCAAAAACAGCCCATATTCAGACAACAATTCCACGTATCCCACCTTGGTTTAACAACGCTACTTTTGCTCAGTGTACAACAGGCGTGTTTGCTCGTCTTGCTTCATCCATTCGGCAGCAGAATCAGCAAAAAGCATGACAAAGTGTTCATTTTGCGGTGTTATTACCTTTGGCTGATTGAAAAATAGCAGGGTTTAAGGCATAAAGCCGACAAGTTATAGCGAACGGGATGGCCAGAGCGTCGCCGAGGAGTAGCCGTGCATTACCAACCTAAACAAGATCTGTTACACGATCGCATTATTCTGGTCACCGGTGCCAGTGATGGCATCGGACGTGAAGCCGCACTAACCTACGCGCGCTACGGTGCGACCGTTATTCTGCTGGGTCGCAACGAAGATAAACTGCGCCAGGTCGCCCATGCAATTTCCGCTGAAAGTAGCTCTACAGCACTGTGGTTTACGCTGGATCTGCTGACCTGCACTTCTGAAGAGTGTCACCAACTGGCGCAGCGTATCGCCACGCATTATCCACGCCTGGATGGCGTTCTGCACAATGCCGGATTACTGGGCGATATCTGCCCTATGAGTGAGCAAAATCCACAGGTCTGGCAGGATGTGATGCAGGTTAACGTGAATGCCACTTTTATGCTGACTCAGGCACTGTTACCTTTATTACTCCAGTCTGATTCCGGGTCGCTGGTGTTTACGTCTTCTAGTGTCGGTCGCCAGGGACGAGCCAACTGGGGAGCATATGCTACCTCCAAGTTTGCTACTGAAGGAATGATGCAGGTTCTGGCAGATGAGTACCAGAACCGCCATCTGCGTGTTAACTGTATCAATCCCGGCGGTACACGTACCAGCATGCGAGCCAGCGCATTCCCGACAGAAGATCCGCTAAAATTAAAAACACCCGCCGATATTATGCCGCTCTACCTGTGGCTGATGGGCGACGACAGCCGCCGTAAAACCGGTATGACCTTCGACGCCCAACCGGGCCGTAAACCAGGAATAGCCCAATGAGTGAAGAACGCTATCAGCAGCGCCAACAACGCGTAAAAGAGCGGGTTGACGCACGCGTTGCCGCAGCCAGTGATGAACGCGGAATTATTATTGTCTTTACTGGCAACGGTAAGGGGAAAACCACCGCTGCGTTTGGTACCGCCACGCGTGCAGTCGGTCATGGAAAAAAAGTCGGCGTAGTGCAATTCATTAAAGGCACGTGGCCGAACGGTGAAAGAAACTTACTGGAACCCCACGGCGTGGAGTTTCAGGTAATGGCGACAGGATTTACCTGGGAAACCCAAAACCGTGAATCAGACACTGCCGCCTGTCTGGCCGTGTGGGAACATGGTAAACGCATGCTGGCCGATCCTGAGCTGGATATGGTGGTACTGGATGAACTGACGTATATGGTGGCATATGACTATTTGCCGCTTGAAGAGGTTCTCAACGCCTTAAATACCCGCCCTTCGCATCAGACGGTTATTATTACCGGCCGTGGATGTCATCGCGATATTCTGGAGTTAGCGGATACGGTCAGCGAGCTGCGCCCGGTTAAGCACGCCTTTGAAGCGGGCGTGAAAGCCCAGATGGGGATCGATTACTAACAGTAGGCCGGATAAGGCGCTTACGCCGCATCCGGCTCCACGCGCTAACGCCTGATGGCGCGTTGCTTATCAGGCCTACTCATGATTAACCGTTGTTGCTGCGACCACCCGGACGACGACTGCTGCCGACCTGGGTGTGGCGCTTAACCGCACGGCGGATCTGGTTCGCTTTCATACGACGTCGATCTTTCTCAACGGCGACTTTCGATGAGGTTTCCGGCTTTAACTCCACCAGCTCACGCAAATAGTTTGTCTGCGCCAGGTCCAGCTCGGTCCAGCCACCACGTGGCAAACCTTTTGGCAGCGGGATATCGCCATAACGCACGCGGATCAAACGACTAACCTGTACGCCTACAGCTTCCCACAAACGACGCACTTCGCGGTTACGCCCTTCAGTCAACGTGACGTTATACCACTGGTTAATCCCTTCACCACCGCTGAATTTGATCGTTTTAAATGCAGCCGGACCATCTTCCAGTTGCACGCCACGACTCAGATCACGCAGTTTTGCATCATCAACCTGGCCGAACACGCGCACCGCGTATTCACGTTCAACTTCGCGGCTTGGGTGCATCAGACGGTTCGCCAGCTCACCATCAGTGGTAAACAGCAGTAAACCACAGGTATTCACATCCAGACGACCAACTGCAATCCAGCGCGCATCGCGCAGTTTTGGCAAACGGTCAAAAACGGTCGGGCGACCTTCCGGGTCATTACGGGTACACAGTTCACCTTCCGGCTTGTAATACGCCAGAACGCGACAGATTTGCTCCGCAGATTCTTTCACCGAAATCAGATGACCATCGATACGGATTTTCAGACCAGGCGTCACTTCAACGCGATCGCCGAGCGTGGCGATTTTGCCATCAACGCTCACGCGACCCGCTGCAATAATGGATTCAATTTCACGGCGAGAACCGTGGCCAGCGCGCGCCAGCACTTTTTGTAACTTTTCGCTCATAGAGCTTCCTTTAGGTGTCGCCTTCACAGGCGTCTGGTATACTTTCAAAAACAACGAGTTAACTAAAACATCAACTTAACTCATTGATCTGTAACTCTTTCATGGTACACAGAATGGCAAACAACGTGTCACACAAGCTGTCACACACAATGATTCGTGGGCGCACATATTACACTAACTTTAGACTAAATGATTCAACAAGTTTTGTGCGCTTAAGTCTCGGTACTGATAGCCGAAAGCAAGCAGAAGTGATCATGAACCAAATCCGTCCTTTCATTTCCCTTGTGCAGAATGGAACGATGAGCCTCGATGAGTTCAAACGCAAAATACAGGGCTACCGAGCCGCTACTAAGCAGGACTTTGACAACTATCTTCTACATGCACTCGAAAGGGATGTTGCCGAAGTGAAGCGTCTGCCAGAGTTAGGACGATGGCACAGAAACATGAATCCTGACCATCCTTTAACAGCTTCTGATACGATTGAGGCAGCTCAAGGTTACTCAGAAGCACACTTCCAACGCATGATGAATGGTAGCGATCAATTGGCAAACGAAGTGCTTGCAAGTCTTCAGATGATGAAACTTGAACTTTCCAAGGATGATTTGCCCCTTGCTAATCAAGTGGGCGCTGCTATTGATATGAGCCGCGCGACCGTCGCGCAAGCCTATGAAGCATTCTTTTCGAATGATCTGCTGCGATATCGCCAACTCATTGCCACACTGCAAGCTCAGTTAGAAGAGCAGAAACTGAAATCCTCACCGCAAAGTATTAGTCTTTATCAACGGAATTTAAAGACACAGCAAGCCAGGAAATCAAACTATCCGAAGCATGGACTCGGTATGTTGAAGAAAAAGGTCAAAAATGGCGTGCAAGCATTGCTAACGAGAACCAGCGTTTCTTTGATGTACTGATTTACGTTGTTGGTGATAAACCGATTGATCGGGTTACAAAGCAAGATATTCGTGAAGCGCTGAAAGTGACCGAAAACTTACCTACTCGTATTAAGCTGCCATACAAGCATCTATCTTTGCCTGAATGCATTGATTATGACGTTCCAGAGGAAGACCTGATCAGTAGCCAGCATGTTGTAAAACATCTCAAGATCTGGCGCTCGCTTTTTAAAACTTACCTCGTTGACACCAAAGATCTGTTAGAGAAATCCCCTACCGACGGAATCTCATTTGAGGTGAAGCCAAACCGTAGAGGCCATTTCAGTAACGCTGAGTTGAGTAAACTTAAGACCAAGCTGTTCTCACTGGAAAACAACGATTGGCGCAAATGGTACTTCCTTACCCTCATTTATACTGGTGCTCGACGTGGTGAGATTGCCTCTATCAGAAAGCGGGACATTCGTTTAGATGAAGAAACTTCACGCTGGTACATTTTTATAGAAGATGGGAAAACCGAACAAGCCCAACGCCAGATACCACTCCATAGGATTTTAGAGTCAGGTTTGCTCAATCTTGCCGAAACTCTTAATGATAGCGATCTAATTTTCTTTGACTTACCTAACTACACTACCGCTACTGAAGAATGGGCTAAGTTGATGAATGAAACTGGTGTTCCTGATTATGATGAGTTTGGACTAAAAAGGCGCATACATAGCCTTCGTCACACTTTCGTGAGCCATTGCCTTGCATCTGGAAGCGTATCTTTACCTTTGATGCAGTTTGTTGTCGGTCATTCAAGGACACAGAGTTTAGGAGTAACGTCCATTTACACGCACCGCCCATCACTAAAAGACCTGCTTTGTGTGGTTGACTTCCAGAAATGAAAAAGGGGCGTAAGCCCCTTTTCAGTATCAGCCACTACCTAAAACATCCCGAGATTCAGTTTTGCGTTCTGTTTTTCTACGTCGTTCAAAGGTGCGGATTACATCCCAGATAAACAGGAATAGCAGATACCAGTAGAGTGCGATAATCATACTTGAGCATCATTATTCTGAGTACAGTCAGCGTCGTATCTTATTAAATATTCGATCAATATGTTCTCCTTGTTAGTTTTGCTAATATTTGCAAGTATTCCCGGTATTGGGTCGTAGTGAATAACTCACGGATGTAGTCATCCTCAGATGTTGCCGGGTTCAATAACCTGTTTAATGTCTGATTTTCTGATGCAAGGCGTACACCTTCGCCGTAGGCGTTGTCGTACAGCGTGATCTCTGCGTACCATTCATTAGAATGAGGCTGATTGACCTTGTGTCCGTGTTCAATGTGCCAGGCATCATAAGCAACCATAGCAGCCGCCGTAAGCGTATCGAGCACGTCAGAGCGTTTTATGGGGCGTTTTCGCTCCAGAATCGGAAAGCCCTGCATGTGTCCAGATAAGTAGCGGTTTGCTAAATCGCCTTTCCAGACAAACGAAGGATTAACCCACACTTTCAAAGTGCCTTTCTGGTGTTCAGCTTTATCAACTTTGATGTAGTGTTTACGCTCAAGACCAGATAAAACACGATTGAGATGATCCGGCGTGGTGTTCAGTATTACGCACAGATCTGCACGTTTAATAAATGCTAAGTTTCGCCTGTCAACTTCGTTACACAATGCAAATACTTTCGTGAAATCTGGCTTGGTTAATACGTCTGCGTATTCCTTGATCCCGTTATAGGATGCATTCCCTGGAAGGTCGCCCAACTTATTAGCGTATTCACGGTGTGCCTGTTTTGATTTAGCGGTATCTGCTATCGAGTAGCTCAAATGCAGACCCTGAACAATACCGCCATCAAGCAAATACTCTGTCGAATCGTAGTGAAGAATTTCACCACTTTCCACTTCGACAACGTACAGAACATTATCTAAAGAAACGAGTTGTTGGGTAGGTCTGGAAAATGCTGAAAGCGGGTGATCGTGTTGCGGGGCATCTCTGAAAAAATAACCGTCTTCGTATGCTTGAATCAATGTTCCTCCTTAGTTGGTGTTCTCCTTTCGGTATTGGTCATAACGGATAAGTGCAGATTGAAACATTTCCATTCGGTCTGTATACCCTCTCGATTTTGCTGCTTGCATTGATGCGTAAATAACGTGGCGTTTCACTTCGCCGTTCACCAGGTCATTAAACACCTGGTCACTGTTGTAATACTTCAATAATGGCCTCCTTCGGATTTTGGATGCAAAAAGCCCCAGGCAGTTACCCCGCCCAGGGCTGAAAAGTTTCAGAAGGTTTTCTCCCCTTCATACTTACCATAGTACACTATTTCACTAACGTTTGTCAATACCCAAACGGTGATTTCGTAAAATATTTTTGATTATTTTCAACGTGTTGCATTTTTGCTTTGCGATTAGTGCTCTTTATACCAGGAATGGATGGTTGCTGTAAATCAAAATCTGTGGTAGGAGTTGCCACCAGAGAAGACAGCCCTGCCTTCCATTCACGAACACCATCTCGCCATTTCTTGAGAAAAAAAGTGAAAAATGGCGATTTTCACACTATTTTTCCCTTTAAATACAGACACCTACCAAATTCGCTATAATAGTAGAGAGATTCTCTCTCTGCACTGAAGTGCATCAGCACGAGACAATCAGTGATGATTGGATTGGGATGTTTGCACGTATGGTAATGTCATAGCTACCTTGCACCAGATAAACAGACAGCCTAAAGGATTTAGGGTGGTTGTTTGGTTGGTGGTTAATCAAGATCGGTGGATGACATTAGGCAGGAATGCCATTGGATCATTGCAGAGTGTTGTTAATGGCGGCGTAGTCGCTGGATGGCATTAAGCAAAGTTTGGGCGGTAGTAGCCCAAGAGAGAGAAAACCAATTAGCTAACCTTAAGTTAGTTGGGTTTAATAGGTTTATGTTTGGGAGCGTAGCGAGCATAACAAGCACCTGCACAGGAGGAGCACCTTTGATGAAGGTAACTTGTCAAAAATGATCTCTCCTGTAATGGCTATCTTTCATGCGCGGCGTGAGCCTGTCACCAAGGCCAGCGCATAATAGTATGGTTCCGGCGCTTCGCGTCGATTACCGATAAACTCTTGACCCTACGGTAGAACGTCGCCCTGCTCACTCCGAATCGTCCATGCAACAACCCTAAGTATTTCCTATCAAAAAGACATCTAACCCGGCGGTAATTCGCAGGTAAATAAGCACCGTTGATTCGGGATGAAGTTGCTAAACCAACTAAATAGTAACGACTGAAACTATCAATAACTTTGCGTAAAGCCTTGCGCCGTGCCGTTATCAGAAGAATTAACAATCAATCCGTTGGAGGCTTGTGCTAAGCACACCTGTCTTTACGTGATATTAAACAACACTTTCGATTTTAAGTCCCCTTCACTCTGAGTCCGCAGTATCAAATGTCTTCGCATATGGGCATTTTCCTTTGGTAACGTAGGTGAACAGATAGATGCTGTTTTCGTAGGTGCAACGCGTCTTACCATTTTCGGTCGTATCCTGCTGGGGATCGGTCATTGTGATCTGTCCTGCTGCTGCCATCTGTGAAACCAGTAACCCAAATATCACTATCAGTGCTCTTCTCACTGCATTTCTCCTGTGCATGCTCTTTCGTCTATCAAGACTCATCCATAGCGAAGAACTGTGCAAGACATTATAGTTTCAACATTGATCAATTTTATCGATCGATAAATGATAAACCGATCGTTTTTATCAATTGATGGTTTTATACTGATTCCCGATGAATGTCTAACACCAATCGAATAAAGGAACGTTATGAAGGGGATAACTCTTGCTGCACTCTTACTACTGCCTCTGTCAACTTATGCAAGCTCCTATCAATGTGAAGCTCTTCAGCAAGGGCAACTGGGTAGCAATGGGAAGACAGTCACAGCACAATCCAGCATTGAAATTGATGGTTCTCAGATGCATTTCAGTTTAAATAACGCAAGCTGGGATCTCTCGTACATCGGGGAGAAGCAAATTGCCAAGCTCTATAGCACCGACAACGGCAATGTCGCCGTGTCTTTCATTGACGGCAACCCGCTCATTTTTGTTCTGCATCTGGTTAATGATGACGGTAGAAAAGGCACTTACAACCTCAGCGAATGCTCCGAGCTATAAGGGGCGGTAATGAAAAAACTATTCGCAGCCGCCATATTTTTGTCAGTGATACCGAACGCTTATGCATTGAGTCATGGAGATACCGCAACCCTAAAGGAAGGTACATTTAACTGTAAAAAGCTGACCGACTTTTACGAGATGATCAGTTACATCCAGGACAAAGACCAACAGGGTATGATGGGCCTCATCACTTCCGGTAAATGCCGTCTCCTAAAAGAATCGATGGCAGTTGAGATTCAAAACGTAGACGATAAGGGGTTTGTTTTCTTCATTACCCCAGGCGGTCATGGTGGATGGGCAGTCACACAGTTCTTCAAAGAATAATCATCTCATGCAACGACTGGCGTGAGTGATCACGCCATTTTCATCTTCGCTCGTCAAAACGAATTCAACTCCTCGTTTCAAGTCTCAAAACCATCTCCTTTTAAGACCACATCGACGCAACCACAGAATGCGGTTTCGCCTTATCTCAAAAGGTTGATCTTTTATTTTGAGACAGTTATTATTTTGATACTATCTTTTGAGACTTAGAGAGCATCATGACTACTGTGATCGGATACGTGCGAGTTTCCACCAGCGACCAGAACGTTGAAAACCAGAAGCAGCAGATTGCCGATGCTGGTTATAGCGTCACTCGCTGGTTCAGCGATGAAGCGGTGAGTGGTGCAATTAAGGCAGGAGAACGTCCAGGGTTTGGTGAACTACTAAGCTATGTGCGAGAAGGCGATACGCTGATCGTGATTGCTATAGACCGCCTGGGGCGTAACACGATTGATGTTCTTTCCACCGTGGAAATGTTGCAGACAAAAGGCGTGAAAGTTGTCAGCTTGCGTGAAGGGTTCGACCTATCAACACCAGTTGGTAAAGCGATGCTGACTATGATGGCAGGACTTGCCAGCCTGGAAAAAGATCTGATAGCAGAACGTAGAACAGCAGGAATAAAACGTGCACAATCAGAAGGTAAGCATTGCGGCAGACCTATTAAAGCGACAGTTGAACAGGTACAAGAGTTGTTAGCACAAGGTTTACCACCAGCAGCAGTCCAAGAAAGGTTAGCGATCAGCAAAGCCACCTTCTACCGATTAAAGACATTCGATCATCTCTCTGATATTTGATAATTCTGGTTTCTTAGTTCAGGAGTTGAATAAGTTAGAGCTTAGCAGCTCAAGCAACAAAGCAACAAAGCAACATGATCATAGTAGTAACTATTAGTAGCGATTAAGTATCCTTAATCGCTATAACGAGAATTAGAGGCAACTGGAAATAAATGATGCGACTATGGATGCATTCATTTATTTTTATTAAGCCTTCCCTATTTTCTTTGAATCCATTATACGTTGCTGTTTGACACTTAAGTCGAGTAGTTCAGCTATTTGTTGTTTTTCCTTATACCCTACAGGGAACATGTACGTATGCTGAATAACCATTTCCTTTAATATTCTGAGACATACCGGATTACCCTTCAATTTTTGTGTAGTATCAGATAGCTTTGGAATATTAATTATCCGCATAAATTGCAGTTCAATAGCTTGATTAAGCAATATAATCGCTGGAGATTCGGAATCTTTATACTTAAGCGATGAGTAAATTTCTGACGCTTCTCTGGAGCCAATTGATGAAGCTATTTTTCGTATAACACCATTGATTACACCATATGTCATTTGTAGAAAAACATGCTTGGCTTGTTTACTTATTTGCTCATCAGTTAAATTCGGATGTTCTTTCAGTGTATTTTCAATAAGTGAAACAATTTCAGTTTTGGCAGTATTCGAGAGTTGGATAAAATATTCCAAAAACCTTAAACCTGTTTCAGAACCGTTAGATGCTAAATCGTATAAATCTTGCCGTGTCAGAGTTGCATATCTATTACGAATAATCTGTCCGGAAACCTCCATCCCTTTGAAGGTTTTATTTATTTTTGCTAATATATCTGGTTGTTCATAGTCTTCATCTGAATGATTTGTATCAGCATGCACTTTTTCTATTTTGTCAAGTTGCCGATCATGTTTTTCACGCTCGGTTTTAATTTCTCTTTGCTCTAAAATAAGCTCAGGGATTTGTGCAATAAATTCACTCATAAAGGTAAGCTGATCTTTATTAAGAGTGGCTGGTTGCTGCTCGTGAAAAAGCTCAGAAAGCGTATTTTTGATTTCAGTTAAAACCCAAGAATCTTTTGTATGATGAGTTACAAAAACCAATATGTTTGCATAATCCTCTCTGTGCAATGATGACAAAAGATTACGAAAACCACTACGAACCTGTTCATCTTGCACATATTGTTCCGCGATTTTTTTTGCGGCAAAGAAATAAAATAAATAAGGATACTTAAATCTTATATTCAACCCATCAGAAAATAATATAGAATTATTTCTTAATATTTTTATAATTTCTTCACCATTTACTGTTAAATATATACTCCCATAGTTTTTAAAAAACAATGGCAACTCAGACTCAGGTATAAAACCATTATTTGTATGCATTCTCCATGCTAATTCAGTCAATACATTGAGGTATTTTTCAACATCTTTTTTAGGGATTTTTGCATGATCAAAGGATTGATAAACTAATTGCTGGTAACAGTGTCCATATGAAGTCATTTCGAGATTTTGCTGAGAATAGGCTTCAAACATCTGTAACAAAATTAAAACATAAATTGGCTTTGGAGGAACAATATTTTTTCTAATGATAGTATCTAACTTGAGTTTGAACTCATCACATTGCTCATACAATGTAGATTCATCTATAGACTCCTCTTTACCTAAGGAAATCCACTTTTCTATTAGCTCGGTACGTTTAGCATGACCAAGACCTAATAGATCATATACGGAAAAATCATTTAACTCATAAATTTCCGGATAGATATATGAATAAGATGTATTACATGTGATTATTATGTGCTGGAATTTTTCTTTCAAATTAGACAGGAAAAGATCGCGATATTTATTATTTAACCCAATAAAGTCGATCCCATCAATTAGAACAGTCTTTATATCTTCGTGTAAAAAACTTTCAATAGAAAAGTTATCATATTGTTTTTTTAATTCACTTCCAATAACCACATCAATATCAGATGTCTTGATATTTCTTGCATCAATATATACTACAGGAATCCCACCCTCAGCTAATCTCCTAAAAGTATTTTTGAGTAAGGATGTTTTCCCTTGTTGCTCTTCCCCTGTAATCAAATAATAATTTTGCTTACTTATGATAGTATCGGAATTTATATATTCTACTTCATTACCTTTGACAACATCAGCGGCTGTGGCATTTTTCATGTCACAAGAAACATAGATATCACGTAGTGTTACTTTAGTTACAGCTCTATGCGTTAAAACAACCTCTGTATCATCCAACCATTTTAAAGTTTCTTTGCTAACCAAGACTTGTGACGATGATGGAGTTAGTTTTTTTTTTCACCAATGCTACTGATTAACTTTTTAATACCGTTGACTGCATCTAACCAAGCATCATCTTCATTCTCCCATTTAGACACTGGATTCGCATCTTTTGGCAGACCTTGTATACTTCCGAAATCTGCCGATGCCCAATCACAAGGGCGAATAATTAATGGTACAACAATGCTATCACCGCTATTATGTTGTTCTAATGCCTTTTTCATCTCTATACCATAACAATAATCGGAAGAAATGAAGCTCGAACTAACAAGAAAAATAATGATATCTGAATCCAATAGATTCTCAGATATCTCGGCCTCCCATTTTTGACCGGGTATTAGCCTTCTATCATTCCATGTATCAATAACTTCCTTACGCTTTAGTAAAGCCAAATGTTCATCTAAAGTATCTTTATATGTTTCATCTTTATGTGAGTAGCTTATAAAAACTTTTAGAGCCATTGAAATGCCTTGCCTTATTTTTCAATAATTTCATACGATTATTGCTTCTATAATAGCAGATAGCAACCTTCACAGACAATATGGTTTTATCAAAAGGAACGTGACCTGCATCACACTAACGTTCCTATTTTAAAGCTCTTAATCTACATCCCCACCCATCTATATCTATGCGGTTAAGAGCCTTTCGAAAAGATAATATCATCTACATTAGTAACATGGAAAAATCAGACAATCTTATAATATCAATTAAAAACAATAAGTTATAACATAGTGGCTTAGCGTGCGATTAGTTACACATTGTTTCAAACCCAACAAATACCATCAATTACATAACATACCGAAGACAGCGGAAACATATGCAGATAGCGTTTAGTGATCCCTCCGCTCTTCTCGTGACCTACCGTCTGTTGCAGATGAAGAATGTTAGAGACCCAGCCAGCCATTGCCGAAGAACAGACCGAGTGACGGATAGAATGCAGCAACCGCCGTTGCCCATAATCATCAAGATACGGAATACCAAGCTGATCACGCAGATCCGCAAACACTTTACCGATCTTTGTCATGTTCGTACCTGCCACTTCTGAGAAAACCCGCTCTTTCCACTGGCGGTCAACGTACTCCATGAAACCCCATTCGATTAACTTAGGGTGGATGACTACCTGCCTTGTAGTGTTCTCAGTTTTCCCCAGCCCTTCTGCAATTAGTAGATAGAAAACGTAAAGCTCCCCTTCTTGCCACAATGGAGTAGATGTTCACATATTGCTGTGCTGAGTATCCTTATAATGAGCATGTATTTAGAATTCAGCATATCCGCTCGATGAACCAAGAACCAACAGTGTAAGTCCCCCTAAGCATTCGATTTTTTCTTGCAACTTTCGCTGTCATATAGCGTCACAGACATAGGTTCCCCCTCTTTATTCTCAACGGATACTAAAACAACGGCATTTTTACTCATAATCAGTGATTTTATTGAAGGGTTATTACAAACCAATATCCCTTTTATACCGTGGTCACTACTAGCCACATCATTGATAAAACCTGCATCAGTTGAATCAACTCTCACTGTATAGTTGAGAGAATCTATACGTTGCGCAGGAAGTTTAACGACCTTATTTCGTGTTTCCACTATCGGGACATAACCATCTAGTGTTGAAATTTTCACGCTGGTTATGGTGAAGAACTGTTTCAAGAAATCAGGTGGTACAACAATCTTCGTTTTTTGAGTACCTCCTGTCTCATCAGCAAATGCCAAAGAACTTATAAAACAAACAAGTAGAGCTAATATTTTCATCACATTTTCTCTTGTATTGCCAGCTATGACAGGAAGCCAGCTTCATTTGCTTATGATGTGGTTACAGGCTTTGAGAGGATAGCCGATAACACGTAAGGGGGCGCATTCCCCCTTTATCATGGAAACTTTTTGCCTTGCCTCTGATAATAATCCTTCCAGAATTTCGTTGGTGATTCTGCACAATAATCGGACAACTCTTTGAAATCAGACTTAAACTGAGGGAGGTTTTTAGCCAATGTTATTTGCTTCGGTAGTGCACCTGTACCATCAGCAACAACTTTAAACGTCATTGCCCCACGCTTTCTATCCTCGTTAATTAATTCCAATACTGCAACAGTTTGCATTCTGCCTTCATGCAACTGCTTCAAATAAAACTTTCGGTTAAGGAAGAAATCACGGAATGTCGGCGCGTCTGCTTCAAGCCTAATGTCCCAAGTAAGCGGTAGAGCATCACAGATTTTTTCACTCATCATTTCACCGCTCGCGCTTCCGTCCTCGGATGCCTCCATACTCAAAGTCATCTTTGGTTGTGAAGGATCTAATCCCAGTTCGCCACTGTCCGCTGAGTATTCAGCATTTGTTGACCATTGACCTGTTAAAAATTCGCTATCGTAGATGTACGTATTCTTTAATTCTTTATAGGAGGAAGGAATTCTCACTAAACTATCTAAAGCTCCACTGAAACTGGTCAGAAACCCCGCAAGATAGATCAGCGCGTATTTACCCCATTCGAGTTTTTTCATGGACATCCTGTGCGAAAAGTTGTGTTCAATCTTGCTTGTTAACCGCCACTAATTCCAAAACACCATGATGAGCTTGCCTATGGCAATTTGGACATAATGCTATAGCATTTTCCACGGAATCCTCTCCCCCTTTAGAAAGCCACTCAATGTGGTGAACCTCAAGAAATGGAGTACCATCTTCTTTCAGGAAAGGTGCATCACGCTGACAGCTTTGACACTTACCATTAGCTCTTAAAAGAACTTCAGCAACTACATAGGGGCTTCGCTTATAAACTCGCGTTGTAACCTCGATTAGCTCAGGAGTTTTACTCTCAGCTTCTAAAATCTCTTTGCGTTCTGACGGGAGCAGTTCTGACGCAGCATCAACAGCCTTTTCAAACTCAGATTTTACCTTGCGGTAACACCATTTGCCTTGTTGATCCTGGTATAACTCCCAAATACCATGAACTGAGGGTTCATAGATTTCAAAAATATTCCCTCGCTTGAATAAGCGGTCATACTGGTGATGACGATGTGTTACATTATCCGTTCGTCTGGCTGTTTTGTTGAAACTCCAGTAGCTCCGATTGCAGTTAACCGTGTTTACAATAAGGTTAAGGCGAGTATCGTCTTTATAATGCGGGAATATCCCTCTAAGATAATCATCCACTTGATTAGCCGTTGCAGCACCTCCGAACTGTTCTGCGACAACTTGTACAGTAGTTATTCTTATAGGTTGATCCCCATACTTGTATGTTCGTTTGGATTTTGCAGACATCATCATAACTCTTGCATCCCAAGATTTATCTCAGGTTAACTATCGAGCATAGTATATGCAACTATCTGCTTTAGGTATAAGAAACCATTCAGGTCGTTGATGATAAGTCAACGTGCAGAGCCATTCGGCATAAGCGTAATATTGAAGGGAATGGTGTACATACACCATGAGAGTCGAGGTGTGGCTATTGGCTGTCACACAATCTGGTAACAGCCATTAACCGAATGATATTAAACCATTAATTTTAAAGGATTTAATATTTACCTTGTGCGCCTTCACAGGCGTCGAACAGGAGAATCAACGGCGCCAGTCAGCGCCATTTTAAGGCCGCGTAGTATACCGAGTTGCGCCCTTATAAGAAAGGTTTAACGTCGCCGACGCCTTCACGCAATACCACCGGAGAATCATCGGTTAAATCGATAACCGTTGTCGGCTGCTGCCCGAGATAACCGCCGTGGATAATCAAATCAACCAGCTTCTCCAGACGATCTTTGATCTCTTCCGGATCGGACTCGGTAAATTCACTGCCCGGCAACATCAGCGACGTGGAGAGCATTGGCTCACCCAGCGCCTCCAGCAGCGCCAGCGCGATTGGATTTGATGGTACGCGCAGGCCGATAGTTTTGCGTTTTTCCTGCAGCAGTCGGCGCGGCACCTCTTTTGTCCCTTTCAGGATGAACGTGTAGTTGCCTGGCGTATTGTTTTTAATTAAACGAAAGGCAACGTTATCCACAAAAGAATAGGTCGACAGCTCGGACAGATCGCGGCACATCAGCGTAAAATTGTGCCCATCAGGCAGATGACGGATACGACAAATGCGCTCCATGGCACTTTTATCTTCAATTTTACAGCCTAACGCATAGCCGGAATCGGTTGGATAAACAATCACCCCACCTTTACGCACAATCTCAACGGCCTGGTTGATCAGTCGCTGTTGTGGGTTATCAGGATGAATATAAAAAAACTGGCTCATACTTTCCTCTCTGTAGTCTCGGGCTGTTCCCAAAGCTGCCAGACGCCTTCAACGCCTGCGGGCAACCAGAGTTTACGACCCAATTCAATCCACGGGCATGGCTGATGAAAATCAGACCCTTGTGATGCCCACAACTGATGCTGGCGTGCTAACGTTGCCAGATGGGTACGCTCATTGGGAGACTGTTGACACTGCGCGACTTCCATCGCGTCACCGTGATGTTCAGCAAAATGTGCAACCAGTCTTTTCAGCCACTTAGCGCTAAGATCGTACCGGCCAGGATGAGCCAGCACCGCCTTACCGCCAGAATGATGAATGACATCAATAGCTTGTTCTATTGTACACCACTGCGGCGGAACGTAACCGGTTTTCCCGCGGGCAAGATATTTTTTAAATACATCGGCCATAGTGGTGGCTTTTCCACACTCCACCAGGAAACGCGCAAAATGCCCCCGCGTGACAGCTCCGCCATCAGCCAGACGCAACGCCCCTTCCCATGCTCCCGGAATATGGGCTTTATTCAGTCGTTCAGCAATCAACCGCGCTCGCTGCTGACGACGCTCCGTTTGTTCTGCCAGGAATTCACGCATCATGGGGTGTGTAATATCAATATTCAGACCCACAATATGAATCTCATGATTTTCCCAGACTGTTGAAATTTCAACGCCAGAGATCAGGTTTAACGCCAAACCCGAACGTGAAATTTCTTCTCTTGCCGCCGCAATACCTGCCGTGGTGTCATGATCGGTGATCGCCAGTGTACCGACTCGCATCTCTACCGCACGGTGTACCAACGCTTCTGGCGTCAATCGTCCGTCGGACGCCGTTGTATGACTGTGCAGGTCGTAAATCACTGCGTAATTCGTGTCGCTCAAGGCGGCTCCCGTTTCTATAAATGTCGTATCACGCTCATCATAGCGGTTCCGACAAATTTACTGAAATCAGGTGTTGACTTTATTCCATCGAACTAGTTAACTAGTACGAAAGTTCACATGAAGAAGGTATCTGAGATGAAAGCAACATTTGTACTGCATGGTTGGTGGCGCACTTCCTGATTTCGGGCAGTGTCTTACGTCTGCAATATGCAACCAGATACCAGGCCCGCTAAATGAGCGGGCTTTTTTTTGAACAAAATTAATGAGAATAACGATGCAAACACAAAAACCGACACTTGAACTGCTGGCCTGTGATGCCGCCTATCGTGAGAATCCGACAGCATTGTTCCATCAGGTCTGCGGCGCTCGCCCGGCGACGTTGTTGCTGGAGTCTGCCGATATCGACAGCAAAGATGATCTGAAAAGCCTGCTGCTGGTCGACAGCGCGTTGCGAATTACCGCTTTAGGTGACACTGTCACCATTCAGGCGTTATCTGCTAACGGTGCATCGCTGCTCCCTCTGTTGGATGCCGCCCTGCCCGCAGGTGTTGACAATGAGAAACAGCCAAACGTCCGCCAGTTGCGTTTTCCGGCCGTAAGCCCATTGCTGGATGAAGATGCCCGCTTATGTTCGCTTTCCGTTTTTGACGCTTTTCGTTTATTGCAGGAACTGGTCAACGTTCCGGCGCAAGAGCGTGAGGCGATGTTCTTCGGCGGTCTGTTTTCCTACGATTTAGTCGCCGGATTTGAAGATTTACCTCAGCTTGAAGCGGGTAACCGTTGCCCTGACTACTGCTTCTACCTGGCTGAAACACTGATGGTCATCGACCACCAGAAAAAAAGCACTCGTATCCAGGCCAGCGTATTTACCCCCAGTGAAGAGGAAAAACGCCGTCTGAATGCGCGTCTGGCACAGCTGAGCCAGCAGTTAACCGAACCTGCGCCGCCGCTACCGGTCACGGATGTACCAGACATGCGCTGTGAGTGCAATCAGAGCGACGAAGAGTTCGGTGCAGTCGTACGTAGCTTGCAAAAAGCCATTCGTGCAGGCGAAATTTTCCAGGTGGTCCCTTCCCGCCGTTTTTCGCTTCCTTGTCCGTCACCACTGGCCGCTTACTATGTGCTGAAGAAGAGCAATCCCAGCCCGTACATGTTTTTCATGCAGGATAATGATTTCACACTGTTCGGTGCATCCCCGGAAAGCTCACTGAAATACGATGCCACCAGCCGCCAGATTGAGATCTACCCGATTGCCGGGACCCGCCCTCGCGGTCGTCGTGCAGACGGAACGCTGGATCGCGATCTCGACAGTCGTATTGAACTGGAGATGCGCACCGATCACAAAGAACTTTCTGAGCACCTGATGTTGGTGGACCTTGCACGTAACGACCTGGCACGAATCTGTACACCGGGCAGCCGCTACGTTGCTGATCTGACCAAAGTTGACCGCTATTCATTTGTTATGCACCTGGTCTCCCGCGTCGTGGGCGAACTGCGTAACGATTTAGATGTCCTGCATGCTTACCGCGCCTGTATGAACATGGGTACGCTGAGCGGTGCGCCAAAAGTTCGCGCCATGCAGCTTATCGCGGAAGCGGAAGGTCGCCGCCGCGGTAGCTATGGCGGAGCAGTAGGCTATTTCACTGCCCATGGCGATCTGGACACCTGCATTGTGATCCGCTCCGCGCTGGTGGAAGACGGCATTGCCACCGTACAGGCCGGTGCCGGGATTGTTCTGGATTCTGTTCCGCAGTCTGAAGCCGATGAAACTCGTAATAAAGCACGTGCGGTTCTGCGTGCTATCGCTACCGCGCACCATGCACAGGAGACATTCTAATGGCTGATATTCTGCTGCTCGATAACATCGACTCTTTCACCTATAACCTGGCAGATCAGCTGCGTACTAACGGTCATAACGTCGTCATTTACCGTAACCATATTCCGGCACAGACGTTAATTGACCGGTTAGCGACTATGAAAAACCCGGTACTGATGCTCTCGCCAGGCCCCGGTGCGCCAAGCGAAGCAGGCTGTATGCCGGAGCTGTTAACCCGTCTGCGCGGTAAGCTGCCGATCATCGGCATTTGTCTGGGACATCAGGCGATTGTCGAAGCCTACGGTGGATATGTGGGTCAGGCTGGTGAAATTTTGCACGGCAAAGCCTCCAGCATTGAGCATGACGGCCAGGCTATGTTCGCAGGTCTGGCGAATCCGCTGCCGGTAGCGCGCTATCACTCGCTGGTAGGCAGTAACGTTCCAGCCGGACTGACCATTAACGCCCACTTTAACGGCATGGTGATGGCGGTGCGCCATGACACCGATCGCGTGTGCGGTTTCCAGTTCCATCCTGAGTCGATTCTCACCACCCAGGGCGCACGTTTACTGGAACAAACGCTGGCCTGGGCGCAACAGAAGCTGGAACAAACCAACATCCTGCAGCCAATTCTGGAGAAACTGTACCAGGCTCAAACGCTCACACAACAGGAGAGCCACCAGCTGTTTTCCGCCGTAGTACGTGGTGAACTGAAGCCCGAACAACTGGCCGCTGCGCTGGTGAGTATGAAAGTGCGTGGTGAGCATCCAAATGAAATCGCTGGTGCAGCCACCGCTCTGCTGGAAAATGCCGCACCGTTCCCGCGTCCGGACTATCTGTTCGCCGATATCGTTGGTACCGGCGGCGACGGCAGCAACAGTATCAATATTTCCACCGCCAGCGCGTTCGTCGCCGCAGCCTGTGGGTTAAAAGTAGCTAAACACGGTAACCGTAGCGTATCCAGTAAGTCTGGATCCTCGGATCTGCTGGCGGCATTTGGCATCAATCTGGATATGAACGCCGATAAATCCCGGCTGGCACTCGATGAACTGGGCGTCTGCTTTCTGTTTGCGCCGAAGTACCACACCGGTTTTCGTCACGCAATGCCGGTCCGCCAGCAGCTAAAACCCCGCACGCTGTTTAACGTACTGGGGCCGCTGATTAACCCGGCGCATCCGCCGCTGGCGCTGATCGGTGTCTACAGTCCGGAACTGGTACTGCCGATTGCCGAAACGCTGCGCGTACTGGGATATCAGCGTGCGGCCGTGGTTCATAGCGGCGGAATGGATGAAGTTTCACTGCATGCGCCAACCATCGTAGCTGAGCTGCATGATGGCGAAATCAAGAGTTATCAGCTGACAGCGGATGACTTTGGCCTGACGCCATACCATCAGGAACAGCTGGCAGGCGGCACTCCGGAAGAAAACCGTGACATTCTCAGTCGCTTGTTACAAGGTAAAGGTGAAGCCGCTCACGAGGCTGCTGTTGCCGCGAATGTCGCCATGTTAATGCGCCTGCACGGTGAAGAAGATTTAAAAGCCAATGCGCAAACTGTGATTAATGTACTGCGCAGCGGAGCGGCTTATGACCGTGTCACTGCACTGGCAGCAAGAGGGTAAATGATGCAAACCGTTTTAGCGAAAATTGTCGCAGACAAGGCGATTTGGGTAGACGCCCGCAAACAGCAACAACCACTGGCCAGCTTTCAAAATGACGTTCAGCCGAGCTCCCGTCATTTCTACGATGCGCTGCAGGGGACCCGCACCGCGTTTATTCTGGAGTGTAAAAAAGCGTCCCCGTCAAAAGGCGTGATCCGCGATAACTTCGATCCGGCTCAAATTGCGGGTGTGTATAAACATTATGCTTCAGCGATTTCTGTACTGACCGACGAGAAATATTTTCAGGGAAGCTTTGATTTCCTGCCAATTGTTAGCCGCATCGCACCGCAGCCGATCCTGTGTAAGGACTTTATTATCGATCCTTACCAGATTTACCTGGCGCGTTATTACCAGGCGGATGCCTGTCTGCTGATGTTATCGGTATTAGACGACGAGCAATATCGCCAGCTCTCCGCCGTGGCTCACAGTCTGAAAATGGGCGTACTGACGGAAGTCAGTAACGAAGAGGAACTGGAACGCGCGATTGCACTTGGCGCAAAAGTCGTCGGTATTAACAACCGTGATTTACGTGACCTGTCGATTGACCTGAATCGCACCCGCCAGCTGGCACCGCGACTGGGTCACGGCGTAACCGTCATCAGCGAGTCCGGCATCAATACCTACGGCCAGGTACGTGAACTTAGCCACTTCGCCAATGGTTTCTTGATTGGATCCGCGTTGATGTCCCATGACGATCTCCATGCCGCGGTGCGTCGCGTTCTGCTCGGCGAAAATAAAGTGTGCGGCCTGACCCGGGCGCAGGATGCAAAAGCTGCGTATGAAGCAGGTGCGATCTATGGCGGGTTAATTTTTGTCCCCTCTTCTCCGCGCGTCGTTGGTGTTGAGCAGGCACGTGAGGTCATGGCAGGCGCACCACTACAGTATGTCGGCGTGTTTCGTCATCACGATATTGATGACGTGTGTGTAAAAGTCAAAAATCTGGCGCTCACAGCCGTGCAATTACACGGCAACGAAGATCAGACATATATCGATACGCTGCGCGCCACATTGCCGGAACACGTGCAAATCTGGAAAGCGTTAAGCGTTGGTGAGTCACTGCCTGCCCGGAGCTATCAACATGTTGATAAATACATTTTCGACAACGGGCTCGGCGGCAGCGGTCAACGTTTTGACTGGACACTTTTAGGCGGACAATCGCTGGATAACGTTCTTCTGGCTGGCGGACTTGGCGCAGATAACTGCGTTGAGGCAGCTAAAACCGGCTGTGCCGGTCTCGATTTCAATTCTGGCGTAGAGTCGCAGCCGGGCATCAAAGACGCTCGTCTTCTGGCTTCGGTCTTTCAAACACTGCGCGCATATTAAGGAAAAGGACATGACAACATTACTCAACCCCTATTTTGGTGAATTTGGTGGCATGTATGTGCCGCAGATTCTGATGCCAGCGCTGCGTCAACTGGAAGAAGCATTCGTCAGTGCGCAGAAAGACCCTGAGTTTCAGGCTCAGTTTACCGATCTGCTGAAAAACTATGCGGGTCGCCCTACTGCACTGACCAAATGCCAGAACATCACCGCAGGCACAAACACCACGCTGTATCTCAAGCGTGAAGATCTGCTGCACGGCGGTGCGCACAAAACCAACCAGGTGTTGGGCCAGGCGTTACTGGCAAAACGCATGGGGAAAACCGAAATCATCGCGGAGACCGGCGCGGGTCAGCACGGTGTTGCGTCTGCTCTCGCCAGTGCTCTGCTGGGCCTGAAGTGCCGCATTTACATGGGTGCAAAAGACGTCGAACGCCAGTCGCCAAACGTCTTCCGTATGCGCCTGATGGGTGCAGAAGTGATCCCGGTACACAGCGGTTCCGCCACGCTGAAAGATGCATGTAACGAAGCGCTGCGCGACTGGTCTGGCAGTTACGATACCGCGCACTATATGCTCGGTACGGCGGCTGGCCCGCACCCATTCCCAACCATTGTGCGTGAATTCCAGCGCATGATCGGGGAAGAAACCAAAGCGCAGATCCTGGAAAAAGAAGGCCGCCTGCCGGATGCGGTTATCGCTTGTGTCGGCGGTGGTTCAAATGCTATTGGCATGTTTGCTGATTTCATAAACGACGCCAGCGTCGGTCTGATTGGCGTTGAGCCGGGTGGTCACGGAATTGAATCCGGTGAACACGGCGCACCATTAAAGCATGGTCGCGTCGGGATTTACTTCGGTATGAAATCCCCCATGATGCAGACCGAAGAGGGACAGATTGAAGAGTCCTACTCGATTTCCGCGGGCCTGGACTTCCCGTCAGTCGGGCCACAGCATGCTTATCTGAACAGCATCGGTCGTGCTGACTATGTTTCGATTACCGATGACGAAGCGCTGGAAGCCTTTAAAACGCTGTGTCTCCATGAGGGAATTATTCCGGCACTGGAATCTTCTCACGCCCTGGCACACGCATTGAAAATGATGCATGAAAACCCGGAAAAAGAGCAGTTGCTGGTGGTCAATCTCTCCGGTCGCGGCGACAAAGACATTTTCACCGTACACGATATTCTGAAAGCGCGAGGGGAAATCTGATGGAACGTTATGAAAGCCTGTTTACCCAGTTGAAAGACCGCAAGGAAGGCGCTTTTGTCCCTTTCGTCACCCTCGGCGATCCTTCTGTTGAACAGTCACTGAAAATTATTGATACATTAATCGACGCCGGTGCCGACGCACTTGAACTTGGTATTCCGTTCTCTGACCCACTGGCTGACGGCCCGACAATTCAGGAAGCCACATTACGTGCGTTTGCAGCAGGCGTCACGCCGTCGCAGTGTTTTGAAATGCTGGCGCTGATTCGTCAGAAGCACCCTGCCATTCCTATTGGCTTGCTGATGTACGCCAATCTGGTCTTCAGCAAAGGTATTGACGAGTTTTACGCTCAGTGTGAAAAAGTCGGCGTGGATTCTGTGTTAGTGGCTGATGTGCCAATTGAAGAGTCAGCACCGTTCAGGGCTGCTGCATTACGCCATAACGTTGCACCTATTTTCATCTGCCCGCCGAACGCTGACGACGAACTGTTACAACAGATTGCCGCCAGTGGACGCGGTTATACCTACCTGCTTTCGCGGGCAGGCGTAACAGGTGCAGAAAATCGGGCAGCGTTACCGTTGCACCATCTGGTCGAAAAATTGAAAGAATACAATGCGCCTCCCGCCTTACAGGGCTTTGGTATCTCTGCGCCTGAGCAGGTAAAAGGGGCGATTGAAGCAGGTGCTGCTGGCGCCATTTCCGGCTCAGCGGTTGTAAAAATCATCGAAAAAAATGTTTCAGCTCCGGAACAGATGCTGTCTGAACTGAAAGCTTTTGCCAGTGCGATGAAAGCCGCCACCCGTCAGTAATTTATAAAGCCGCCAGAACTTCCTCTGGCGGCTTTTATACTTTTGCCAGTTTCATCTTATACATTTCGTTATCCGCATTCTGGATTGCCACATCCAGCTCACCATTAACTTCTGCAATACCCCATGACACCGACAGCGGCACTGTATGACCATCCACCACAAATACGTGGCTGTTGACCTGCCCACTAATACGCTCGGCTATGGCAAGAGCATCACTCGCCTGGGAGCGAAACAGCAGGATCATAAATTCATCCCCACCGGTGCGGATCACGATATCGTGACTGGTTCGGGTGTTAGACAGCATTCTGTGGCAATAGTTTGCAGCGCACGATCCCCAGCCGCATGGCCCCAGGTGTCGTTGACAGCCTTGAACTTATTACAGTCCAGCAGCACCACTGAACAGTGTGATAAATCCCGTCGTTTGATAATGTCGAGGATCTTGCGATTAAAACAGCCGGTCAGGGAGTCGATATATACCTTGAGATCACTCTCATTAAGCCATGTTTTCAACGAAAAGCTGATCATAATGAAGAAGAATGGCGCCAGGAGAATAACAATCCCGGCCTGGGGATCCCGCACCATAAATCGGCTGAGTGAGATTGAATAATGCAGGGCATATTTTTCTGACAAACTTCTGACCGAGTAGTGGGCGCCATTACATTTTCCGGATAAACAAAGACTCTCCAGGTTGAGTAAATTGACCAGCGCCACGTTAAGTCCCGCCGGGATCCGATACTCAAACGCGTTCGCCAGCGCCTCCTTTAGTTCCGGCTTCGCATGGTCATAAACCAGGTACGCCACAATATGGTCAGTGACTTCTTTACCTGAAAGATCGTAGATATAACTCACCACGCTAAACGCCTTTTCACCGGTAATTTTATCGGTATAAAAGTTCGTTGAACTGAGAGCTTTGTTTTTGACATTTTTTTGCAGTAATCGGGTATAAAAATCGACGGGCGGATAGAAAAAACTGGAAACATCCTTCGCCATCTCAGAATCAGAATAATTGAAGTTACGAGCATCGGCAGGCATAAACCAGTAAAAATAGTCAGCATCCTTGGCGATGATATAACGATGTGCATCGAAGGTCCCCGGATTCAGCTCGTTCACCTTCCCTCGAATAAACTCAGCCGCCGTGTACATACACAGAGCCTGACTACTGATTTTTTTGGCGATAATACTCCCCGATGCCGAATGTACACGCGCTCGATCGGCATTGATTCCCCATTCGTCCTTATTCCGCGGAACGAATTGCGACATATCGCCACATTGCCCGGCATTTCTGATGTGATGATAGCGTTCCCCAATTGCATCAGAGAGAAGTTCATTGTCGTTAAAAATGTCCATCATGCGCGATTGCAGACGGTTGATCCCTTCACTCGCAGTGGCCATACGTTGTTCGTAAATGATAAACAGGAACAACGAGGTAAATATCAGAGTAATCAGGCCCGATACCAGCAATGCCTGCCTGTTTCTGAGCTTATCCTGCACAATCTTCACGAACCCACCCTGATAGTTAACAGTATGACCAAACCAATTACCCGCTTATATTGTTGCATAACAGCCCTGAGTGCTTGTCAAAGATGTCAATTATTCTGTTACTGATGATAAGGTGAAGTCACACCGTCTCCGAGAGATAAAGTTACAGATTTATTTAAAAAAAGCACATTTTTTGTTAACAAAAATCACGAGTTAGCTATCACCAGCGATCGGACAGACCGCCCGACAATCGCTTACGCCCGCAACATAACCAGTTTCGATTTCACAGACAGGGCTGGCGCTGCAGCGAGAATTTGTTTCAGGCGATAAGTTTGCTTAAAGAGTAGCATTACATTGAAGGGGAAAAGGCCGGATGAGAAGTACAGAACATAAAAAAAGGAGACGGAAGTGCCAGTAATGATGGCGCGGCACTGGCTGGCCAATTCGCATTACCCTCGTGACATAAGTCGTTGGCAATACAGAAAATCAGGGACCAGAATGGGTGCATCCTCTGTCAATACCGCGCCGATTTCCCCTTGCTTTGGTTCCCCCCTAAATTAAACGCTTTGAGAGGGAAGCAGCGGAAGTTGAGACTCAATGATGTCTCAGTTGTCCATTGCTATGTTTAGGTCCTATTCGACCTGCCTCTATCAGAATTTCCTCTATGAGTTCTTCAAGGCACTCCTTTCCATGATGATCACAGACAAGATGCACCTGTCGGGAAATTTCGTCGTGCTTCATACCATCACATAATGCTGCCTTGAGCATTAAGGTGGCCCATCGTTTTGCTTCAGAGTGAGTTAGCATAACCCCTCCCGATATTTGATACCTCTATAAGCGTAGCTGTCTGGGTGTGAATCACCGGACTTTCCTGGCTTCATAAGTCTAGCGGACTCGAAGAAGATCTGCGTATCTGGTGGTATAACGAGGAGAGAGCATTTCTCGCTTCATCTGCCACTGTTGCTGGATCCCCTGCCCGGCGAAATACAACGTCCCTCTGCCCTCTTTAGCATTCAGGTGATCCAGTACCTCCATCAATTTTTCACTGCCTGCACGCGGTGCGTTATCATCAAACAAATTGAGTTGGGCCACGCCCTGGCTGTAAAAATCACCCAGCATGATTCCCGCTTTCTGATAGCGGTATCCAGTTTTCCATATGGCATCCAGGCTTCGTATCGCTGCAGCAATGATATCCCTGCTGTCCTGAGTTGGAGTAAGCAGCTTCACCGATGCACTGTTACTGTAAAACGGTTCATTCAGCGCAAATGGCGAGGTTTTAACGAAAACGGATATGAACCGGCAATATTGATGTTCGCTACGCAGTTTTTCCGCAGCTCGCGACGCATAGCTGCAGATAGCCTGACGCATAGCCTCATATCCGGTGATCCATTCACCAAACGACCGGGAACAGACTATTTCCTGTTTAGCCGGTGCAAATTCTTCCAGCGCCAGACAAGGTTCAGCACGCAATTCACGTACCGTTCTTTCGAGTACGACAGTGAAATGCTTGCGAATAAAACGGATGTCGGTATCAGCCAGATCCAGAACCGTTTTAATCCCCATGCTGTCCAGTTTTTTGCTGATACGGCGACCCACCCCCCAGACTTCATCGACAGGCAATGCAGCCATGAGTTTGCGCTGTCGCTCAAGATTCGATAAGTCCACAACACCGCCCGTCTGCCGCGGCCACTTTTTTGCCGCATGGTTAGCCAGCTTGGCCAACGTTTTGGTCTGGGCAATGCCGACCCCGACGGCGAGGTGAGTGCGCTGTTGTATCGTTGCGCAGATTTCCCTGCCGAAGTCGGTCAGATCACGACAATTCCTTACGCCCGTCAGATCGCAGAACGCCTCATCTATACTGTACATCTCCACGCGGGGGGACAACTCTTCCAGTGTGGACATCACCCGGAGACTCATATCCGCGTAGAGTTCATAATTACTGCTAAAACACACTACTCCGCAGCGGTGAAACAAATCCTTTTGTTTGAAATATGGATCGCCCATTTTTACCCCGACGGCTTTTGCTTCAGGACTTCGGGCTATAACACAGCCATCGTTGTTTGACAGAACGACAACCGGCCTTCCCTTCAAATCTGGCCGGAATGCCGTCTCACACCTGGCATAAAACGCGTTCACATCAACCAGTGCAAACATGATTAGACAGTCGCTTTTACGATAAACGTCACCACACCGAAGACATCCAGCGTCTCCTCGCTACCCAGCAGAATGGGAGCGTAGGCGCTGTTCTCCGGTTTAAGCATAACTGTCGGGTGAAGTTGCAGACGTTTAACCGTGAATTCACCATCGATGGCAGCAATAACAATATCGCCATGAACTGCTTTTCTGGAACTGTCGACGACCAGCAAATCACCATTACTGATCCCTGCCCCAATCATGGAATCCCCGGAAGATTTTACAAAATACGTTGCGCTGGGGTGACGCACTAACAACTCATTCAGGTCAATACGCTTCTCAACATAGTCCTGAGCTGGCGAGGGGAATCCGCAGGGCACATGGTCACTGAATAGCGGGAAGCTTTTGATTTCGCGGGGTTCCGCAGGCTGGAAAAACAACATGATGATCTGCCTTCACAATAACTGTATTTATATACAGTAGTATTTTATGGAAAACAGATCAAGAAAGGGATGTCCATGCTGATTTTGCCTGCTGCAGGCTTAACGATATTGCGGTTCATCCTGTCGCATTTTTGCAATCAAGTTACCGAGTTTTTCCTGTTGATTACCATCATCATCGAAGTTATCTGCCGCTAACCATTTTTCGTAGGCGATGCGCAACGCAGGATACTCACCGTCAATGATTGAATACCAGGCGGTGTCACGGTTGCGCCCGCGGTACACAACGGCCTGGCGGAAAATGCCTTCAAATCGGAAGCCGAAGCGTTCTGCCGCCGCTCGGGACGGAGCATTGAGTGAGTCGCACTTCCATTCCAGCCGGCGATAACGGAGCTCCTCAAAAACATAGCGAAGCAGCAGCGCCATAACCTCCGTAGATATACGCGTACGCTTCATGCGCGGCGAATAGGTCACATAGCCGACCTCAATGACCCCGTTAGCGGGATCAATCCGCATAAGTGCAACCGTACCAGACGGCTTGCCGCTGGCCTTATCAATCACAGCGTAATGCAGCGGATCGCGCAACGTTTCGGCACTCTGCAGACTGGTGCGGTAGGATACTTCACTCTCGAAAGGTCCTGACGGCAGATAGGTCCAGTCGCGCTCATCCGGCGCTTCGCAGTATGCCTCATAAAGATCAGCTGCATGACGTTCAGCGCTGATGCGTTCAAGCCGACAATAGCGACCTTCCAGTGATTTTTCACCGGGAAGTTTCGCGCCACTCCAGCCAGAGAGTTCGGCGCCGACAGGCTGGTTAAAGCGATTCATTATATTAGTCATGGTGAAGATCAGCTCCTTTGAGACGGGATCATTAACAGAGTCAGAGGATGAAATAATTGTGGTATCCTGAAAAGAGCCACGGTTTTAGTTTTTGATGGGTCCACGACATATGTTTGATATCACCGCCCCTCTGACGCCGGGGGCAATCGCCCCAGGCGGTGAACCGCTATCTCTGCAAAAACAGCTTACAGAGCGTATTCAGCAGGCGATTCTGAGTGGCCACCTGCCGGCGGGCTCGAGTCTGATATCATCCCGAACGCTGGCAAAAGAGCTCGGTGTATCGCGAAATACCGTTGTGAACGTTTATGAACACCTGGCAGCAGAAGGGTATATTCTGGCCGATCGCCAGGGCACTCGTGTGGCATCCCTGTCAGGCGCCGACCGCAAAAACGTCTCCCCGGTATCGCCGGACACGCCCGCAGTCCGTCTGGCTGATCGCCTCAGACCGATTCTGGAAACCCCGTTACAACCGGTACACGATGCACTGTTATCTCCCGGCATGCCCGCAATCAGGGAATTTCCGCTGGCTGCCTGGCGACGCTCCCTTGACCGGGCGGTCAGACAGTTGCAATCCCACTCGCTGGGCTATAGCGAACCGGCAGGCGAACGCACTCTACGAGAAGCGATAGCAACGCATCTGTATGTTGCGCGCGGAGTGCGTTGCGATGTTTCCCAGATAATCGTGACTGAGGGAGCAAAACAGGCGCTGGAGCTTTGCGTAACGCTGCTGACAGATCCTGGCGATACAGTCTGGATGGAAGACCCCGGCTATCGTGGGGCAAAGGCAGCATTCTCTGCTGGTAATTTGCATACGGTATTGATGGCGGTGGACGAAGAAGGTATACGCGTACCAAAGGATGCATGGACGACCCATACACCAAGGCTAATTTATACCTCCCCTGCCCATCAATATCCCACCGGGGCGGTGATGTCCGTCGCCAGACGACTGGCGCTGATTTCAAAAGCCAGCCGCACCGGAGCATGGTTGATAGAAGACGACTACGATGGCGACTTCAGGCACTCTGGCGGACCGATAGCCAGCATGCAGGGACTCGTATCACATACGCCTGTACTCTACATCGGCTCGTTCAGTAAGACGATGTTTCCCTCCTTAAAGCTGGGATTCCTTGTACTTCCTGCGCGCGTAATGGCACAGGCAAAAACGGTATTGAATGAAATTCTCCGAAATGGCCAACAATTGCAGCAGATGGCTATGGCTGATTTCATGAAAAGTGGAGAGTTTGGCCGACATCTGGGGCGGATGCGACGACTCTACCGCGAGCGCCAGCGTATTTTACGCGAGGCGCTGATAGCCGACTTTTCACCAGATCAGATTCTCGGGGGTAAATCAGGAATGCACCTGACGCTGAAGCTGGCAGCGGGAGATGATGACAAAAGGATCGCTGAATTAGCCCACCAGCATGGTCTGGGCGTTCAGGCTTTGTCATCATTCTGTACGAGGCCCGGCGCGGTTTCTGGTCTTGTGATTGGCTACGGAAATACCTCCAGTAACGATATTCCGACGGCGATCGGCATGCTTACAGACCTGATTAAACAAGGGCGGAACGTCAAAACATGCCGCAGTTAAGCGTGAGCGTACGTAACATCCAATTTAAACCTTATGATGCCTGAGTGTGACGCACAGGGAATGCGGGGAGTACCGCATTCTGTAGTACTCGTCCGGCATCAGAAGAGAAAGTTAGTGTCTCACCCACGATTTGCGTTTCAACAATTCTCCCGTCGTCCATCACCATCACCCGGTGGCAAAAACGTTCGACAAGGCGTAAATCATGGGTAATAAACAGGCAGGCAGTGCCAAACTGCTGTTGCAGTTTTTTGAGCAAGCGAATTACGCCAGCTTGCAGCACCAGATCAAGGTTAGACACCGCTTCGTCCAGAATTAATAGCTTAGGCTCAACGCTCAATGCCCGTGCGAGACAGACACGCTGTAGCTGACCACCGCTGAGCTGTGGCGGACGTTTGTCGAGTATGCTGTCGTCCAGATCAACCGCTTTAAGCATTTCGTTTGCACGCGCGAGTTGTTCTGTTTTACTAAGTGATAGCAGGTGGCGCATGGGTTCACGTAAAATATCACGTACGGTTTTACGTGGGTTAACGGCACTAATGGAGTCCTGAAATACCATCTGAATATCCCGGCGAAATGCTTTTTGCTTTGTCCGATTCAACCGGGTGAGTGGCTCTCCCCGCCAACTGACGCAACCCTGAGTCGGAGATTCTAAACCAACAAGCAAACGTGCCAGTGTGCTTTTGCCACAACCACTGCGCCCCAGCAAAGCAACAGTTTCACCGCTTTTAAGTGTTAATGAAACATCCTTTAATACAGACTGATGCTGGTGTCTGCCGCTCAAATTCGCATGGGCATACTGATGTGAAATACCCGTAACCGTCAGTAGTGTCATAAGACTAACTCCATGCCGTACAAAGCAAGATGTGCAGAAACCAGATTACGCGTGACGGTATGTTGAGGCGTCCGAAACAGAGTTTGAACGTCGCCGTACTCAACGATATTGCCATGATCCATTACCGCCACCTCGTCGGCCAGTCGCGCCACTACGCCCATATCATGGGTCACCAGCAGCATCCCTGGCGCACGGGTTTGCATAATGCTGTCCAGCAAATCGAGAATGCGCGCTTGCGCGACCACGTCCAGATCGGTTGTCGGTTCATCTGCCACAATAAACGGCGCGTCACACAGCACCGCCATTGCAATCATCATGCGTTGCAACATACCACCACTCATTTCAAAGGGATAAAGAGTGAGAACACGAGCGGCATCCTCTAACCCCACGGCCTCCAGAGTCGTGATAAGCGTGGCATCATCTGCAGGTTTCCCAAGCACGATGCAGGTTTCCCGCGCATGTGCAGCCATGGTTCGCAGCGGATTAAATGCGCTGCGTGGGTTCTGCATAATTGTCGCAACTTTTACACCACGCAGATCGCCAGGGGAAACCGGTTTACCATCTGCAAGAACGGCTCCCGCAGTTTGATGGACACCTGGCGGAAGAATGCCGAGCGCGGCGGCACAGGTTAGCGATTTTCCGCTTCCACTTCCCCCTACCAGTGCCAGTACACGTCCGCGTTTAAGCGACAGTGACACGCCGTTGACCAGCGGTTTCTCTGCATGCAGAACAAGATTTTGCAGCTCAATTTGTTGTGGCATCAGTGGGCATGCTCCGTGACGAGATGGGGATCCAGATGATCGCGCAGTGCATCCCCCACCAGATTGAAGGCCATTACGCTGATAAACAGAGCCAACCCTGGCCAGAACATTTGTAGCGGCTGAGTCCAGATATACTGGCGAGCGTCGTTGATCATGACACCCCATTCGGCAGTTGGCGCGGTCACACCGAGGCCAAGAAATGACATTCCCGCCACGTGCAGCATCATATGACCAATATCCAGAGTTGCCAGGACGAGCAATGAGGGGATCACCGCTCCGGCCAGATGGTCGATAAATATTCTGACATTACCGGCGCCGGAAAGTCGGGAAGCGAGCACAAATTCACGTTGGCGTAAGGAGATAACCAGGCTACGTACCATTCGTGCATACCATGCCCAATGCGACAGAGCGATAGCTATAATGACATTGGTCAGTCCTGTACCCAGCACACCGACGAGGAAAAAAGAGAGGATTGAAGTCGGAAAAGTCATAAACATATCCGCGACACGCATTGTGGCCTGATCGACACGGCCGCCAATCAATCCTGCGCTTCCTCCGACGATCAGCCCCAATGTCAGTACCAGAATTAAACAGGCCATGACCGAACCGAGCGACACCCGGGTTGCTGCCAGCAAGCGGGAGAAGATATCGCGCCCCAGATGATCAGTCCCCAGCCAATGCTGGCTATCGGGGGCTAACAGACGCGATGGTAAATCAATTGATTGCGGATCATAGGGTAACCACCACTGGCTGGTAAGCGCAATCACAGCCAGCAAAACAATAACGATCAGTGCCAGACGTACCGACCAGCGTGAAGAGAGGTAAAAGTTCAAGAATGCGCTCCTTCATGACGGCGAATACGTGGATCTACTGCGGCATTCAGTAAATCAACCACCAGATTACAAACAACAAATACCACCACCATAATTAGCGTAAAGCATTGGATCACCGGATAATCACGGTTGAAAATTGCCGATACGGCATAACGTCCAACGCCTGGCCAGGCAAAGATATTCTCAATAATCATCGTTCCACCAATCAATTCGCCAATGTGCATTCCCACAGCGGTGATCATCGGTAACGAGGCATTACGCAGAATATGACGGCGTTCGATTTGCTTCTCGTTCAGGCCGCGCAGACGCGCCCAGGTAACATGACGCTGCCCGGCAACCTCTAGCATGCTTGCACGCAGCAAGCGGGCATTAATCGCCAGCGACATAAAAGCAATCGACACAGCAGGAAGAATGATGTACTGCCAGCCGCCGTAGCCCAGCGCGGGCAGCCACTTCAAATAAACCGAGAAGAACATGACCAGCAGAAAAGCGAGCCAGAAGTTGGGCATTGATACACCAAGAAAGGCGATTATCCGCACAACAAAATCTGGCAGGCGGTCGCGATGACGAGCAGCCCAAATTCCCAACGGTACAGAAGTTAGCAGGATCAGTACCAGTGCAGCGCCCGCCAGCTGTAAAGTGGCAGGCAGAAAGTGCATCACATCATCCAGCACCGGGCGCTGAGTAGCAAAAGAGATACCAAAATCCAGATGCACGGCCTTCCACAGCCAGCGACCGTACTGCACAATGAGTGGTTGATCCAACCCAAGCATGACTCGTGTGGAAGCCACCATATCAGGCGTTGGGGGCAGGTTAGATAAACGTAAGTAATCAAGTGCCGGGTCGCCGGTTCCCAAACGCAACATTAAAAAGATAACCACTGACGCGGCGAAAATCATCGGAATCAGCAGCAGAATTCGCCGTATAGCATAACGCAGCATCAGTGTTTCACCGGTTTTATCTGTTCAAACGGGATTTCCGAGGCAATCGGTGCGTAAGGGATCTCCCCCAGGCCAGGTTTAGCGACCACCATCATCGACATATAACTGATTGGTAAGTAAACCGCTTCATTATGCAAACGGGTCAGAATGTCACGATACAACTCCTGGCGCTGAGTTTTATCTGTGGAAATCAGCACGTCACCAATCTCTTTGTCGATTTGCGCTTTGTCGGGAAGACCAAGCTGGGCCTGGTAGTCAGCATGGGATGGTACACGCATTGAACTCATGAAAGCATGTGGATCATACGGCGCCCCCCAGGTGCGATTGAAAATCATACCAAAGCGACCATCGCGCTGACGGGCGTATATACTGCTCTCCTCTTCCCCGACCAGAGCAACATCCACACCAATCTGGCGCATATTTGCCTGCATAATCTCAGACATTGATTTGCTGAGCGCATCGGTACCGACATAGGCCAGTTCGATATGTAACGGTTGACCGGCTTTTTCTCGAATTGTTTTTCCGTCGGGCAGAGTCCAGCCAGCTTGTTCCAGCAAAGACTTTGCGTGCTGTGGATCGTATTCGCGCGGCTTCAAACCGATGTTGGCGTAAGGGACGGATGGCGCAAACAGCGTATCTGCTACCTGCTGAGTACCGTACAACGCATTTTTTATCAGCGTTTTTTTATCAACTGCATAATTTAATGCTTCACGCACAGCCAGTTCATTAGTTGGTGCTTTTGCTGAGTTGAGCGCCAGCATCACGGTTTCAACAGGTGCTGAAAGCTGCGTTCTGTATTCAGGGTTCTGACTGAAGCGTGCGAAGGTATCAAGAGGCAGTAGCCCTTCATTTCCATATAACAGATCGATATTACCTGTTTCAAAAGCGACAGCCCGTGTGGTTGGATCTGGGATCACTTTGACAGTAACCTTTTGAATTTGAGGTTTTCCACCCCAGTAATGCTCATTGCGCACCAGCACATCATACTGGTTGAGTTTCGATTCTTTCAGCACCCAGGGCCCGGTGCCAACCGGCGCTTTAATTCCGTTCAGGGTTTCGTTATTTTTAAACTGAGAAGGTGCAATAAAACGGAAAGGTCGCGGCAGGGTCAACTCTTGCAGGAAAGGATAGTACGCATCCTTCAGTGTGATTTGCAGTTCATTTTTACTTAACGCTTTAACATCCGTGATTTGATTGGTTAACTCCAGCCAGGCATGCCGTTTACGGTTATCCAGTACTGCGCGGAAGTTTTCCACTGCGGCCTGAGCATCAAATTCTTCACCGTTAGAGAATTTAACATCATCACGTAAGTTGAAAGTCCAGGTTTTACCGTCTTCCGAGTGACTCCAGCTTTTTGCCAGCCACGGAATTACCGAACCATCCGCCTGATATTTCACCAACGGCTCATAAACCATACTCTGAGCAAACATCTGGTTAGGTGTATAAAGATGTGGGTTTAACGGCCCCACATTCACCGGCCATGCAGTGGTGATTTCATCGGAGGCTGCTGCCTGTGCAAAAAAAGGCGCGCATGCCAGCAGCGCTATGAGTGTGCGGTTTAGTCTGGACAAGATGGTGCCCCCGAAGACGATAGATGTAAGTTAAAAAAGTATGATGATTTTAGTAATTCATCATACTTTTTAATTGTTCGGGATCAATGCCAGGATAAATAAGCTTTTCGTTATCAATAAATTTTGTTGGGAAGTAGCAGGAAATTCGCGACTGGCTACGACAGCGACATGTGGGAAAGAATAGAGAAAACTGGTCGGTAAAAGGCCTTCATATCGCCTGGCTATCATCAAGATCACAAATCAGAACCAAATCGTCGTATGGGTTAAGTGAGAAGTCCGCAATCAATAATGCCCCTGCGAGATACCATCATCACGACTGAGAATGATTATCGTTATTGATTTTCCTTTCGATCTTGTTAGCATGCTGCTTGCGGATGGAACGTTGTTAACTACAGGAGCGGAGCCTTATGGAATCAGGGATGACACTCAAATACTATCTTAAAAATAGTGTGTGGAGCGTAATAGTAATTGGTGTATTTTTCTATTCCTGGATGAACAACCCCGAGAGTGAGTTGACATATCAGTTATTCCTCGCTGTGTTGATTAACTCGTTTTTATTCCCTTTTTCAAAGTATATTATTGAAAAAACCGCCCTTTTGTTTTCAAAAAAAGAATTCTGGCAACGAGACTTCTTCACTAGCTCCACAGGTGGCAGTTTAGTCGTTATTTTTGAATTTTTCTGTTTTATCCTGACAATTCCAGTTTGCATATTATTTTTAGCTGTGAAATCTGTTAAAACCCTTTCAAAATTATGAGATTTTAATGCTTAAATGTCTCGGTCTCTTAATCAAATGGGGAGCCGGTCATAAAAGGCTCACCGGCTAAAGCGGTGAGCTCGTTTGGTTATTAACGTATCACACTAACATTTTCCAGTTTCACTGGATTTTCAGGTTTATCTCCCAATTGCTGAGTAACCGGCACGAAGACGTTGAGATCTTGCAGCCAGGCAAGTTTGTCACGACTTCCCGGTTGCCCTTCATTAGTTGCATGACACTCCACTAATAGATATTTCCCACTAAACTCAGGTGCAATGCTATGTGCATCTCCCTCTTCCGTTACGTCGCAACGTAGCGCTGATGCAGTGACTTTCTTATTGGAGTCAATACTGTCCCATTGAGCCTGATATTGTTGACCAGCCACTAACGGGAAACGCAGGTCCGTCTGCAATGTGTTAAGCAATGTAGTGCTACTACTAATAGACATGGTGAACTTCAGCTGTAGCTGATTACCCAGAGTTAAACGTTGCACCGTCCAGATACCATAATCTTCCAGCTTGCGTATATATCCATCCGGTTGTGCATCCAGTTGTACTTTGGTCTTGCCAAGCGCACTAACTTCGGTATAACGAATCTGTTTAAAGCGAGGAATCGCCCATGGTTTGATCAATGACTGAGTCTGGTGCTCAATAGCAGCAGACAGAGGGAATTTATTCAGCCACTGCGGATTATTATTACTCAGTTCGGGCATTGATGGCCCCATCAATGTTGAGGCTTGCTTGTTAGCGGCGGGTATAAAATGCCCTTCGGCTTTGAATGATTTCCCCGCGGGTAACTGGCAGAGTTGCTCAAAGCGTTGTGCCTTTTGCGTGTTAATTTTGAAGTCACTCTTACGACGGACAATATCAGCAGTGATAAGTGAGTCCGTAACGCGACCCTCGCTGTCGAAGTTCATTAACGCTACAGCATCTCCTTGATGCGTTTTACAATTATATAAGTAATGCTCAATCTTTAATTCCAACGGTGCATCATAAGGCGGTTCCCAGATGATATCAGCAAAGTCATACCCCATACGTACCGACAAAATATCACCAATGCGCTGGATGTTATTAACATCGACAAGTTCGGTAATGCCGACTGTATCCGTGGGAGATAATCTTTCCCAGATTGCATCTTTTATCGGTAGCTGGCAAACCGCGCGTATATCCTCTTCCGTCATTTCCTTATCATCTTGAGCAGGAGCATAACGGAGGTAACTGTTGCCGTAATAGCGAGCTTTGGTAAATCCCTCCTCATTCAATAAATCCTTGTAGAGAAGCTGTGCCTTACCCTGTTTACAATCAACGGAACGCCATTGCTGAGCCGTTTTTCCGTTATTGAAGTTTAGCGACACCATATAATTCACACGATCGTGAATTCTGGTTACAGACAAGGGGTTAACACCACCACCTATCAATGCAGGTTTATCAGTAGCCTGAACGAGAGAAAACGGCAACAGCGCCAGAAAACAAAGTGGACGCACTAAAGGTCGAATACAATACATATATGTTCCTTCATATATTGATTAAGAAATAAAGGTATCGGCATCAAGGGATAAATTATTAGTCTGACGCATCCTATCACTAAACTCGCGTGAGGATAGTGACGGACGCTCCTGGCACTTATCAGCCCTGGTGAGGTAGCGCACCGTCATGGAGGTGTCGGCAGTGGAGGTGCAAATCCTCTCATGCGGACAATAATCTCCTTTAAGAACCCACATCTACGAAACCGGAGAAACGCTTAAACAGAAAAACGCCCCGCTTACCGCTAAAGATAATGACTTCCTGCAGACAAAGGATGTTGCTGGCCATCATCACAGGGCTGCGCTTGGCCGATCTTTGTAATATGAAATGTTCAGATGTCCGAGATAATCACCTCTTCGTTGAACAAAGCAAACAGGTGCAAAAATCACGACACCTTTAAAGTGACACTGTAACAAGCCCAACATTTCTCTTGAGGATGTGATCGCTCAGTGCGGGACAGGATACTTAGCCCGTATTTACTCTACCACCAGAGCCCTTGTTCTTTCCATGAGCAACGTTCTTTGGCTGAAAGGATATCCAGTGAGCAAGGGATCGACATACAAATTTTGTTAGGTCATCGCAGTAAAGCAATACGTGAACATTACAACGATACACGTGGGAAAGAGTGGGTAAAACTGGCCGGTAAACGACCAGTTTTACAGAGGAGTTTTGCAGAAGAGATTAAAAACGATAACCCGCAGAGAACATAAACACCCACGGATCGAGGCGCACACTGTCATGCTGCTGAGCACCAGCCAGTTTATAGCTCGCGGTGGTATCGATATCCATGTACCACACAGACATGTTAATCAACCAGTCACGATCGATCAGATAATCCATACCCACCTGCCCCGCTGCGCCCCAGGAGTCTTTCAGGCTCAGGTCCGATAATCCGGTTTCTTTGCCGTTATTATTAAATCCTTCGTCGAAGAAAGTGGTGTAGTTAACACCGACACCAACATAAGGACGCAGTTTGCTGCTGGAGTCACCAAAGTACCACTGCGCCATTAACGTCGGTGGTAAGTGATGAACGGTCGCAATATCCCCCGTCGTTGCCGTTCCGATTTTATGACGGAACGGCGTCGCTGCCAGCAATTCAACACCAATATTGTCAGTTGCCATATAGGTGAATGTCAGTCCCAACTGAGTGTTATTGCTGACATCAAAGCCGCCTAAGCTTCCCAGCGTACCACCCGCGCCTTCCGTTGGTCTTACTGTTGCAGAACCTGCACGAATAAAGAACTCCCCGGCTTCATGCGCAAATGCGTTTCCAGAGAGAAGAGTTGTTAAAGCCAATGCTGCAACTGTTAATTTTTTCATGTCCGCTCCATCGTTATGGTTATAAAAGCGGAGTGAATATACCTACAATGGAGTAATAAATGATCTAACACAGATCACATTGAGGCCAGTAATTTAACATTTATTGATCCAGATTAAGTTAGAACTTGCATTCAAAATCCAGGTTAAATTATTTCAGATCAATTTTGATATATTTTCGCCACGCAAGTATTTTCGCCCGTGTACTGTACAGAGAACACACAACGTTGTTGCAGGGTGCTGAAGTCATAGCCAAAAATTACCGGAGCTTTACAAAGATATGCTTTTCAATACATCTTGCGATGCTGCCACTGTAGAGTTATCCAGGGTACAATTGCCCGCAAATGAACACCTGCAAAACTCAAGGAGAGTGCATGTCTATCACGGCGAAATCCGTTTACCGTGACACGGGAAACTTTTTCCGTAATCAATTTATTACCATCTTGCTGGTATCGTTATTGTGCGCGTTTATCACAGTGGTGTTAGGGCATGCCTTTTCTCCCAGCGACGCACAGATTGCGCAACTCAGCGAAGGAGATCAGTTAACCAGCAGCGTGGGTCTGTTTGATCTGGTGCAAAACATGACGCCAGAACAACAGCAAATCCTGTTACGCGCGTCTGCAGCATCGACATTTTCTGGACTTATTGGTAATGCCATCCTCGCGGGCGGCGTCATTCTGATGATTCAGTTGATTTCAGCAGGCCATCGGGTCAGCGCATTACGCGCCATTGGTGCCAGTGCACCGGTATTGCCCAAGCTGTTTATTCTGATTTTTCTGACTACCTTGCTGGTGCAAGTCGGTATTATGCTGGTTGTCGTCCCCGGCATTCTGCTGGCTATTCTGCTTGCCCTCGCGCCAGTGATGATGGTTCAGGATAAAATGGGTGTCTTTGCGGCCATGCGCAACAGTATGCGTCTGGCATGGTCTAATATGCGACTGGTAGCGCCTGCAGTAATCGGTTGGCTGTTGGCAAAAACGCTGCTGTTGCTGTTTGCGCCAAGTTTTGCAGTACTAACGCCGAACGTTGGCGCGGTGCTGGCGAATACGCTGAGCAATATGATTTCTGCCGTGCTGCTGATCTATTTGTTCCGCCTGTATATGCTGATTCGCCAGTAAACCCTGAACGCATCCGGCCTTCCTGGCCGGTGCTTTTTTGATTACGGAATTGAAGAATGAAGCAGTTTCTTGATTTTTTACCGCTGGTTGTCTTTTTCGCTTTTTATAAGCTCTACGACATCTATGCGGCGACTACAGCGCTCATTGTCGCTACCGCAGTGGTTTTGATTTACAGTTGGGTCCGCTATCGCAAGGTCGAGAAGATGGCGTTAATCACTTTTGTTCTGGTTGCCGTATTTGGCGGCCTGACCATTTTCTTCCACAACGATGAATTCATTAAATGGAAGGTAACTGTGATTTATGGTCTGTTTGCTGGCGCGCTGTTGTTTAGCCAGTGGGTGATGAAAAAACCGCTGATTCAGCGCATGTTAGGCAAAGAGTTGACGCTGCCACAGCCGGTATGGTCAAAGCTTAACTTAGCCTGGGCCGTCTTTTTCATCCTGTGCGGCCTTGCAAATATCTACATCGCATTTTGGCTACCACAAAACATTTGGGTCAATTTCAAAGTATTTGGTTTGACCGCGCTAACGCTGTTCTTCACGCTGCTGAGCGGAGTTTATATTTACCGCCACCTGCCGCAGGAAGACAAATCGTAATATCTTTCGCCAGATCTGCGGATCTGGCGAATTTTCATCCGGAAGCATTCCTCATTGCCATATCCTCTCTTTTCCACTGCTCTGCACACCGCATCAGCTCTGTTCTCATCCCGCAAATCATAGTAGCATCGCGCCTGTAATCTTTCTCTACAGTCGGTTCTACAATGACAACAACGAATAACACCCCTCAGGGTGAACTGGTTTTACGCACTCTGGCCATGCCTGCTGATACAAATGCTAACGGCGATATTTTTGGCGGCTGGCTGATGTCACAGATGGATATTGGTGGCGCTATTCAGGCCAAAGAGATCGCACATGGCCGTGTGGTGACGGTGCGAGTTGAAGGAATGAGTTTTTTGCGCCCGGTTGCCGTGGGTGATGTAGTCTGCTGCTATGCACGTTGCGTGAAACGCGGCACTACTTCGATCAGCATTAATATTGAAGTCTGGGTAAAGAAAGTGGCGTCAGAGCCTATCGGTCAGCGCTATAAGGCTACTGAAGCCCTGTTTATCTACGTAGCGGTTGATAAAGACGGCAAGCCTCGTCCGATACCGGTTCAGGCGTAATACAAAAAAGCCTCCAATGGAGGCTTTTTTGTTTGTTTTTCTTACTCTATTTGCGTGGTGCCATTCATTCGGAAGACAATGTTCACCACCAAGCCAGATCCAGGTTTTCCTGCCTCATAGCGCCATCTGCGCATCGCATTCTTCACTTCACGCTCAAACATATTGGCAGGCTGTGCGGAAAGCACCTCCACATTCTCCACCCGACCATCTGATGTGACGTCAAATTTAACTTTTACGCGGCCTTCAATACGCAGGGCCTGCGCACGCGGCGGATACTGCGGTTGATTACGGCTCAACGCACGCGGACCAGCGGGTACGCTCACTGCAGGTTTACTGGTTGCCGGCGCGGTACTGGTAGTCGGACGAGCAGGCGCTGTATTTTCAAACAGCGAAGCCGTACGTGGTTCAGCCGGTTTAACGTCACGCTTCGGCTGTTCTTGTACCTTTTTCACCGGTTTTGGTTTCGGTTTTGGTTTAGGCTTCGGTTTCTCAATCACTACCGGCGCCTCTTTCGGTGGCTCCGGGATTGGCTCAGGTTCCGGTTCAGGCTCCACGACAGGTTCCGGCGGCGGCTGAACTACCTGAGGTGGTTCGAGATCGGCGGGCGCAACCATTGTGATGGAGATTGGCTGCGCAGGCGCAGGCAGTTCAATAACCTGATGTACCGAGGTATACAGCAGACCTGCCACTACAGCACCGTGAATGCCGACGGAAAGTAACGTCGGCCAGGGAAAGCGACGAGGTAAATCAAGGGTCATTGAAGTCATAATCGTTTCAGTTAAAAAACCAGGCCCTGATTTTAAATGCAAATAGCAATCATATTCAATAAGGCCAGTGAAGTAAGCGGCATTTAAAACGCAATTTCATGTAAATAAACCATCATTATAATGTGGTCTTAACAAATCGGTTATCTTTACGTTGCAGTTACCAGACCTTTCCAATAACGTAATTAACGACTTTTACCGATTAAGGAGCTCTTCCCGTGCTGTACGTTATTTATGCTCAAGATATCGCCGACTCTCTCGAAAAACGTCTTTCCGTGCGTCCAGCTCATCTGGCTCGTCTACAGCTTCTCCATGACGAAGGTCGTCTTCTGACCGCAGGCCCAATGCCGGCAGTTGACAGCAACGATCCGGGAGCTGCGGGATTTACGGGTTCAACAGTGATTGCCGAATTTGAATCTTTAGAAGCAGCACAAGCGTGGGCTGAAGCGGACCCGTACGTAGCAGCAGGTGTCTATGCACAGGTTTCAGTGAAGCCGTACAAAAAAGTATTTTGATTTAGAAAGAAAGCGATAGAAATACATTGGGCACCACTGGGGTGCCCTTTTTCGATCAGATTCCGTGGATCGCAAACAGTAACGAGTTACGTTGATGGTTGAGAATACACTTTCTGATGGTATGGATACGCATATTACGACGCGATTGTCCTTCAAGCCAACGCGCTTTACGGCGGCTGGCCTGACGCTGCATCCGCCAGCGCCCCACTTCCGTTCTACTACGCTTCATGTTAACTACTCTTCCAGTCACAGAGTGGGCATTATACCGCCAGACCGAACGCAGACCAGTGGTTTTCCCGTGTTTTTATTTGCCAGATGAATCTTGATGCGTAAACTCTTAACAATACGCTTTCAAAAGGATTTTTAAATTTATGACAACCTTCTACACGGTGGTGAGTTGGCTGGTCATTCTGGGATACTGGGTACTCATTGCTGGCGTAACATTACGCATTCTGATGAAGCGACGCGCAGTACCCTCAGCAATGGCCTGGCTTTTGATCATCTATATTCTGCCATTAGTAGGGATCATTGCTTATTTGTCCTTTGGTGAACTCCACCTCGGTAAGCGCCGCGCCGAACGGGCCAGGGCGATGTGGCCTTCAACGGCCAAGTGGCTGAACGATCTCAAAGCTTGTAAGCATATTTTTGCTCAGGAGAACAGCAGCGTCGCCGCATCTTTATTTAAGCTGTGCGAACGACGTCAGGGAATTGCAGGTGTTAAGGGGAATCAGCTTCAGCTTCTCACCAGTTCTGACGACGTTATGCAGGCGCTTATCCGCGACATACAACTGGCACGGCATAATATTGAGATGGTGTTTTACATCTGGCAACCTGGCGGTATGGCCGATCAGGTCGCTGAATCATTAATGGCGGCAGCACGTCGGGGGATCCACTGTCGTTTGATGCTGGATTCCGCAGGCAGCGTGGCCTTCTTTCGTAGCCCGTGGGCCGCCATGATGCGTAACGCCGGCATCGAAGTTGTCGAGGCGCTGAAAGTTAACCTAATGCGTGTCTTTTTGCGCCGCATGGACCTGCGCCAGCACCGTAAAATGGTCATGATCGATAATTACATCGCTTATACCGGCAGCATGAACATGGTGGATCCACGTTTCTTTAAACAGGATTCAGGTGTCGGCCAATGGGTTGATCTGATGGCGAGGATGGAAGGCCCGGTAGCGACAGCCATGGGGATCGTCTACTCCTGTGACTGGGAAATTGAGACCGGTAAGCGCATTTTACCACCGCCACCTGATGTCAATATTATGCCTTTTGAGCAGGCCAGCGGGCACACAATTCACACCATTGCGTCAGGTCCGGGTTTTCCTGAAGATTTAATTCATCAGGCTTTATTGACCGCTGCGTATTCCGCACGCGAATATTTAATTATGACCACGCCCTACTTCGTCCCCAGCGACGATCTGTTGCACGCCATCTGTACGGCGGCACAGCGTGGAGTCGATGTCAGTATTATTCTTCCCCGCAAGAATGACTCAATGTTGGTGGGTTGGGCAAGCCGGGCTTTTTTCACCGAGCTGCTGGCTGCTGGCGTCAAAATTTACCAGTTTGAAGGCGGCCTGTTACACACCAAGAGCGTGCTGGTCGATGGCGAGTTGAGTCTGGTCGGTACTGTGAACCTGGATATGCGTAGTCTGTGGCTGAACTTTGAAATCACGTTAGTGATTGACGATGCCGGGTTTGGTGCCGATCTTGCAGCGGTACAGGACGATTACATCTCCCGTTCCCGCCTGCTTGATGCACGTTTATGGGTAAAACGACCACTCTGGCAGCGGATCACCGAGCGACTGTTTTACTTCTTTAGCCCGTTGCTGTAAAACGTGCCCAAGAGACGGTAAACAGGTAGTCATTATGGATATGGATTTGAACAATCGCCTGACTGAAGATGAAACGCTTGAGCAGGCTTATGATATTTTTCTCGAACTGGCAGCAGACAACCTTGATCCTGCTGACATCATTCTGTTCAATTTGCAATTTGAAGAGCGTGGCGGCGCAGAATTATTTGACCCGGCGGAAGACTGGCAGGAGCACGTCGATTTTGACCTGAATCCTGACTTTTTTGCCGAAGTAGTGATCGGTCTGGCCGATACCGAAGATGGTGAGATTAACGATATTTTCGCGCGCGTTCTGTTATGCCGCGAAAAAGATCACAAACTCTGCCACATTCTCTGGCGCGAATAATCAAACAAAAAAGCTGCTCTCGCAGCTTTTTTTATTTAATCAGGCAGTTTACTTCCACAGCGATTACAAAATTGTGCGCTGTGTTCGTGCTGGCTCTGCTGGCACTGAGAGCATTTACGTTGATTCTGGCGATGTTGAAACGCACTGCTCATATGCGTCGTAATCAACCCCGTCGGTATCGCAATCACCGAATAACCAATCAAAATAAGCACCGACGCTACCATGCGACCTAATGGCGTATGTGGAGTGATGTCGCCATACCCCACCGTCGTTACCGTCACTATTGCCCAGTAGACCGACGCATTCAGCGTAGTAAAGCCATATTTTGGCCCTTCAATAAGGTACATCAACGCGCCGAAAATAATCATCAGAATGGCAATAAATGAATAGAACAGGATCAGCTGATGACGCGCACTTTTGATGGCACTCCAGAATACGCGCAATGATGGCATAAAGCGCAGGAGTTTGAGGATACGCAGCACACGAATGGCACGCATCGCTCGCCAGGCAAAAACATAATTAAGACTGATTTCAGGCCATAGCCACATCACATACAGCGGTAATATGGTGGCCAGATCAATAATTCCCCAAAAGCTAAACACGTATTTAGCCGGATTAGCCCAGCAGCACAATCGAAGCAGGTATTCGATTGTGAAAACCAGGGTAATAAATATCTCCAGCCAAACGAAAGAACGCCATTCATCAAAAGTTAAATGGTATTGCGTCCCAACGCCTGACTCAACGAAGATAACAATGACGCTGAGCAACGCAAACAGCGCACACATGCCTTCAAAACGACGGCCTGAACGCGTGTTTAAATCGAATAATTTACGATAGAGCGCACGCCGGACAGAAGACACTAAGCCAGACACATTCACCTCACCTGAAAGAAGGGCTGACTTTTGTCAGCCCTCTCGATTATAGCGGGTCTACTTTCAGGCAGGAAACCGCATGGCGGAAACTCCCCTCAAGAACCGGCCGCGTTTTCGCACATTCAGGGCCGGCAATCGGGCAGCGCGTGCGGAACACGCAACCTGACGGAGGATTAATCGGTGACGGCAGTTCGCCTTCCAGCAACTGGATAGTCTTGTTCCTTTCCAGATCAGGGTCGGGAATTGGCACCGCCGACATCAGGGCTTTGGTGTAAGGATGCAGCGGATTATGGTACACCTCATCATAAGTGCCTAATTCCACCGCATGCCCCAGATACATCACCAGCACGCGATCGGAAATGTGTTTAACCACTGCCAAATCGTGGGCAATAAAGATTAACGACAATCCCATTTCACGCTGTAGCTGTTGCAGCAGGTTTACCACCTGCGCCTGAATTGACACGTCCAACGCGGAAACCGGTTCATCGCAAATAATCAGCTTCGGCTCAAGGATAAGTGCGCGAGCAATACCGATACGCTGGCATTGTCCGCCCGAAAACTCATGCGGGTAACGGTTAATCAGGTTTGGCAGCAAACCGACCTTCATCATCATAGCCTTCACGCGATCGCGAACTTCCTGACCAGGCAGACCAGGATGATAAGTTCGTAGCGGTTCGGCAATAATTTCGCCAATGGTCATACGCGGATTTAATGATGCCAGCGGATCCTGGAAAATCATCTGAATGTCGCTGCGTACTTCCCGCCACTCATCAGGCTTCATACCCAGCAGATCTTTACCCAGCCAGGCAACCTTGCCATCGGTGGCTTTCACCAGGCCGATAATCGCCCGCGCAAACGTCGATTTACCACAACCGGACTCACCCACTACGCCTAACGTTTCACCTTCATACAGTCGCAGGGTTACGCCATCAACTGCCTTCAGGGTTTTCGATGGCTGCCAAAACCACTGTTTACCGTCTTTGATATCGAAATGGACTTTGAGGTCGGCTATTTCGAGGAGCACTTTACGTTGTTCAGTAACCGCTGTCATACCAGTTCCTCCACCGGTTTAAAGCAGGCGCGCAGACGGCCCGGACTAAACTCTTCCAGTGGCGGAGCACTGCTACAAATTTCCATAGCATGCGGACAACGTGGCTGGAACGGACACCCTTTTGGCAAACGCAACAGGTTTGGTGGATTGCCCGGGATAGTCAGCATCTCTTCGCCTTCAGCATCCAGGCGCGGCACCGCATTGAGCAAGCCGATAGAATACGGATGAACGGGCTTATAAAAGACATCGCGCGCGCTGCCATATTCCATGGTACGCCCAGCATACATCACCAGAACCTTGTCGCAGATACCCGCGACCACGCCCAGGTCGTGGGTGATCATAATGATCGCGGTATTGAATTCACTTTTAAGCTCATTCAGTAGCGTCATTATTTGTGCCTGAACCGTCACATCCAGCGCAGTAGTCGGCTCATCAGCTATCAGTAGCTTTGGCCTACAGAGCAGCGCCATGGCAATCATCACACGCTGGCGCATCCCGCCGGAGAATTCATGCGGATACATTTTCATGCGCTTGCGTGCTTCCGGCATTTTTACCGCGTCCAGCATTCTGACGGATTCTTCAAAGGCTTCCGCTTTACTCATGCCTTTGTGTAGCATCAGAACTTCCATTAACTGCTCCCCGACCCGCATATACGGATTCAGAGAGGTCATCGGGTCCTGAAAGATCATCGAAATTTGCTCGGCACGCAGTTTGTTCAGCTCGCGCTCGGGTAAATTCAGAATTTCACGCCCGTTAAATGTTGCAGAGCCACCAATGCGGCCATTCGCCGCCAGCAATCCCATCAGTGCAAACGCCGTTTGTGATTTCCCTGAACCAGACTCTCCCACAATGCCCAGCGTTTCACCGGCACGCAGCGTGAAGTTCAAATCGTTTACCGCAGTTACGTCACCATCAGGGGTTTCAAACGTCACGCGAAGGTCTTTAACGTCCAGCAGTGCGTTAGCCTGTTGTTGCGCGAGCGGCACGGTTGAGGTTTCAATTACGCTCATGGCAGCACTCCTTAACGGTCTTTCGGATCGAGGGCATCACGCAAGCCATCGCCAATAAAGTTGAAACAGAACAAAGTGACCACCAGGAAACCTGCCGGGAACAACAGCAGCCACGGAGAGACTTCCATCGAGTTAGCGCCATCGCTTAGTAGTGCGCCCCAACTGCTTAACGGTTCCTGAGTACCTAAGCCGAGAAAGCTCAGGAAGGATTCAAACAGGATCATGCTTGGTACCAGTAGCGAAGCATAAACCACCACCACACCCAACACGTTCGGCACAATGTGACGGATAACGATACGCACGGTAGACACCCCACCCACCTGCGCCGCTTCGATAAACTCCTTGCGCTTCAGACTCAGGGTTTGGCCACGCACGATACGTGCCATATCCAACCAGGATACCATCCCAATCGCCACAAAAATCAGCAGGATATTCTGTCCAAAGAAGGTGACCAACAAAATCACGAAGAACATAAACGGGAAGGAGTTGAGAATTTCCAGCAGACGCATCATTACAGAGTCAATTTTGCCGCCCAGATAACCCGACAGCGACCCGTACAATGTGCCCACAATCACCGCCACCAGCGCCGCAGCAATCCCAACCATCAGCGAGATACGCCCGCCAATCGCCACACGCACCAGCAGATCGCGTCCTGAGGAGTCAGTACCGAAATAGTGTCCGGACTCTGTATCCGGCGCGCTGGACATCATTCCCCAGTCGGTATCGAAGTAGGTAAACTGCGACAACATAGGCGCCAGCGTTACAAAGAGCGCAATGATGACCAGCACTATCAGGCTTGCCACCGCCGCGCGGTTATGCATAAAGCGTCGACGAGCATCCTGCCAAAGGCTGCGACCTTCGACCTCCAGCTTTTCACTGAAATTCTCCAGTGTCTCGCTGTTTTTCTTACTTAACATCATAGCGAGCTCCAGTATCAGTAACGAATTTTCGGGTCGATAACGGCATACAGCACATCGACAATCGCATTAAACACGATGGTCAGGGCCCCCACCAGGATGGTCAGACTCAATACCAGCGAGTAATCGCGGTTCAGCGCGCCATTCACGAACAACTGTCCAATACCCGGTAAGCCATAAATAGTTTCAATAACCATTGAACCGGTAATAATACCGACGAATGCCGGGCCCATATAGGACAGTACGGGCAACAGCGCGGGTTTTAATGCGTGGCGGAAAATAATGCGTCGCATCGGCAGCCCTTTGGCTCGCGCAGTACGAATAAAGTTAGAGTGCAACACTTCAATCATCGAGCCGCGAGTAATACGGGCGATACTGGCGATATAAGCGAGTGATAACGCCACCATCGGCAGGATCATGAATTTCAGCGCCCCACCGTTCCAGCCTCCGCCGGGTAACCATTTCAACGTTATCGCAAATATCATGACTAATAAGGGAGCAACAACGAAACTGGGGATCACCACCCCGGTCATCGCTACCCCCATTACCGTGTAATCCCAGCGGGTATTTTGCTTCAATGCGGCAATCACACCGGCACTCACCCCGATAACAACCGCGAGAATAAAGGCGGCAGCACCCAACTTCGCAGAAACCGGAAAGCTTGAAGCGACCAGATCATTAACCGTGTAGTCTTTATATTTAAATGAAGGTCCAAAATCACCATGCGCCAGTTGCTTCAGGTAGCTGAAGTACTGTGTCGAGATCGGGTCATTAAGATGGTATTTAGCTTCAATATTCGCCAGAACTTCTGGCGGCAGCGCGCGCTCCCCGGTGAAAGGACTTCCCGGTGCAAGGCGCATCATAAAGAATGAAATCGTAATAAGAATAAACAGCGTCGGAATCGCTTCCAGACAGCGGCGTAATATAAATTTCAACATTGCCCGTACCTTCTGGCGTGTGCCTTTACACCTCTTTCACCCAAACGTCATGGCAAAGAGGTGTTTATAGTTCAATGAAAAAAGACACTGTGGGGCAAAAAAAGATTGCCCCACGTCTTGCCATTAATGCTTGATAATATACAAGTCTTTAACGTGGATATTATCCATCGGGTCTTTACCGGAGTATCCGCCTACCCATGGTTTCACCAGGCGGGCGTTAACATAGTAATAAACCGGTACAATCGCAGAGTCGGCATCAAGCTGCTGTTCTGCTTTCGAATACAGCTCACTACGCTGCGCTTCATCCGTAGCTTTCAGAGTGTCTGCAATCAGCTTGTCAAATGCAGGGCTCTTATAGTGGACGGTGTTGTTGGAGCTGTCAGACAGTACCATATTCAGGAAAGAGGTCGGCTCGTTGTAATCCGCACACCAGCCTGCACGCGAAACATCATAGTTGCCCTGATGACGCGTATCGAGGAAGGTCTTCCACTCCTGGTTTTCCAGCTTCACGTTTGCGCCCAGATTTTTCTTCCAGATAGATGCCGCAGCGATAGCCAGTTTCTTATGCAGATCAGAGGTGTTATACAGCAGATCGAAGGTCAACGGTTTTTCAGCAGTGAAGCCTGCTTCAGCCAGCAGTTTTTTAGCTTCTTCGTTACGTTTTTCCTGTGACCATTTGAACCACTCTGGTTCAACCAGTTTCGCGCCATCGGTATATGGCGGTGTAAAGCTATAAGCCGGTAGATCACCCTGGTTTTTTACTTTGTTGACGATAATGTCACGATCCAGCGCCAGCTTCAGTGCGGTACGAACACGAACATCATTGAACGGTGCTTTCTGGTTGTTAATTTCGTAATAGTAGGTACACAGATACGGATCAACGTGAACTTCGTTCGGGATCTCTTTTTTCAGCTTCTGGAATAACTCAATCGGCATGTTGTTATAGGTCATGTCGATTTCACCACTGCGATAGCGGTTAACGTCAGTGACTTCAGAGGAAATAGGCAGGTAGGTTACCTGGTTAATAACCGTTTTATCGTTGTCCCAGTAGTTGGTATTACGCTCAAGCACAATGCGTTCGTTAACTACCCAATCTTTCAGTTTGTATGAACCGTTAGAAACGATGTTAGCTGGCTGGGTCCATTTATCACCAAATTTTTCAACAACGGCTTTAGGGACTGGTGAAACGGAAGAGTGAACAAGCAGTTTATAAAAATAAGGAACTGGTTCACTAAGGGTCACTTCAAAGGTATGGTCATCAACCGCTTTTACACCGAGGTCTGTTACCGGCTTTTTACCGGCGATAATATCATCAATATTGACAATATGACCGTACTGCAAATAACTGGCATACGGTGATGCGGTATTCGGATTGGCCAGACGCTGCCAGCTATAGACGAAATCTTGTGCAGTAACAGGTGTTCCGTCAGACCATTTTGCGTCTTTACGCAGATGGAATGTCCAGACTTTAAAATCTTTATTTTCCCATTTCTCAGCCACGCCTGGTGATGGCTTGCCATCAACGTCACTGATTAATAAACCTTCGAATAAGTCACGGTTAATGTTGGATTCCGGTACACCTTCGATTTTATGTGGATCGAGTGACTGAACTTCCGAGCCATTATTACGCACCAGCGTCTGTTTTTCAGCAAGCTGAACACCAGCTGGCACAACTGCCGCCGTAGCAACATTCCCGGCTATTAGCGCAGTTAGGATCCCCGCAGCTACTAAACTTTTTTTTGTGATGTTAGACATTGTGTTTGTACTCCCTCATTATTATGGCTGGTTTTATAACCAGACTGTTAATCCTGTTAGGATTCCTGTACAGCACCGGAGATTTTCTGCCGTCAGGTGGTTTATTGTTTACTGCTCGCTATCACCGACTTTATTTATTCTGGCGATTCGTACGACCGCCTTGCGTCGATTATCTACGTACCTCCCCTGCCGGAAGCACGCTACTACTTTGCTGTGAGAAACTAATTGAAAATTATTCTCATCAACGTGAAATCTTCTGCAAAATACCTGGCCGGAAAGTACCAAATGCGTTTCTTAACCGCCAATACATTTTACAGATTTGTTAACCAATTCTCTTTTATCGAAAATAAATCGCACTAAACAGAGTCTCAACAAAAGAGAGAGCTTACAATAAAAACAAAAAAATCAACTAGATACGTCAAATTCGCAGTAAACAACCCTGTCCGGTCTCTGCTTGACGTCAAAATGTACATAAAATTAACAATTGGTTATTAATTAGCACATTCATCTAAAATAGATGCTGAAATAACTAATAACATTTCGATAATCCTACAGCAAGCCCCAGAGTATGATGTTAATAAAATAACAATGACTCCGCAGCTCAACCGTAATGCCTTTAAAATAATTATCTTTAAAATCAATACATAATGTAAATATACGCAACCAGTAGCTTCGATCATTCCATTGCTGGTTTTCAACTTTAGTGAGAGGTTTTACTAATAATGAAAAGAAACGGAGCTGGAATCAGCTCCGTTTGCGGTAAACAAACTCGTCAGGCAAGCAAGCCAGGGAAGATGGATTTGATCCCGGTGACAATGAATTCGATACCCAATGCCATAAGCAATAACCCCATAATTCGCGTAATGACGTTGATACCTGTTTGCCCCAGCAGGCGAACCAGCCAGGGTGCCATGCGGAAAAGTCCCCAACAACACAAGGCAAACAACGCAATTGCTACAAAGAAACCGAACAGGTTTATTGCACTGTGATAACGAGTTCCCCAGACGATGGTTGAACTTATCGCCCCCGGCCCCGCCATCAACGGCAATGCCAGCGGGACAACACCGATACTTTCACGTATGGCGGTCTCTGATTTTTCCTGTTTGTTTTGCTTATCTTCCCCGAGTTTTCCGCTGATCATCGACATCGCAATGGTGACAACCAGAATCCCACCGGCAATCCTGAACGAATCAATCGAAATACCGAAGAGTTGTAGAATACCGTCACCAAGGAACAAAGAGATCCACAGGATGATAGCAACTGACAGGTTCGCCGTGAGGTTTGTTTTATTACGCGCCGCAGCGGTTTGGTAGCTGGTCATGCTGATGAAAACAGGGATGATCCCTACGGGGTTGACCAACGCAAATAACCCAATGAAAAATTTAAAATAAACAGGAAAATCAAATAGCGTTTGGATCACGGTTAGCTCCGAAGCGTTAGCCGGATAAAAATGAGTCATAAAAATTGATTAAAACCGCGCTGAAGATACGCCTTTTAGCAGCATAGTTCACCTTCTATCTGTGTATATGTGTGTAAACACGCTACCATTACTCAGTGTTATTAATATGTATTAAATATGATAATGTTACACCCATCCATCACATCAATTTATTAACACTTACCGATAAACGCTAAAAGGGCCTGCTGAAAGGTGTCAGCTTTGCGTAATTTTGATCCAGATCACGCAATTACTACTCAGAAGTGAGTAACCTTGCTTACGCCACCTGGAGGTAACGCGTTAGAGTTAAATGACGCTAGCGTATAAGCTCTTTTAGTAAATCAATGTAAATGGACGTTAATTAACCGTTTGATTTTCAAAACGTTACACAAATTTTCGTCGATCTGTCTATACTCTCGTATCGAGCAGATGATTTACTAAAAAAGTTTAACATTATCAGGAGAGCATTATGGCTGTTACTAATGTCGCTGAACTTAACGCACTTGTAGAGCGCGTAAAAAAAGCCCAGCGTGAATATGCCAGTTTCACTCAAGAACAAGTCGACAAAATCTTCCGCGCCGCCGCTCTGGCTGCCGCAGATGCTCGAATCCCTCTCGCGAAGATGGCCGTTGCCGAATCCGGCATGGGTATCGTCGAAGATAAAGTGATTAAAAACCACTTTGCTTCCGAATACATCTATAACGCTTATAAAGATGAAAAAACCTGTGGTGTCTTAGCTGAAGACCACACCTTCGGTACTATCACTATTGCTGAACCTATCGGCATTATCTGCGGTATCGTACCAACTACTAACCCGACTTCTACCGCTATCTTCAAATCGCTGATCAGCCTGAAGACCCGTAACGCCATCATCTTTTCTCCGCACCCACGTGCTAAAGATGCAACCAACAAAGCAGCTGATATTGTTCTGCAGGCTGCTATCGCTGCTGGTGCACCGAAAGATCTGATCGGCTGGATCGATCAACCTTCCGTTGAACTGTCTAACGCCCTGATGCATCACCCGGACATCAACCTGATCCTTGCGACCGGTGGTCCAGGCATGGTTAAAGCAGCATACAGCTCTGGTAAACCGGCAATCGGCGTAGGCGCAGGTAACACTCCTGTTGTTATCGACGAAACGGCTGATATCAAACGTGCTGTTGCATCTGTACTGATGTCCAAAACCTTCGATAACGGCGTAATCTGTGCTTCCGAGCAGTCCGTTGTGGTTGTTGATTCTGTCTATGACGCTGTTCGCGAACGTTTCGCCAGCCACGGCGGCTACATGCTGCAGGGCAAAGAGCTGAAAGCTGTTCAGGATGTTATCCTGAAAAATGGCGCGCTGAATGCTGCTATCGTTGGTCAACCGGCATACAAAATTGCTGAGCTGGCAGGTTTCTCAGTACCGACTACCACCAAGATTCTGATTGGTGAAGTTAAAGTTGTTGATGAAAGCGAACCGTTTGCACACGAGAAACTGTCACCAACGCTGGCAATGTACCGTGCTAAAGACTTCGAAGACGCTGTTGAGAAAGCAGAAAAATTGGTTGCAATGGGCGGCATCGGTCACACCTCGTGCCTGTACACTGACCAGGACAACCAGCCAGAACGCGTTGCTCACTTCGGTCAGATGATGAAAACCGCGCGTATCCTGATTAACACCCCTGCTTCTCAGGGTGGTATCGGTGACCTGTACAACTTTAAACTCGCGCCTTCCCTGACTCTGGGTTGTGGTTCCTGGGGTGGTAACTCCATCTCTGAAAACGTTGGTCCTAAGCACCTGATCAACAAGAAAACCGTTGCTAAGCGAGCTGAAAACATGTTGTGGCACAAACTTCCGAAATCTATCTACTTCCGTCGTGGCTCACTGCCAATCGCACTGGATGAAGTGATTACCGATGGTCACAAACGTGCTCTGATCGTGACCGACCGCTTCCTGTTCAACAACGGTTACGCTGACCAGATCACCTCCGTTCTGAAAGCTGCTGGTGTTGAAACTGAAGTGTTCTTTGAAGTTGAAGCTGACCCGACTCTGACCGTTGTTCGCAAAGGCGCTGAGCTGGCTAACTCCTTCAAACCAGACGTTATCATTGCGCTGGGTGGTGGTTCCCCGATGGACGCCGCGAAGATCATGTGGGTAATGTACGAACATCCGGAAACCCACTTCGAAGAACTGGCGCTGCGCTTTATGGATATTCGTAAACGTATCTACAAGTTCCCGAAAATGGGTGTGAAAGCGAAAATGATCGCTGTCACTACCACTTCCGGTACGGGTTCTGAAGTAACGCCGTTTGCGGTTGTTACCGACGATGCAACCGGTCAGAAATATCCGCTGGCAGATTACGCTCTGACCCCGGATATGGCGATTGTCGACGCCAACCTGGTGATGGATATGCCGAAGTCTCTGTGTGCTTTCGGTGGTCTGGATGCTGTAACTCACGCTCTGGAAGCTTACGTTTCCGTGCTGGCTTCTGAATTCTCCGATGGCCAGGCTCTGCAAGCGCTGAAACTGCTGAAAGAAAACCTGCCAGCGTCCTACCATGAAGGTTCTAAGAACCCGGTAGCTCGTGAACGTGTACACAGTGCAGCGACTATTGCCGGTATCGCGTTTGCTAACGCCTTCCTGGGCGTATGTCACTCAATGGCGCACAAATTGGGTTCTCAGTTCCACATTCCTCACGGTCTGGCGAACGCCCTGTTGATCAGCAACGTTATCCGCTATAACGCGAACGACAACCCAACTAAGCAGACTGCATTCAGCCAGTACGACCGCCCTCAGGCACGTCGTCGCTACGCTGAAATCGCAGATCATCTGGGTCTGAGTGCTCCGGGCGACCGTACAGCAGCAAAAATCCAGAAACTACTGGCATGGCTGGAAGAAATCAAAGCTGAGCTGGGTATTCCTAAGTCTATCCGTGAAGCTGGCGTTCAGGAAGCTGACTTCCTGGCACACGTTGACAAACTGTCTGAAGATGCGTTTGATGACCAGTGTACCGGTGCTAACCCGCGTTATCCGCTGATTTCTGAACTGAAACAGATCCTGATGGATACTTACTACGGTCGTGAATACAACGAAGGTGAAACTGTCGCTAAAACAGAAGTAACTGCTGCGCCAAAAGCTGAGAAAAAAGCGAAAAAATCCGCTTAATTCCCACGCATAAGTTTTAGCATCACCATAAACGGTCCCGATGGGACCGTTTTTTTTCGTCTGAATCTTACAAATTCAAACGGTTCTGGCATCAGACATTGTAGGTCAATGGCACTAACAGAAAATCGTACATAGAAGGCAAGAACGGCGTCAGAAGAGAGAGTATGGTCAGGGTAGACCAATAGACCTACCCAGGGTGTATCAGCGCTTATGATCGCTTGAGGGATTAATTGTGGTTGTGTCGTTCCTGAATGGCCGTTAAAGAGCCTTCAGACTGCGCTTCTTTATAATGCTTGCGGCATACCGATACATAACGCTCATTCCCGCCTATTACGACCTGCTCGCCCTCATTAAAAGGTCGCCCAGCCTGATCAAGTCGTAATACCATGCTCGCCTTGCGGCCACAGAAGCAAATGGTCTTTAATTCAACCAGCTTATCTGACCATGCGAGCAGGTATTCGCTGCCACCAAATAATTCACCACGAAAATCGGTGCGTAAACCGTAACATAAGACAGGAATATCGAGTTGATCGACCACCTCTGATAATTCATAAACCTGTTGTCGTGTCAAAAACTGAGACTCGTCCACCAGCACACAATGTATTCTTTGCTGCGCATTCTCCGCACGAATCTCTTCGAACAATGATGAATTTTGGTTAAACAATTTTGCAGGTGACGACAGTCCTATACGTGAACTTACTTTTCCCGCACCAAAGCGATCATCAATTTCCGCTGTATATACAACAGCACGCATACCGCGTTCCTGATAATTGTACGAAGATTGCAGCAATGCAGTCGACTTACCTGCATTCATTGCAGAATAGTAAAAATATAGCTGTGCCATTGACCGTAAGCCCTCACCTGGGGAAATAAATATGCGCAGGATTGTAGCATAACTCGCAAACTTGTCGGTGTTCGTCGTCACCAGAAGGTATAAAAGAGCGGACACTCATCACCCTCCTCCCCCTAAATAATGTGGGTACAGTAAGTGTTCGCGGGAGCATTCTTAAGTGTGTAATGGTGTAAATGCGCACAACCAAAGTGCAAGTGACATGAAGTATGACGCGTATATACACACTCTTTCACAAATAGTGCTAACAAAATTCATCAATGCTACTTATCGTCACAGATCAATAAAGAACCCTTGCTCTTATTGTTATTGCCTCTCGCTGTGACAACCTCGTAATAGCGAATTTCCGTAAGCAAAACTAATACAAAAGGTTGAAATTGCTGCAAAGAGATACTATTACAACACGGTAAAAATGTGACCTGAATCCTGAATTTTTACTCTCCCCTGATGAGAAGCCCCCTCACCAATAAGCCTTTTTTATGCCGTTCATCAGGTAAAATTTAAGACTGGAGAATAAATAATGATACTAAATAAAGCGCAATTTTGAATTCCTTACATTCCTGGCTATTGCACAACTGAATTTATAGCTCTATTATTAGCTCAACAAACCACCCCAATATAAGTTTGAGATTACTAAAATGAGCGAAGCACTTAAAATTCTGAACAACATCCGTACTCTTCGTGCGCAGGCAAGAGAATGTACTCTGGAAACGCTTGAAGAAATGCTGGAAAAATTAGAAGTTGTCGTTAGCGAGCGTCGCGAAGAAGAAAGCGCTGCCGCTGCTGAAGTTGAAGAGCGTACTCGTAAACTGCAACAATATCGTGAAATGCTGATTGCTGACGGTATTGACCCTAACGAACTGCTGAATAGCATGGCTGCTGTTAAATCTGGCACCAAAGCTAAGCGCGCAGCACGTCCGGCTAAATATAGCTATGTAGACGAAAATGGTGAAACCAAAACCTGGACTGGTCAGGGTCGTACACCGGCTGTGATCAAGAAAGCAATGGAAGAACAAGGTAAACAACTGGACGATTTCCTGATCAAGGATTAATTCAGAATTAGTTTGCTTAAAATCCCGCCTGTGGCGGGATTTTTTTTATCTGTACTTCGTACAACACCCCACCCGGATTAGGTATAAAAAAACGGCGCTGGATTAACAGCGCCGTTTCGTCCTGATTAATACCGAACTGTTACTTCTTAATACCCATCTCGTCTTCGAGCCAGGCTTTAAATTCAGCGCCAAGCGTATTATGGCGAATACCATATTCAACGAACGCCTGCATATAACCTAGCTTATTACCACAGTCATGGCTTTTGCCCTTCATATGGTAGGCTTCAACTGTTTCTTTTTCAATCAGCATATCGATGGCATCGGTCAACTGAATTTCATCACCGGCTCCCGGAGGTGTTTTTGCCAGCAGAGGCCAGATATCTGCGCTGAGAACATAACGTCCGACAACAGCAAGATTAGAAGGTGCAACATCGGCTTTTGGTTTTTCAACTACACCAACCATCGGTACGCTTTCACCCGGTGTTAATTCAACGCCTTTACAATCAACAACACCGTAAGCCGTCACATCCGCTACAGGTTCCACCATAATCTGACTGCTGCCAGTTTCATCGAAACGGTGGATCATTTCAGCGAGGTTATCGCGGGATAAATCAGATTCGTATTCATCAAGAATAACGTCTGGCAGAATGACCGCAACGGGTTCATCGCCAACAACCGGATGCGCGCACAATACCGCGTGACCCAGACCTTTAGCCAGCCCTTGACGAACTTGCATAATAGTCACGTGTGGCGGGCAAATAGATTGAACCTCTTCGAGAAGCTGACGTTTTACACGTTTTTCCAGCATAGCTTCAAGTTCAAAGCTTGTATCGAAGTGGTTTTCAATTGAATTTTTAGACGAATGAGTCACCAGCACAATTTCAGTGATACCCGCAGCAATACATTCGTTTACGACGTACTGAATTAATGGCTTATCAACCAGTGGAAGCATCTCTTTCGGGATTGCTTTCGTAGCCGGTAGCATCCTGGTTCCTAATCCCGCTACCGGGATAACGGCCTTTTTGACTTTTGAATTTAGGGCAGCCATTTAAAACTCTCCTGGACTGTTCATGTATTGAACGTGTTCATTAATCTGTATCGCATCCGAGTATATCAGTACCGCGACAAGCATCAGGTCTGAAAAGGACGCGGGTCGGAATAATTAAGACAATTACCAATAAATCTGGCGCTGATAGTAGCACTCACGCAGACAAGGAGGTGAAGTAATTTTATTCTCCTCCTATTCGATTGTTCATTCCGCAGACAACATCAGACGCAGGCGTCCTCCAGCCCCCCAAATTTGGCACTGCCAGGACTCACAGCGTTGACTTAGCTGGTTAAGATAAGTATTACCTAATGTCCCCAGGGGAACACCATTACTGATTTGTACATGATGTGAGCCTGTATTTAATGTCGCGTTCAGACCCGCGGATACCAGTATCAGATTTTTTAATCCGCTATGATAATACCCCACCAGCAACGGAAACTGACCCGGTAAGTTGGCCTGTCGCAGCAGATGGTTAACCTGTTTCAATAATGTTCCCAGTTCCGGCAACCGTTGATTTTGATGTGCCAGCTGTTCCTGCAGCAGTCCATTAAACAATGCGCGCAATAACAGTGCGGCCAAAACACCATTGTCCCCCGCTCGAGTCACATCCAGACAATAGAAAGCGAGGTCGTGGTCTGACAGCGGCGCGATATCAAGCACCAACCCCGGTTGGTCGGCGGCAACCAGTTGTCGATAATTAATTCGACATTGAGAGATAACTTGCTGAACCGGAGGCTGTAACTCCTGCAGCAGTTTTGCAGCAGCCGCAGGGTCATCTACCATTGCATCCCAGTCACGGAACAACCGCTCCTCTTCTTCTACACGTGAGTTAAACATGTTGGGATAGAGACACGCAAAGACCGTTTCACGCAGGCGGTTGAGGTCCTTTACTGGCTTTAGCAGTACATCGTCCACACCGAGCCGCAGCGCTTTGGCAATATCAGCCATATTTTCCGTTGCAGAGATAACCAGAATCGGCGTTTGATCGCCGCGATTACGCAGATATTCGACCAGTTTAAGACCGTTCATTCTCGGCATAGCAAGATCGCAGATCATCAAATCAGGTGTGAAGTGTCCAAGTAACTCCAGCGCATCAAGCCCATCGCCTGCTACAGCCGTTGTCGCTCCCAAAGAGGAAAACCATGAATCCAGAAGCGAGCGAAATACAGGCTCATCTTCAACAATAAGAATCTGTTTTCCGACCAATGGCTGCGTCATATTCTCCCCCCTGACTGGCTTTAATAAATAGTGGCATGCTATTGCTACTCACGCCTGTCAGAATTTACTTAAGTGTTGATAAAAAATGCGTTAAACGTTGGTCTTCACCAGGGGCAAAAGTTCATCCATTTTCTTCTCTACCGCTAACTGCCCGGCAGCAATCGCGGCGCTTGCGCGGTGAAAATCCAGCGTGGATATTTGCGGACAAAATGGCTGAATAAGGATATCTGGCGGATCACCGGCCATGCGGTTGCGTTTAAGACGGTTTTCCAGAACCTGAATTGAGGTCGTCATGATCTCCATCGCCGTCGGCGCGGTTACTGCACGTCGCGCAGTAATATTACTCAACCGCTCTTTCAGGCGAGCATGCCACGAAAGCTCATCATCACTCGACTCTGTGTCATTGCTGACGTTGAAGGAGAGCAGATCTTGTTGCATGAGATGCGCATCATGTTGCAGATCGACTGCAATGACGATATCAGCGCCCATCGCTCGCGTGAGAGAGACTGGCACGGGGTTAACTACTGCGCCATCAACCAACCAGTAGCCATTATGTGCAACCGGAGACATCAGGCCAGGAATACTGCAGGAGGCTCGGACTGCAAGGTGCAAGTCACCATCCGTAAACCATAGCTCCCGGCCAGTACTCAAATTGGTCGCAACAGTTGCAAAACGGCGAGAGCATTGTTCGATGGCTTCCACCGGCATGACATTACGATACTGGTTAAATACCCGTTCACCGCGCAGTAATCCCCCCCTGCGCCACGAGAGATCCATCAGACGTAACACATCCCAGTAGCTAAATGAGCAGACCCACTGCTCAAGGGCGGGTAATTTGTTGCAAGCGTAGGCGGCCCCGACCAGCGAACCGATGGAACACCCTGCCACAATATCAATATCAATGCCCATGTGTTTAAGGGCCTTAATCACACCGATGTGCGACCAGCCTCGTGCTGCGCCGGAACCTAGCGCCAGCCCAATTTTAATTTTTCTCATTGTACCTACAGACTTCCCCTGGCTTGCAGACGTAGCAACATCGCCACGGCTCAGTTAACATAGTGCCACCGTGGCGTTTTTACGCCGTTTTTTTATTCCAGGGAGTAATTTGTGTCTCAGCTTTGTCCCTGTGGTAGCGCTGTCGAGTATAGCCTATGTTGCTACCGTTATGTGTCCGGCGCGCAAGTAGCACCTACGCCGTCACACCTCATGCGTTCTCGTTACTGTGCTTTTGTGATGAAAGACGCAGATTACCTGATTAAAACCTGGCACCCGGACTGTAATGCAGCCGCTTATCGGGATGATATTATCGCAGGGTTTGCCCATACCGAATGGCTCGGACTGACCATTTTTGAACAGGCGACGTCAGACACAGACAATGTCGGATATGTCAGCTTCGTTGCGCGTTTTTCTGAACAGGGGAAAACAGGCGCAATTATCGAGCGATCTCGTTTTTTAAAGGAAAACGGCCAGTGGTATTATATTGATGGTACGCGCCCTCAACCAGGCCGAAACGACCCCTGCCCTTGCGGGTCAGGTAAAAAATTTAAAAAGTGCTGCGGCTAACCAATGCCCGACAGCGCATCAATGATGCAAACATTCTCAACAGGATTACCCCGGCAATGCATTCACAACAACGTAAAGTTCTTCGCACTATCTGTCCCGATCAGAAAGGTTTGATCGCACGGATCACCAATATTTGTTACAAGCATGAACTGAACATCGTGCAAAACAATGAATTTGTTGACCATCGCACCGGGCGCTTTTTTATGCGCACGGAACTGGAAGGTATTTTTAATGACGTCACGCTACTGACCGATCTGGACAGCGCCTTACCAGAAGGTTCAATTCGCGAACTAACGCCGGCAGGACGTCGCCGCATTGTTATATTGGTCACCAAGGAAGCACATTGTCTGGGTGACCTGTTAATGAAAGCCAATTATGGCGGACTCGATGTTGAAATTGCTGCGGTTATTGGCAACCACGATACGCTGCGTTCTCTGGTTGAGCGTTTTGATATTCCCTTTGAGCTGGTCAGCCACGAAGGATTAACACGCGAAGAACACGATCAGAAAATGGCCGATGCCATCGACGCACATCAGCCCGATTATGTTGTATTGGCGAAATATATGCGTGTTTTGACCCCAGAATTTGTTTCACGCTTTCCGAATAAGATCATTAATATTCACCACTCGTTCCTGCCAGCCTTTATTGGTGCACGTCCGTACCATCAGGCTTATGAGCGCGGTGTTAAAATTATCGGTGCAACGGCTCACTATGTGAATGATAACCTCGATGAAGGTCCAATTATTATGCAGGACGTGATTCATGTGGATCACACCTATACCGCAGAAGATATGATGCGTGCGGGCCGCGACGTAGAAAAAAATGTTTTAAGCCGGGCCTTGTATCAGGTTCTGGCCCAGCGAGTCTTTGTCTACGGTAACCGAACGATTATTCTGTAATCGATTGATAATTAAATTGGTTACCTTTACATCTTTACGCGTAAAAATCAGGCAACCAGTTCTTTTTTATCAACGGAATACTTTACAGCGGCGCGTCATTTGATATGATGCGCCCCGCTTCCCACCGGAAGCAGGCCAGTACAAGCATTACCCCGTGGTGGGGTTCCCGAGCGGCCAAAGGGAGCAGACTGTAAATCTGCCGTCATCGACTTCGAAGGTTCGAATCCTTCCCCCACCACCATTTCAAAGTATCGTCCTACAATTTGAATTACCCCTGGTGGGGTTCCCGAGCGGCCAAAGGGAGCAGACTGTAAATCTGCCGTCATCGACTTCGAAGGTTCGAATCCTTCCCCCACCACCATCACTTCCCTGAAGCACAATAATCAACTCAAAAACTGCTGCTTAATGTCCTGCCCTTGGGGAAGGACGAGAATCTTCGACTAAGGTTCGATTCGAGCGTAGCGAGAAAGCGTTGCCGCAGGCAACGACCCGAAGGGCGAAGCGCGCAGCGCTGAGTAATCCTTCCCCCACCACCATCACTTCCCTGAAGCACAATAATCAACTCAAAAACTGCTGCTTAATGTCCTGCCCTTGGGGAAGGACGAGAATCTTCGACTAAGGTTCGATTCGAGCGTAGCGAGAAA
>NZ_CAMSEL010000003.1:0-26560 GCF_947057495.1 Citrobacter sp. Marseille-Q5395 | reverse complement strand
AATCCTTCCCCCACCACCATCACTTCCCTGAAGCACAATAATCAACTCAAAAACTGCTGCTTAATGTCCTGCCCTTGGGGAAGGACGAGAATCTTCGACTAAGGTTCGATTCGAGCGTAGCGAGAAAGCGTTGCCGCAGGCAACGACCCGAAGGGCGAAGCGCGCAGCGCTGAGTAATCCTTCCCCCACCACCATTTTCTTCTGAAAGCATCTTCCCCAAATAGAGCCACACTGCCTTACATTCTGCCCGTCCAGCATGACCTTATCATACCTATAACGTCCCTGTTCTGTAGGTCGAATAAGCGAACCGCTCTCCGACAATGCAGATGTCCCCCATAAAAAAACCCCGCCGAAGCAGGGTTTTGTCTTACGGAAATAACGGATTAGTGACGTGCACGCACAATCTGGTATTTACGCGTCAGATACTCGACAGGAACGCTCCAGATATGCACCAGACGCGAGAACGGGAACAACAGGAACAACGTCATACCGAGCACCAGGTGCATACGGAAGATGAACGCCACACCGTCCAGATATTGAGAAGCGCCGCCGTGGAAAGTCACCACGGACTGTGCCCAGTTCACCAGCTTCATCATCTCGCTGCCGTCCATATGCTGGGCAGAGAATGGGATAGTCAGCAGACCCAACGCACACTGGATAACCAGGACAGATAGCACCAGAATATCCGCGCCAGTAGTGGTTGCGCGTACGCGTGGGCTGAACAGACGGCGTTTAAGCAGTAATACGCCCCCCACCAGGCACATCACACCGGATGCACCGCCAGCAAACATTGCCATCTTTTGTTTTACTTCCAAAGGCAGCCACGCTTCGTACATCCAGTGCGGCGTCAGCATACCAAGGAAGTGACCAGCGAAAATACCCAGGATCCCGATGTGGAACAGGTTTGACGCCAGGTTCATTCCTTTACGATCCAGCATCTGGCTGGAAGCCGCGCGCCAGGTGTACTGACCGTAGTCATAACGCAGCCAACTACCAATCAGGAAGACAGAACCCGCGATGTACGGATAGATGTCAAAGAAGAACGTATTCAGGAAGTGCATTATTGCTGTCCTCCGGTGGTGATATTCAGGTACTGCGGCGCAACGGCCCCGGCAAAACGACGCTGGTGAGCGGAGATTTCAGATTCGCCGCACCCCTGGTCGGCAAAGAATTTCACCTGCTCTTCTTCCCAGACCGCATCCAGCGCCTGCGGAGTGTCGTCACGAACTTCATCCGCAATTTTTTCAGCCACTTTGTTGCTGTCGATAGCAGCGTTAGCCAGTTTCAACAACAGATCGAACAGCACGGCGTAGCGGCTCTCGCGCTGTTGCAGACGCGCACTGAGCAGCGCCAGAATCGGTGCGATATCCTGCAAGCCGCCCAACGCTTCTTCCTTCGGCAACTGAGCCAGATATTCCAGATATAACGGAAGATGATCTGGCAGTTCGCGGCTGTCGAGCTGTAAACCGTGTTGCTCGTACTGAGCCATCAGGTCTACCATCGCCTGACCGCGATCGCGGGATTCTCCATGAACATGTTCAAACAACAGCAGAGAGGTTGCACGACCACGGTCGAACAGCTCGCTGTAGCTTGCCTGCACATCCAGCATATCCTGCGCGGTTAAATCACGCAGGAAGACGCCCAGGGTCTGAGCATCCTCTTTGTCCAGGTTCTCAGATGATGCGAGTGCATCGAAAAGTTCCTGCTGATGCTGCCACAGGGCAGCATCCGGGTATTCGAGCAGGCGCGAAACAATGACGAGTTCAATCATTGGTGCGGCTCCGTTTTACTGGTCACATCGACAGCATCGATGCGGCGGCTGTTGAACAGATTGAATTTTGTGTCAGAACCATGACAACCATCACCAAAGCTAAAGCCGCAACCCCCTTTCTCCGGGAACGCTTCGCGCGCCAGTTCACGATGGCTGCTCGGCACGACGAAACGATCTTCGTAGTTAGCAATCGCCAGGTAACGATACATCTCCTGTGCCTGAGCTTCAGTCAGTCCGACCTCTTCCAGCGCACGGGTGTCGACTTTACCGTCAACCGTTTCCGCACGTTTGTAGTGACGCATCGCCAGCATACGTTTCAGTGCCAACAGCACCGGCTGGGTATCGCCGGCAGTCAGCAGGTTTGCCAGGTACTGAACCGGAATACGCAGGCTGTCTACATCCGGCAGAATGCCATTGCTGCCCAGTTCGCCCGCGTCAGCCGCTGACTGAATCGGTGACAATGGCGGCACATACCAGACCATTGGCAATGTGCGATACTCCGGATGTAGCGGCAGTGCCAGTTTCCAGTCCATCGCCATTTTGTACACCGGAGACTGCTGTGCCGCGTCAATCACGCTCAGTGGGATGCCATCTTTCAGCGCCTGTTCAATGATCGCCGGATCGTTCGGATCGAGGAATACATCCAGTTGACGCCACGCGAGCGCGACATTCTGAAGCTGATTGCCCAGGGCCTACCAAACAAGATGATTGCCCGTCGTCTGGACATCACCGAAAGCACGGTAAAAGTGCATGTTAAGCATATGCTGAAGAAGATGAAACTCAAATCACGCGTTGAAGCAGCGGTGTGGGTGCATCAGGAACGTATATTCTGATAATGAGTTCCTGAAGTATTTTAACGAGGATCATTTTCCGACACGGTGATGAACGGTTCGGCCAGCGATAGCGTGATCTCATTGGAAGAGACACGCTGGCCCTGCCCGTCTTCCACTACCACTGACAACCGCCAGCGGTTTGTTGCCCCTTCGCTACCGTCCCACTTCGGCATAATAATCGTCCAGCCTTCCGCACTGCGGGTATTTGTCCCGGCCGTTAAGCTCAGTGCCTGCGTATCCCCCTGCCACGCCAGATGGCGAATACCATGCAGACTACGGACCTCAAGCTTCAGTACCACCGTTTCACCCGGTTTGAGATCCCAGGGCGGCGTTGCCAAAAAGATGGAAAGAGATTTGCGCTGGCGATATTCCATCGTTGGCAGATTATCACGTTGCGGAAAGTCATAACGACTGCCACGCAGTGACTGGCTGCTCGCCACTTCACTGACCATCAGCTGTTTTTTCAGCGGGACGCCAAAACGATAATTGAGGTTTAATCCAAGGTTATTTTGACTCACTCCACTTTCCCCCTGCTTGTGCTGTGCGGTCAATGTTATCAGTGGGACCGGCGTATAGCTTAGCCCCAGTTTGACCGCTACAGGGTTGTGGTATCCGGCTCCGGAATGAAACAGATCCACCCGATCGCCGAAATATTGTTCAACGCTGACACTGGTATTGAGGTGCTCATAAAATGGCACCCGCATCAGCGCGGTAAGGTCATACCCACGCGCCATCCGCTGCTCTTGCGTCGCTGAACGCTCCTGCCAGGCAGAGAACGGTTGATAGTAATTCGCGGATAAGCGCAGATACTCTCCCCACGCTTCTGCCCCCAATCCGCCCCGGGACAGATTTTCATCCAACAGGTTATCGTAAAAGGTGTTGTAGCCCAGCAACCAACCGTCCCGCACCCAGCGTTGTCCAATACCCACATTACTGACTAATCCCTCATCCTGTTGAGTCAGCCCCAACTGGCTCCAGGTAAGGTAACGCTGATTATCCTGCCAGGGTATAAACCAGTTACCACGACTGCCGCTAAAACTGCCCTCATTATCAATCTGGAGCCCAACGCTGGCTCTTCCCCAGGGAGAAAGCCATGATTCAAGCTGCTGATTAACCTGTTCGCTCACCGTGTCACGCACCTGGCCAAACGCGAACTGCTTCGCCTGCTCGCCCGTATCAAGCCCGTTGTCGGTCATACTGGCTTCGCCAAACGCTTTAACCATTTCAGCAAAATGCTTTTCTCCTGCCCTGGACTCCGGTGCCATGCCAAGGTCAGGCAGAGCATCATCATTATTGTCGAAAGGGTTTTCAGCTTTCTGAATAAAGGAAGGGTGTGCGCTGGCAATACCGCCTGCCGGCGGCAAGAGTAGGAGGAGATACAGCGGACTACAGACTATACGGCTCAAAACGTCAGTTGTTTCTTACATCAATAAATTACAGCGGCATACATATCCTAAACCATAGCGTTTTCACGCAATATTTGCAGCCCTGCTCTCTCTTTTCCGGATTATCCCTGGACGAAAAGTACTTGTGACCCGCCCCTTCACTCATGCTTCCTTTTCCATACAAACAACACGGAGTAACATAGATGCTGATGAGTAATCCTGTCCCCTGACAACCGGAGTCAAAATGCAAAAGATTGTGATCATCGCGAACGGTGCGGCCTATGGAAGCGAATCGTTATTCAATAGTCTGCGTCTGGCCATTGCGCTGCGCGAACAGGAGAGTAGCCTGGAGCTACGTCTGTTTTTGATGTCGGACGCAGTGACGGCTGGGTTACGTGGGCAAAAACCTGCGGAAGGCTACAATATTCAGCAAATGCTGGAGATTCTGACCGCGCAAAATGTGCCGGTAAAACTCTGCAAAACCTGCACCGATGGACGCGGGATCACCGCATTGCCATTAATCGACGGAGTGGAAGTCGGTACGCTGGTAGAACTGGCACAGTGGACGCTGGCGGCAGATAAGGTTCTGACCTTCTGATTCGCTAAGTTTCAGGCAAGCGCACTACCAGGAGCAGCTATTCCCCGATTTAATCTTACATGGGCGTGGTTTCACTGAAAGTTAGCACGCCCTTTCAACGCTTCTGAGGGATTTTGTCATTTTTGTTTAATCGTTATGCCATTTTTTGATCAAAATCAGCATCCTGTTACTCCCCCTTTGGTGTTATGCAATGAGTGAAATGTGAACAACATCACGCAGCACTTTCGAAAGAGAGTACGTTGTTTTCAAGAACGGGGTGAAAAATGGCATTAGTGAAGGCAAGTTTAAAGTTATTTGGTGGAGATACGGTGGTTGTGCGCTGCTCTGAGCGCTGTCACATCCACCTGATGAGCGAGAAAAATCACGTCAAAGACATGCAGACTGACATTTTAAGCGTGCAGGATCGTGATAACGCGTGGCTGACCGTACCGTACACAGGCGTCTGGAATGTGCTGATCGACAGTCACAGCCAGTCGCTGGAGCACTCAATCAGTTATATTGCAGCCTGATTGTAAAAGGCCCGATAGCGCATACGCTTATCGGGCATCTTACAGGTAAGCGGGTCCTCGCTTACGCATATCCTGGTCGCATAACTCCTTCCGGCAGATCCTCACCCAACAATCTTTTGACGGTTATCACCAGATCGTTAAGACAATCATCCTTCATTCCCAATCTGGAAAGCTCTTGTTCCAGCGAGAACAAATACTGTGCGTTAGTCCCTAATGGCCCACTGGCGGCAGCGATAAGCGGCGCTATGACCTGCGCTCGGGTATCGGACTCAAACAGTGGGTGACGCGGATCCATAATAAAGACCAGCGCATTGACCGTCCTGCCATCATCCAGCGCCAGCTGACACCAGGTTGGAAGATAACAGCCAGTAATCATTTCACGCTTCCACAGCAGGGAAAGCTCTTGTTCCAGGGTGGCATCCGGTAAGCGATATGCGACACCGGTCGTGCGCCCGCCCTCCTTCAGAGCCAGCATACGTCCTGGCTGACACGCCGTTCCTCGCCCCGCCGTCAGACGCAGACAAAAAGCCCGATGCCAGCCAACCAACGTCCCGGTACAGGACTCTTCAAACTCTAAAGCCGGGTTCCACATCAACGATCCATAACCAAAGATCCACACCGGTCCATCATCAGGTCGGCAAGAGAGCGTGGCTGCCAGTGAGGCTGCCCGTTGTTCCGCTGACCAGAGTAGTGATTCTTCAATTGTACCAAATGCCGTTTTACAGTCGGCATTCAACAAAAAATCACGCGTTAACACCTTACACCTCCGCCACTGCGACTTCCCTGCGACAACTTTTGACGCCTTCCGGGCTTTTTTACTGCTCATTTTGAAACCAATACCAGGACAATAGGCAATTCACCGACAGCTTGCAAGACAACAAAGGCTCAACGGCACTTTATATCCTGTTCCGATGACCCCAATTGTCCGAGTATTTGCATCATTACCATTGTCAATTTTTGTGCCCAATGGAAGCTAACACTTTGTTATTTAAACACTCTATAAACAAGATAAACGATTTTACTCACTTTGAGGCAAAAACTGACTCATGCCGTAAAATTACGTAAAAACAGATCGGAAATACCGAGAGATCTGTTATTTTTTACATTCTTTAATACATTTATAATTATAAATACCTGCAGAGATGGAGAATTAATTAAATGACACATACACATGAGGCGGTTAAAACCCGCCACAAGGAGACCTCGCTCGTCTTCCCGATTTTGGCGCTGGTAGTCCTGTTCTTATGGGGAAGCAGTCAGTCACTACCAGTGGTCATCGGCATTAATGCTCTTGCCCTTGTTGGTATATTAAGCAGCGCTTTTAGCGTTGTCCGTCATGCTGACGTATTAGCCCACCGTCTGGGCGAACCTTATGGCTCGTTAATCCTGAGCCTTTCGGTAGTTATTCTTGAAGTTAGTTTAATTTCCGCATTAATGGCAACTGGTGATGCCGCACCGACGCTAATGCGCGATACGCTCTACTCCATCATTATGATTGTTACCGGCGGTCTGGTCGGTTTTTCATTACTGCTGGGTGGGCAAAAATTTGCCACTCAGTATATGAACCTGTTTGGAATTAAGCAGTATTTAATTGCTTTGTTCCCGCTGGCTATTATTGTGTTGGTCTTTCCGATGGCATTGCCGGAAGCAAACTTCACTACCGCGCAAGCGCTGCTGGTAGCGTTAATCTCTGCGGCAATGTATGGCGTATTTCTGCTGATTCAGACCAAAACACACCAGAGCTTGTTTATTTACGAGCATGAGGATGAAAGCGACGACGACGATCCGCATCACGGTAAACCATCAGCACACAGCAATATGTGGCATGCTGCCTGGCTTATCATCCATTTAATTGCGGTCATCGCCGTGACCAAAATGAATGCCAATCCTCTGGAGACTCTGTTAACTGAGCTGAATGCACCAGTCGCATTTACTGGTTTCCTGGTTGCTCTGTTGATCCTCTCCCCGGAAGGGCTGGGAGCACTAAAAGCGGTGCTCAGCAATCAAGTACAGCGTGCGATGAATTTGTTCTTCGGCTCAGTATTAGCCACCATCTCACTGACAGTACCGGTGGTGACACTGATTGCATGGGCGACGGGGAACGATCTGGTATTTGGCTTAGGCGCGCCAGAGATGATCGTGATGGTTTCTTCGTTGGTGCTGTGCCATATTTCCTTCTCAACGGGGCGCACTAACGTGCTAAACGGTGCGGCACATCTGGCACTTTTCATCGCCTATCTGATGACGATATTTGCCTGACCGTGTAAAAAAGCCCGATAAGCGTTAACGCATATCGGGCTTACATGCCTGGTTTTGCAGACCGGATAAAACGCTCAGGCGTGTTATCCGGCAGACAAAAACCGCAGTTTAGTTTTCAGTATCCAGTTCGTCGAAACTTTTCACCAGATCATCAATCGCTTTAATCTGCGTCAGGAACTGTTCCAGCTTCGCCAGCGGCAGCGCGGACGGACCATCACATTTCGCATTCGCTGGATCCGGGTGTGCTTCAATAAACAGACCTGCCAGACCTACCGCCATACCAGCGCGCGCCAGTTCGGTAACCTGCGCACGACGACCGCCGGAAGCAGCGCCAAACGGATCTCGGCACTGCAGTGCGTGAGTGACGTCAAAAATAACCGGAGAGTTGCCGGAAACTTTTTTCATCACGCTAAAGCCCAGCATATCCACAACCAGGTTGTCGTAACCAAAATTGGCACCACGATCGCACAGAATAACTTTATCGTTACCGCCTTCATGGAATTTATCCACGATGTTACCCATTTGACCAGGGCTTACGAACTGCGGTTTTTTCACGTTGATAACGGCACCAGTCTTCGCCATGGCTTCCACCAGATCGGTCTGACGAGCAAGGAATGCCGGAAGCTGAATTACATCCACAACGTCAGCAACTGGCTGTGCCTGGCTGGCTTCATGAACGTCGGTGATCACTTTTACGCCAAAAGTTTGCTTCAGTTCCTGGAAGATTTTCATCCCTTCTTCAAGGCCTGGTCCACGGTATGAGTGGATGGAAGAACGGTTGGCTTTATCAAAGGAGGCTTTGAACACGTAAGGGATACCCAGTTTTTGAGTAACGGTTACGTAGTGCTCACAAATGCGCATCGCCAGATCGCGGGATTCCAGCACGTTCATTCCGCCAAACAGCACGAACGGCAGGTCATTTGCCACGTTGATGTCGCCAATGCTAACCACTTTTTGTTTCATAGGATCGCCTTAAACGGTAGGTAAAGTGTCATTAATCAATGCAATACAATTTGTTTGTGCGAAATAGTATTGATCTGCGCACGGATCATTTCGCTGATCGGGTCTTCCGGACACTGCTCAACGAAATAACTTAAATCATTTAATGCAACATGTTCACATTCCAGTTGCGCGTAAATCAATCCGCGATCGCGTATTTCATACGGGTCTTCAGGATTAAACTGCAATAACGCTTCGCTGGCGCGTAGTGCCAGCTCCATTTGACGCTCTTCCATTAGCGAAGATTTCAGCGTATCGAGCAGTTTGCGGATCACTTCCGCATTATCCGCTTCATCCAGATCTTCGTTAAATAACTCAGCAACCGGGCTGATATTCCCCTTCAGCCACACTTCCAGAGTGTGCTCATTTAACGTTTCGCCATTGAACGGATTGATCAGCCACATTTCGCCATCCAGCGATTCAATACGCAGAATTAACTGCGTCGGGAAAATCACCGGGACCAGCGGGAGATCAAGCCGATTGGCAATCCACAATAAGATTGCGCCAAGCGACACAGCGCTACCCTGGCGATTTTTCAGAACCTGGTCGAGCCATAGTGCATCAGAAAGACGATAGACGCCGCGGGTATCCGTAAACCCCCATTCGCCGTAAAAAAGTGCCAGCAGTTTTTCCAGTTGCTCATCCTGAGACAGGAGCTGGCTAATTTCTTCATGCGCCAGACTTGCCAGACGTTCCAGTTCGGCATAGACAGACTGTGTAGGGAAATCCAGGCGGATAGATTCCGATGCCAGGATCATTCCTTCGCACAATGGCGCTTTATTAAATTCGAAATCAGCTAACGACCTCATGACTTACCCCAGTAACGGTATTTTTGTGGTGGCGAGTTTAATGATGATGTACAGCACCACCAGCGCCAGCGGAAAAGCGATTAATCGCGCCTGCTGGCTGCGCGCCCGACGATAATCGAGCGCAATAAAACCCAAAACGATGTAAATGATAACCCCAAACAGCTTTTCAGTCAGCCATGTCCCCTGCCCGGTGAATGGCAGGATGTGCGTTTTAACGATCAACGCCACGCCGCTAAGTAATAAAACGGTATCAATGATCGGTGGCACAATACGCGACCAGCGCGCAGATGCAAGGCGTCCGTCGGTATAACGCCACCAGAAACGTAACGTTAACAGACCGACAGAAAGCGCGATGCTGATAAGATGAATGCTAAGTAGCACGCTGAATGTAGTCATAATGCGGTGTGTCCGAACGTAATTCGTTCGTTGCCGCCGTAGTCGCGACAGGTTTCAACAGCCTGGTAACCCGCGCGAAGAAAAGCATCGCGCACTGCCTGCCCCTGCTGCCAGCCATGTTCCAGTAACAGGTAACCACCGGGAATTAATACGCTGCGCGACTGGTCGATAATATGCACAATATCTGCAAGACCATGATCGCCCGCCACCAGTGCTGATAACGGCTCAAAGCGCACATCGCCTTGCGCCAGGTGCGGGTCCTGCTCATCGATATACGGCGGATTGCTGACAATCATGTCAAACTGTTCCCCCTGCAGGGCGCTAAACCAGTTGCTTTGCAATACGCGAACATTACTGACGGTCAGGTGCTGTGCGTTACGCGTCGCCAGATCAACAGCATCTGGCATGCGGTCAACTGCAGTTACCGCGCAATCCGGGCGCTCGGTAGCCAACGCCAGCGCAATTGCCCCCGTGCCGGTCCCCAAATCGAGAATACGACACGGCGAGGCCGGTAGACGCGCCAACGCCTGTTCAACCAGACATTCGGTATCCGGGCGCGGTATTAGCGTTGCCGGAGAAACAAACAGCGGCAGCGACCAGAACTCGCGAATACCGGTCAAGTGCGCCACAGGCTCTCCCCGCTGGCGGCGCGCCACCAGCGAGTCCAGCTGTTCACGCTGCGCCTCGGTTAATTCCGTTTCGCCAAATGCCAGAATAAAAGTCCGCCCCTTGCCAGTGACATGCTCGAGTATGATCTCGGCGTCACGGCGCGGGCTTTCGCTGTCCTGTAATTGGCTTATCGCCTCACGCAGCCAGTGCTGATAGTCCATTAATCCTGCTCGGACAATGCCGCCAGTTGGTCGGCTTGATATTCCTGGACAATTGGCTCAATGAGCATGTCCAGCTTACCTTCCATCGCTTCGTCCAGACGGTAAAGCGTCAGATTGATGCGATGGTCTGTCACGCGCCCCTGCGGGAAGTTATAGGTGCGGTTACGATCGCTGCGATCGCCGCTACCCAAGAGGTTACGACGCTCAGAAGCTTCTGCCTGCTGACGCCTTGCCACTTCGGCTGCACGAATACGCGCCCCCAGCACCGACATCGCTTTCGCTTTGTTTTTATGCTGCGAACGTTCGTCCTGGCATTCCACCACAATACCGGTCGGCAAGTGGGTAATACGGATTGCCGAGTCGGTGGTGTTAACGTGCTGACCACCCGCCCCCGATGAACGGAAGGTGTCAATACGCAAATCGGCCGGGTTGATGTCCGGCAGTTCTGCTTCTGGCAGTTCTGGCATCACCGCTACCGTACAGGCGGAGGTATGAATACGCCCCTGCGATTCAGTGGCCGGTACGCGCTGTACACGGTGGCCACCAGACTCGAACTTCAGACGACCATACACACCGTCGCCGCTCACCTTGGCAATAATCTCTTTGTAACCGCCATGTTCACCTTCATTGGCGCTCATTATCTCGACGCGCCAACGGCGTGATTCAGCGTAACGGCTGTACATACGGAACAGATCGCCGGCAAACAGTGCGGCCTCATCGCCGCCGGTACCCGCGCGAACTTCCAGGAATGCGTTGCGTTCGTCATCCGGATCTTTTGGCAGCAGCAGAACCTGCAGATGCTGTTCCAGCTGTTCACATTTTTCTTTTGCTTCGCGCAGTTCATCCTGCGCCATCTCACGCATTTCAGGATCGTCTAGCATCATCTGTGCCGTTTCGATATCATCCTGAACCTGTTGCCAGTCCGTAAAACAGCGAGATACATCGCTTAATTGGGCATATTCGCGCGACAATGCACGAAAGCGTTCCTGGTCTGCGATAGTTCCCGCATCGCCGAGCAGCGCCTGAACTTCTTCATGGCGTTCATGCAGGGCTTCCAGTTTGGCAACGATAGAAGGCTTCATAGGCGTAAATGCACCCTGTAAAAAATGAGATTGGTGTGCTGCTACTCCAGCCCGAGGCTGTCGCGCAGAATATTCAGGCGTTCACTATCCCCGTCACGGGCAGCCTGTTGAAGTGATTTGGTTGGTGCATGGATCAGGCGGTTAGTCAGTTTCCAGGCCAGATCCTGCATAATAACTTGCGCATCACCGCCCTGTTCAAGAGCAGCCAACGCTTTGGCGGTCAGTTCATCACGAACCTGTTCTGACTGACTGCGGTATTCGCGGATGGTTTCACTTGCGCTCTGGGCGCGCAGCCAGGCCATAAACTCGCTGGTTTCCTGCTCAACGATCGTCTCAGCCTCCACTGCCGCCGCTTTGCGCTGCGCCAGGTTATGCGAAATGATACTCTGCAGGTCGTCAACGCTATACAGGTAGGCGTTAGACAGTTTGCCAACTTCTGGTTCAACATCGCGCGGTACAGCGATATCGACCAGCAGCATCGGCTGATTGCGGCGATTTTTAAGCGCGCGTTCCACCATTCCTTTACCGATAATCGGTAGTGGGCTGGCTGTGGAACTAATAATGATATCGGCGTCCTGCAAACGCTCGTCGATTTCACTCAGTGAGATCACCTCGGCACCGACCTCATCTGCCAGAACCTGTGCGCGTTCACGCGTGCGGTTGGCAATAATCATCTTCTTCACTTTGTGTTCACGCAGATGACGCGCCACCAGCTCGATGGTTTCACCTGCGCCGACCAACAGCACGGTCACCGTGGAAAGAGATTCAAATATCTGACGCGCCAGTGTACAGGCGGCAAAAGCAACGGATACCGCGCTGGCGCCGATATCGGTTTCAGTTCGAACGCGCTTGGCAACCGAGAAGGATTTCTGGAACATGCGTTCCAGCGCACTGGCGTTCAGGTGACCTTTTTGCGAATCCGCAAACGCTTTTTTCACTTGACCCAGTATTTGTGGCTCACCGAGCACCAGCGAATCCAGGCCGCTGGCAACACGCATCAAATGGCTGACTGCGTCGTTGTCCTGGTGCCAGTAAAGGCTGCTGCGCAGATCGTCTTCATTCAGATTATGGTATTCGCACAACCAACGAATCAGCGCCTCTTGCAGGTTATCCTGCTCCTCGACGCTGAGGTAAAGCTCCGTACGGTTACACGTCGACAGCACCACCCCGCCCTGCACCATTGGCTGCGCAAGCAGGCTGTCCAGCGCCTGATCGAGCGTGTCCGGCGAAAACGTTACGCGTTCTCGCAGCGATACAGGTGCCGTTTTATGGTTAATACCAAGCGCTAAAAGGGTCATGTGTGCGGGAATAGTACCAGCGTTGATAAGGTTAGACTGGGGGCATCATACAGGATGCGTGCGGTCAATAAAAGAGACAGCCCCCTTTTGGAGTAATAGCTTACGGTTTAAATTAAGATAACGTGAACGTAGACGATATACCCGCTCGGCGCTAGCATTAAGGGTTATAACTGCAACCGATGGCAAGATTTTGCCGGATGGCTAAAAATTAGCCTTATCCGGCCTACGGGTTGAGTTTGTAGGCCTGATGAGTCGTAGCGCCATCAGGCAATTATTGCACCGTACTACAAGGATTTGTCATCATTATGACCCTGCCTGATTTTCGCTTGATCCGCCTGCTGCCGCTGGCAAGTCTGGTCCTCACCGCCTGTACGCTCAACGCGCCGAAAGGTCCTGGCAAAAGCCCCGACTCCCCAGAATGGCGTCAACACCAGCAGGAAGTGCGCGCACTACATCAGTATCAGACGCGCGGCGCGTTTGCCTACATTTCCGACCAGCAGAAAGTCTATGCCCGCTTTTTCTGGCAGCAAACCGGTCAGGATCGCTATCGTCTTTTGTTGACTAACCCACTGGGCAGCACCGAACTGGAGCTGAATGCCCAGCCAGGCAATGTAGAGCTTGTCGATAACAAAGGTAAGCATTACACCGCTGACGACGCCGAAGAGATGATCGGTAAATTGACCGGAATGCCAATTCCTTTAAACAGTCTGCGTCAGTGGATCCTCGGTCTGCCTGGCGAGGCTACTGATTACAAACTCGATGAGAAATACCGTCTGAGTGAAGTGAACTACAGTCAGGACGGTAAGAACTGGAAAGTGGTCTATAGCAGCTATGACAGTAAAACGCAGCCCGCTATGCCCGCTAATATGGAACTGTCGGACGGCGCTCAACGCATTAAGTTGAAAATGGATAACTGGATTGTGAAATGATGACCCACTGGCCCTCCCCGGCAAAACTGAATCTGTTTTTGTACATTACTGGACAACGTGCAGATGGTTACCACACGCTACAGACGCTGTTCCAGTTTCTCGATTATGGTGACGACATCACTATTGATGTGCGTAGCGACGGTGAAATTCACCTGCTAACCGCAGTTGAAGGCGTGGAGCATGAAGATAACCTAATCGTTCGCGCAGCACGTTTACTGATGAAAACCGCCGCTGGGAGTGGGCGCCTGCCCACAGGAAGCGGCGCGGACATCAGTATTAAGAAACGTCTGCCGATGGGCGGCGGTCTTGGAGGTGGCTCATCGAATGCCGCTACCGTGCTGGTTGCGCTAAATCATCTTTGGGGTTGTGGGCTGTCACAAGATGAGCTGGCGGCGATTGGATTAACGTTAGGCGCCGACGTACCGGTATTCGTGCGCGGACAGGCCGCTTTCGCCGAAGGTGTAGGCGAAGTCCTTACACCGGTTAATCCCCCCGAAAAATGGTATCTGGTCGCCCATCCTGGCGTCAGCATTCCAACACCGGTTATTTTTAAAGATCCGCAACTGCCGCGCAACACGCCAAAAAGGTCAATAGAAACGTTACTAAAATGTGAATTCAGCAATGATTGCGAGGTTATCGCAAGAAAACGTTTTCGCGAGGTTGATGCAGCGCTTTCCTGGCTGTTAGAATACGCGCCGTCGCGCCTGACTGGTACAGGGGCTTGTGTCTTTGCTGAATTTGACACAGAGTCCCGTGCTCGCCAGGTGCTTGAGCAAGCCCCGGAATGGCTCCAAGGCTTTGTGGCGAAAGGTGTCAACCTCTCCCCATTGCACAGAGCGTTACTTTAAATCATTCGGTTTCAGGAAAATGGTAAGATGGCGAATCCCCGGAAGCATACAAAATGTGACGGTGTGAATCATTGATGCCAGCAGACATGAAACGTGAATGACGATGAGTAAGCCGGGCAAGCTGAGTTGCGGTGACAACGTCACCCTGTTCCAGACGTTGCATCGCGCTCTTTAATACACCGCCTGGAGAGGATACTGCCTGGCCCGCACAGTTTTCGGCAGATTCTTTCCACCAATGGACGCATGCCTGAGGTTCTTCTCGTGCCTGATATGAAGCTTTTTGCTGGTAACGCCACCCCGGAACTAGCACAACGTATTGCCAACCGCCTGTACACTTCACTCGGCGACGCCGCTGTAGGTCGCTTTAGCGACGGCGAAGTCAGCGTACAAATTAATGAAAATGTACGCGGTGGTGATATTTTCATCATCCAGTCCACTTGTGCCCCTACTAACGACAACCTGATGGAATTGGTCGTTATGGTCGATGCTCTGCGCCGTGCTTCCGCAGGCCGTATCACCGCCGTTATTCCTTACTTCGGCTATGCACGTCAGGATCGTCGCGTACGTTCCGCTCGTGTACCGATTACCGCAAAAGTCGTCGCGGACTTCCTGTCCAGCGTTGGCGTTGACCGCGTCCTCACCGTTGACCTGCATGCTGAACAGATCCAGGGCTTCTTTGATGTACCGGTTGATAACGTATTCGGTAGCCCAATTCTGTTAGAAGACATGCTGCAGCTGAATCTGGACAACCCAATTGTGGTTTCTCCGGACATCGGTGGCGTCGTGCGTGCCCGTGCTATCGCTAAGCTGCTGAACGATACCGATATGGCTATCATCGATAAACGTCGCCCACGTGCGAACGTTTCTCAGGTGATGCACATCATTGGTGACGTAGCAGGTCGTGACTGCGTGCTGGTTGATGATATGATCGATACCGGCGGTACGCTGTGCAAAGCAGCAGAAGCGCTGAAAGAACGTGGTGCAAAACGCGTATTCGCTTACGCTACCCACCCGATCTTCTCAGGCAATGCGGCAAACAACCTGCGCAACTCTGTGATTGATGAAGTCGTTGTCTGTGACACCATTCCACTGACTGATGAAATCAAAGCACTGCCGAACGTGCGTACGTTGACCCTGTCGGGTATGCTGGCCGAAGCGATTCGTCGTATCAGCAACGAAGAATCCATCTCTGCTATGTTCGAGCATTAATCGAGCCCGGCTCAAAAACCCGCTGCGGCGGGTTTTTTTATCTGCAACATTTATTTGTATGACTTATGCCTCCTTCACCTGCCATTTAGTTGACAGATGATGCGCTCATGGATGAAACATTATTGTGAACAGATTATTTTCCTCACATGTGATGCCTTTCCGCGCTCTCATCGACGCTTGCTGGAAAGAAAAATATACCGTCTCACGCTTTACCCGTGATTTGATCGCCGGGATAACCGTTGGGATCATTGCTATCCCGCTGGCGATGGCACTGGCAATTGGCAGCGGCGTTGCGCCACAGTACGGCTTGTATACCTCAGCCGTTGCTGGGATTGTTATTGCCCTCACCGGGGGGTCACGCTTTAGCGTTTCTGGTCCGACCGCCGCCTTCGTGGTGATCCTGTATCCGGTATCGCAGCAGTTCGGATTGGCAGGCCTGTTGGTTGCCACGCTCATGTCCGGGATATTTCTGATCCTTTTCGGCCTCGCCCGCTTTGGTCGCCTGATCGAATATATTCCCGTATCTGTCACCTTAGGTTTTACGTCCGGTATTGGTATCACCATCGGTACCATGCAGATTAAAGACTTTCTTGGTCTGCAAATGGCTCATGTACCGGAGCACTACCTGCAAAAGGTAGGTGCACTGTTTATGGCATTACCGACCATCAACCTCGGCGATGCCGCTATTGGTGTGGTCACGCTTGGGATCCTGATTTTCTGGCCTCGTCTGGGGATCCGTCTGCCAGGCCATCTTCCTGCACTGCTGGCCGGTTGTGCGGTGATGGGCATTGTTAACCTGATGGGCGGCCATGTGGCGACCATCGGTTCTCAGTTCCACTATATTCTGGCTGACGGTTCCCAGGGTAACGGTATCCCACAACTATTGCCGCAACTGGTATTGCCGTGGAACCTGCCAGATTCAGACTTCACGCTAAGCTGGAGTTCATTACAGGCACTGTTACCCGCGGCTTTCTCTATGGCGATGCTGGGGGCAATTGAATCCCTGTTGTGCGCCGTGGTGCTCGACGGTATGACCGGAACCAAACACAAAGCCAACAGTGAACTGATTGGTCAGGGTCTGGGGAATATTGTCGCACCGTTCTTTGGCGGCATAACGGCTACCGCTGCTATTGCCCGCTCTGCGGCTAACGTCCGTGCCGGGGCAACCTCACCAGTTTCCGCAGTCATCCACGCAATTCTTGTGATCCTCGCTCTGCTGGTGTTAGCGCCGTTGCTCTCCTGGTTACCCCTCTCGGCAATGGCTGCACTGCTGTTGATGGTGGCGTGGAACATGAGCGAAGCCCATAAAGTGGTGGATCTGCTGCGCCACGCACCGAAAGACGACATCATCGTCATGCTGATGTGTATGTCGCTGACAGTTCTGTTCGATATGGTGGTCGCCATCAGCGTCGGTATCGTTCTTGCCTCCCTGTTGTTTATGCGCCGTATTGCCCGCATGACACGTCTGGCACCAGTGAACGTAGTTGTACCGGATGATGTGCTGGTACTGCGCGTGATTGGCCCACTGTTCTTTGCCGCAGCTGAGGGACTATTTACCGATCTCGAGTCTCGTATTGAAGGCAAACGCATTGTGGTGCTGAAATGGGACGCTGTACCGGTACTGGATGCTGGTGGCCTTGACGCCTTCCAGCGTTTTGTAAAACGTCTTCCGGAAGGCTGTGAATTACGCATCAGCAATCTGGAATTCCAGCCGCTGCGCACGATGGCGCGCGCGGGCATCCAACCGATCCCGGGCCGTCTGGCATTCTTCCCGAACCGCGACGCAGCGTTGGCGGATATTTAATGTTCATCTGTTACCGGCATGCTCTTGCCTGCCGGTAACACTTCTCTTCTGTAAACACGTCTGAGTTGTTATCATCATCTCTCCTGCTCTCTGACGATACCTGTAGCCATGAAATCTGACTCTACATTTGTCTATCGCGAAATCACCGAGACTGATATTCCAGCCGTGCAATCGTTTATTATCCGGCATCTGAATCTCTATTTTAATGCCAACAGGCCACTCCCCGACTCAAGTCAGGATGTGTTAGCGTTACGTTCACAATACATTCACCAGCCACGAAATCTGTTGATCGGCGTATGGGATGAACAACAACAGCTTATCGCCACGCTGGCGGTATGCCAGTACGATGACAGAATATCGACATTACGTGGGCGTTATAATTTATCTACAACCGCTGAGATTTGTCGTTGTTACGTTGAACAAAATTATCGTCGCCAGGGAATAGGCGGTCAGTTAGTTTCATTGGCAGAACAATTTTGCCTGCGTCAACAATATAAAACACTCTACCTGCACACCCATCACTTTTTACCCGGCGGTTATCCGTTTTGGCTACGCCATCATTTCACCGAGTTTTTAGATGAAGGTGGAGAACAACAAATTGTGCATATGGAGAAATATGCTATCGGAATGTGACATTGTGCAAATAATTAAATAATTGTGCATCCGCACTATTAATTCCGGTCATTTTTATCGCAGCAAAATTAATTGATCAGAATCAAATAATTCTCATTTAATTTATCTGATATTCACCATCAACATAGAACACACTAAAAAATATTCTCATAACCATCTGTTTTTAAAGGAATTAACAATAGCAAAACAAATACCCCTACTTATTCAAGCGGTTGACGCGATAATTGGATGCCGATACATTCGCCGATGACAGTATTTCAGAATGTACTTATTATTTTGAAACGGAATATGGTGCGGATTATTTCAATCTTATGCCATAGCTGCCCCCGCAACTGTAAGCGGATACAGAATATCTTCGTATGGTAATAAATCACCATAGGTCACTGTAAAGATTTATTTATGGGAAGGCCGATATTCTGATTGCCGCGAGCCAGGAGACCTACTGTCAAGGTTGTATACATTGAGTGGACGGGATGGTCCATGGGGTGATTTATTTGACGAACTAATGATCGTGATTACTGACCTGGTAGACGAGAATATACTTTTTTTTCATATTATCTTGTCTGTACATCATGATTCGATGTCATCTATCGTCATGCGCCTGTCCCGAAATTATATACCAGACGATCAGATTCTGGCATGAAAGGGACAATTATAATGCACGTTGACATTACCTCTTCTTATTCCAAACTTTCACTTCTGGCCTTGACTGGCGCCGCACTTTTCCTGGCCAGTAATATGGCTTCTGCGGCCAAAACAGAATATCCACTGACTATCAAAAACTGTGGCCGGGATATTACTTTTAATAAAGCTCCCCAGCGAGTTACCACCGTAGGGCAAAATAGCACTGAAATACTCTATTCTCTGGGTCTGGCCGATCGTGTTGTCGGAACGTCACTCTGGTTCGGTCCCGTCCCGGAACAGTACAAGGCGGTGAATGATAAAATTGCGGTCATTGCACAGAACATCCCGAGCTTTGAAGGGATTATTGCTAAAAAGCCAGATTTAGTAGCCAGCCAGTTTGAATGGCAAATTGGCCCTGCCGGTACGGTCGCGTCCTACGAACAATTCAGCGAATTGAAAGTTCCGGTTTATACCGCTCCCGCCGATTGTGCCAAAGATAACGAAGACGGCGGAGATGGTGTACGTAAGGGGATGTTTGATATCGCCATGGTTTACCAGGAAGTCGCAGATCTGGCAAAAATTTTCGATGTTCAGGACAAAGGTGATGAACTGATTGCCAGCCTCAATGCACGTGAGGCTGCGGCAAAATCCAAAATTACCGGTATGGACAACAACGTTTCCGCCGTCTTTTGGTTCTCCAGCGCCGATCTGCAACTTGACCCGTATGTCGCAGGAAAATTTGGCCCCGCCGCGTGGATCGCCCAATCACTTGGGGTGAAAAACGTCATTGATTCCGCCGAAGAGTGGCCAACTGTAGGCTGGGAGACCATCGCCAAAGCGGATCCATCGGTTATCGTTCTGGGCGAAATGGGACGTCGCCGTTTCCCAGCTGATGACTGGAAAGTCAAAATGGAATACCTCAAGTCTGATCCTGTCACCAGCCTGATCCCGACGGTTAAAGAAAACCACCTGCCAGTGATCGACGTGCAAACCATGAATGCCGGGATAAGAACTATCGATGGTCTTGAGAAACTCGCTGATGCGCTGGTGCAGTACGGCCTGGCACATCCAAAAGCCACTCATTAATCCTCGTCGCGCGTTATGCCTTTTGCAGGCATAACGCCCTTTTGTACTCAGGGCAGCCGTAAAATAATGAGTGAATTACGCAGGACGCGCCAGGCCATTCGTCAATTAACAAACCGGGCAGTGCTACACAGCCTCTGGGTCAGTGTGGTGATGTGTGGCGTTCTTCTGGCAGGGATCTCCATCGGTGAAACATTTATTCCGTGGCAGCACGTTATCCATACGCTGGCAAACCGACTGTTTGACACCCAGTATGTGGTGGACGCGTTGGATGCCGGGATTATCTGGAACTACCGTCTGACTCGCGCGCTGGTTTCCGCCTGTTGCGGCGCATGTCTGGCGGTTTCCGGGGTAGTGTTACAGTCACTGCTACGTAATGCGCTGGCCGAACCCTATCTGCTGGGGATTTCCGCCGGAGCGTCAACCGGAGCCGTGCTCATTGCATTAACCGGACTGGGTGCAGGGATCGTCAGCATGTCTCTCGGCGCATTTATCGGCGCCTTGACGGCGTTTTTGTTTGTCGCACTGTTGGCGATGGCTGCGCGGGGAAAACACGGTTCCGCCACCACGCAAATCATTCTCGCCGGGATTGCCAGCTCACAGTTGTTCAATGCCATCACTTCACTGATTATCACCCGCTCAGCCAATGCCGAGCAGGCTCGCGGCATTATGTTCTGGCTACTGGGCAACCTTAGCGGCGTTCGCTGGCCAGATGTGGTTCTGGCTATCCCAACTGCGCTGGTCGGCATAATTATCTGCTTTTGCTACGCCCGCCATCTTGATGCATTTTCCTTTGGCGCTGAATCGGCCGCATCGCTGGGTATTCCGGTTAAACGCACCCGCGTCGTACTGATTACCGCAGTGACGGGAATGACGGCCATTATGGTATCGATTGTAGGCGCTATTGGTTTTGTCGGGCTGGTCATTCCTCATGCCGCCCGTTTACTGGTGGGAAACCAGCATCACCGCTTATTGCCCGTAAGCGCCTTTATTGGCGCTATTTTTCTCATCGTGGCGGATGTCATCTCCCGAACCCTGCTTCCAGGGCAAGTTTTGCCAATCGGCGTGATCACCGCCCTGGTCGGCGCTCCCGCATTTTCACTCATATTGATACGAGGGAATCCGAGCAAATGACCGTTAACCCATGCTTTACATCACCTCTACGCAGAGCGAATGCGGCCAATCATGTGGTTTGCGCGCAAAATCTGCACTGGGAAGTGAAAGGCAAGGCAATTGTAAATGATGTCTCTTTTCAGGTTTCTCCCGGGGAGTTTGTTGGGATTATCGGCCCCAATGGTTCCGGGAAAACATCACTGATTTCGCTTCTGGCCGGTTTACTGAAACCCTCCGCAGGCAAGGTTTTGCTGAACAACAAAGACGTTCACTGCTATTCGCGGCGCCATTTGGCGCAAAAAGTGGCTCTTGTTGAACAACAGGCAGAAACCAGCGAGCGTCTTACCGCCATTCAGGCCGTTTCTCTTGGCCGCACACCATTTCTAAGCCTGTTGTCGCCATGGTCGCGTTCTGACGATGAGATTGTGCAAGCGATGCTGGAAAAAGTCTCCATGCAAAACGTACAGCATCGCTGCTGGCATACATTCTCCGGGGGCGAACGCCAGCGCCTGCATATAGCCAGGGCGTTGGCGCAACAACCGCAGGTACTGCTGATGGATGAGCCGACAAATCATCTCGATATCCAACATCAGATTGGCCTGCTCAACCTTGTCAAACGCGAGAAACTTACCGTTATTGCTGCCCTGCACGACCTGAATCATGCCGCAATGTTCTGCGATCGCATCATGGTGATGAAAGCCGGACAACTGGCGATGCAGGGCAATCCTTCTGCAGTGTTCACCCGAGAAAACCTTAACTGCTGGTTTGGCATCGATGCAATTGTCGAACGTCCACCTGATGGGGCGAGCTGCTTCATCCGCTACCAACGACCAGCGTAAATACCAAAGGAACTGAGATGAAATGTATTAAGCAAAGTCTGCAAATCCTGTGCCTGTTAGCCTTCACCTCCACGGCTTTTGCACAAACGCATGAAGTGCTGATGAAAAACCGAGGTGCTGGTGGGCCAATGGTCTACGAGCCGGACTATCTGGCGATCCAACCGGGCGATAGCGTGAAGTTTATCCGCAAACATAAGAGCCACAATGCAGCCTCGATTGCCGAACTCTCACCCGCAGGCTATCCCGGTTTCATTGGCAAAATCGATGAAGAGATTGAAGTCAAATACGACAACGCAGGCTTCTACGGCATCAAATGCTCACCCCACTATGCCCAGGGCATGATCATGCTGATCAAAGTCGGTGACGCCGTATTGCCCGACAGCTACCGCGCGTTTAAAGCACCGGGCCTTGCGGATAAACGCTTTCAGGATATTTATACCCGCATCGATAAACAGTAACGCCACGATAAAGGGAGAATACTGGTGGTGGATAAAAAACCCGATAGTGAAACGATCCAGACCGGGCGACGTGACTGCCTGTGCAAACTGACAAAATTTGTCGGCGCGGCGGGTGTCACTGCCGCCGTCTGGCCGCTCATCTCAGCACTGGGCCCGGATGATAAAACCGAGGCAGAAAATGAGCCAATTGATGTCTCTCTTGCAGGCGTAGCAGCAGGCCAGACAGTGAAGCGTATCTGGCAGGGAAAACTGATCCTCATTCACCACCGAACTCCGCAAGAGATTGCAGCGGCGCAACAGGCAGATAATCGATTACTGCTGGCTCCTCAGGCAGATAGCGAACGGGTTACAGCGGCACATCCACAGTGGCTGGTTATACAGGGCTATTGCCCTCACGCGGGGTGTGTTCCTAACGCCAACCCCAGTGGCCAGGGATGGATCTGTCCGTGTCATGGTTCAGAGTTTGATACCTCCGGACGTGTGACGCGCGGTCCAGCCACTGCGAATCTGGCAATCCCGGACTATACCTTGTCTGCCGATGGTCTGAGCGTACGTATTGGTGCAAAGGATGCCTGATATGAGCACTTCTGATATAACGACGTCATGGCGCAACTTTCAGTTGCGCCTTCCGCTTCCCCGCTCCGTTTCCGGGCTGTGGGTATTTGCTATCGGTTTGATATTGCTGGTGATGCTGGGTGTCCAAATCCTGTCGGGCATTGTACTGGCAATGTTCTACGTACCTACGGCGGAGTCCGCATTTGATTCCATTATTCATATTATGCGTTCAGTCAGGCACGGTGAACTGGTGCGCAACATGCATGCAACTGGCGCTTCACTCTTTTTCTTTGCCTGTTATTTGCATATTTTCCGCGCGATGTATTACAACGTTTACCGCAAACCCTATCTGAAGATGTGGACCATCAGCGTGACGTTATATGTGCTGCTGATGATCACTGCTTTTCTGGGCTATAGCCTTATTTGGGGGCAAAAAAGCTACTGGGCCGCCACGGTTATTACCAGTTTTGCCCGGGCAATTCCGTTTATCGGGGATTCGCTGTATACCTATTTAGTCGGTGGATATGCGCCCGGTACATCAACACTTGGGCGTTTTTATGTGCTTCACTTTATTATTCCATTCGCGATTGTCGCGGTGACGATATGGCATGTACGCACCGTTCAGTCGGCTTTTGCCCATGCGATGAAGAAAACATTTTCCGCACAAGAGTCTCAACGGCTGCTGTTTGATTTTCGCGTCACCGAGAGCGATGCCATTAAACTCACTCTCTTTTTAATGTTGTTTACCTGGTTTCTCTTCTTCGCGCCCCATTATCTCAGCAGCGCCGATAACTTTATTCCCGCCGACCCGACAGTCACGCCGGCCATCGTCGCACCGGAATGGTACTTTCTGCCCTTCTTCTCTATTTTGCGCTGCTTTCCCAATGAGCTGGCGGGTATTACTGCGATGTGCGCCTCGGTACTGATTTTCTATTTTCTCCCCTGGCTGGATACGTCACGTGCGCGGTTTCGCAACTATAGCAAGCTGGTTAAAGTCAGCTTCTGGATTTGGGTAGGCAACGCCTTCTTTTTAGGCTGGCTGGGATCAAAAGCGTTGGTTGGTCCGGATTTAGTTGATGGGTTTAATCATGACGAGGGCTGGATCCGTGCAGCATCTCAGCTTTCAACGCTGGTCTATTTCGCATGGTTTCTGATTGTTCTGCCGTGTCGACGCTTACTGGAAAAACAGGACTGACATTATGGGACGATTTTTAACGTACACCACCCTCAGTCTGGGTCTGTTCTTCAGCAACGTACTCAGTGCGCAGCAACCGCCACCGCAGACGTGGTCTTTTAGCGGTGCGAACGGCAAATACGACACAGAGCAGTTACGACGCGGTCTGCAGGTTTACGAAGAAAAATGTCGGGCCTGCCACAGCATGAAATATCTGACGTTCCGAACGCTGACCAAACCGGGAGGGCCGGAGCTGAGTCAGGCTGAAGCTAAAACAATGGCGAGCGGTTACGTCTTTGCAACCGTGGAGGACGACGGGCAACCCGGCGAACGGGATGGCAATCTGAATGATGTCTTTGCTTCCCCTTATCTCAATGAGCAGGAAGCCAAATACCTCAACAATGGCGCGCTGCCGGTAGATTTGAGCTATATCGTTCGGGCACGAACCTACGATCGCGGATTTCCACAATTTTTACTGGATGCGTTTATTCCTTATTCCGAACAAGGGGCTGATTATATTTATGCATTGCTGACGGGGTATGTTCCCGATGATCCTGAGATGAAGGCTAACCGGTATTTCCCGGGCGGGATTATCAATATGCCAAAACCACTGACAGACGGTGAGGTAATCTGGGCTACGCAAACACACATACCCCAAACGGAAGAACAGTACGCACGCGATGTCACCGCATTTCTGGCGTGGGTAGCCGATCCGCAGCTGGAGTCGAGAAAGCATCAGGGAATGTATGCTATGGGATATCTGGCGGTTGTTTTGGCGCTAGTCGTGTTATTACAGCGCATCCGCTCCCGCTCGCGCAGAAACAAGGCGAACTAACAACCAGTCAGCATAAAGCTGACTGGTCTACAATAACGTCACCGCTTAGCTGTGGCGTTGGCTGTTATTCCGGCGACAGCGTTTGTCGTAATGACGAACCCACCAGTAGCGGTCGCTGATTTGTTCATGCCCACCGACGCGGGCCCCCGCCAGCCAGAGAACACCACCAACAAAAATACTGAGCACAGCACCATGTGCGAAAAACTGTGGCAGATTAAATTGCGGCAACTGATTTAAAATAGAATAGCCAACACCGACAACCATCACCACCAACCCTAAAGCCATGAGCACGTTACCGAGTAACGAAGCATTTTTGCGTTTCATGTGTCACCTCCGGAACTTTGGGTTGCTACAGGGAATACCCCTAATCCTTATGTGTAAAGTATAGACAACACTGCCGTTTGCATGTGCGGGAGCGATCACAATTACAAACACCAATGCAACAAAACTTTACAAATAAGCTACTGAACAACCTCATTTTCTAATAGTCCATTTGGGCAATTATTCAGATTTTGCAGTTACGCACGCAGTTTTTTGTCAAGCGCACCGACAGACAGTAAACTACACGCCGGTTATAGACACACTCAGGACAAAATACGTGACGATTAAATTGATTGTCGGCCTGGCGAACCCCGGCGCAGAGTATGCGGCAACGCGACATAATGCAGGCGCATGGTACGTCGATCTACTGGCAGAGAGATTACGAGCCCCCCTGCGCGATGAGCCGAAATTCTTCGGTTACACCTCCAGAGTGACGCTCGAAGGTGAAGATGTCCGTTTGCTGGTGCCGACCACATTTATGAATCTGAGCGGCAAGGCCGTCGGCGCGATGGCCAGTTTTTATCGCATTAACCCCGATGAAATTTTAGTCGCCCACGACGAATTGGATCTGCCCCCGGGCGTCGCAAAATTTAAGCTTGGCGGTGGTCATGGTGGGCACAATGGCCTGAAGGACATCATCAGCAAGTTAGGCAATAACCCGAACTTTCATCGTTTACGCGTCGGAATTGGCCATCCTGGCGATAAAAACAAAGTTGTCGGCTTTGTTTTAGGTAAACCGCCTGTTTCAGAACAGAAGTTAATTGATGAAGCTATTGACGAAGCGGCTCGTTGTACCGAGATTTTATTCAAAGATGGCCTGACGAAAGCAACGAGCCGCTTACATACCTTTAAAGCTCAATAAGCAGTGATGTGCGGCATTTTTCTCGCGTGCTGTGTATAATAGGCAGAGTTATTTACTTTTCTACAATCTGTTTTCTATAACAGGTTGAATATCAAAAGATTAAGGTGATTTAAACATGGGATTCAAATGCGGTATCGTCGGTTTGCCAAACGTAGGCAAATCCACCCTGTTCAACGCGCTCACAAAAGCGGGTATTGAAGCGGCAAACTTCCCGTTCTGTACTATCGAGCCGAACACCGGTGTTGTTCCGATGCCCGATCCGCGTCTGGATCAACTGGCCGAAATCGTAAAACCACAGCGTATCCTGCCAACCACAATGGAATTTGTGGATATCGCGGGCCTGGTAAAAGGCGCGTCCAAAGGTGAAGGTCTGGGCAACCAGTTCCTGACCAACATCCGTGAAACAGAAGCTATCGGTCACGTAGTTCGCTGCTTCGAAAACGACAACATTATCCATGTTAATAATAAAGTGGATCCGGCTGACGATATCGACGTTATCAACAC
>NZ_CAMSEL010000002.1:0-255372 GCF_947057495.1 Citrobacter sp. Marseille-Q5395 | reverse complement strand
TATCAACACCGAACTGGCTTTATCCGACCTTGATACCTGTGAGCGCGCTATCCACCGCGTGCAGAAGAAAGCCAAAGGTGGCGACAAAGACGCTAAAGCAGAACTGGCTGCACTGGAAAAATGCCTGCCACAGCTGGAAAACGCCGGTATGTTACGTGCACTGAAAAACCTGACTGACGAAGACAAAGCGGCTATCAAATACCTGAGCTTCCTGACCCTGAAGCCAACTATGTATATTGCCAACGTCAACGAAGATGGTTTTGAGAACAACCCATATCTCGATAAAGTGCGTGAAATCGCCGCCGCTGAAGGTTCTGTGGTCGTTGCCGTTTGTGCTGCAGTTGAATCCGATATCGCAGAACTTGACGATGCCGATCGTGACGAATTTATGGCAGAGCTGGGGCTGGAAGAACCGGGCCTGAACCGCGTGATCCGTGCCGGTTACGAACTACTTAACCTGCAGACCTACTTCACCGCTGGTGTGAAAGAAGTCCGCGCATGGACAATCCCTGTTGGCGCCACCGCGCCACAGGCTGCCGGTAAAATCCATACCGACTTCGAGAAAGGCTTTATCCGCGCACAAACCATCGCGTTTGAAGATTTCATCACCTACAAGGGTGAGCAAGGCGCGAAAGAAGCCGGTAAAATGCGTGCAGAAGGTAAAGATTACATCGTTAAAGATGGCGACGTAATGAACTTCCTGTTCAACGTCTAAATAAAATTGGTTGTCTCATGAGGTTTCGCTGAATCTCATAAAAATCGCAAAAAACCATAAAATCCACGCAATTGCGTGGATTTTTCTTTTCATAACGTCTCAATTCATCTCGTAGCAACGCAGTCAAAAATGAGTGCGCGGATGAGTACAACATTCTTCCATCTTCATCCTTGAAATTCTTCAGGAAACAGCTAAACGGGGAGCCCCGACAGTTGCTGCGGAAGCTCGCCGCACCGTTTCATCAATTTTCGAGTTGGCAGTCGCGACGCCTGGAGCTGATAGCGATCCCGTCTGGCCTGCGCGCAAGCCCCTTCCTGCTAATAAAACACAAACAGGCATTAAACCCACAGCAAATCGGGAGACTATTGAGCTGTTTTGACAATAGTCATGGCTCGTACCAGGTAAACTATTGCATGTGGTTAATGTGGTGGACACTTGCGCGTCCCGCTGAAGTTACCGAAGCAGAATGGGCAGAATCGATCTTGATAGCGCCCTGTGGACCATTCCGGCAGCGCGAATGAAAGCTTGTAGAGAACACGTTATTCCCCTGCCCTCCCAAGCTGTCAAAAAGCTCAGAACACTACAGGGATTAACCGGGCATCGGCAGCACCTTTTTCCGGGCAGGGATAATCCGCTAAGCCCAATGACATCGCACTCTCTGTGTCGGCTACTTAAAAGCCTCGGCTGGAGTGGTACCTATATACCAGAACTACAGGAAGAACACGTTTAAACGAGATGGGCTATCAACCCGACGCTATTGAGGCCCAACTTGCGTTCGCTGATACCAACAATGTTCGTCGCACATACAGCCATGTAACTTATCTCGATGAGTGAAAGGTTATGATGCAGGAATGGGCTGATAAGCTGGGCAAAGGGGTAGCAGGATTCGAGTAGAACTTATTGCACTTAGTAAACCTCGAGGATTGAACTCCTTCCTCAATGTCCGCTTTGTGCTGTGAGTTCAACTGATGGACGCAACACACTTATTGAACCGTTCTGCGGGTGATTCATAGTCTAGCGTTTTTATCGGCCTTTCGTTGAGCTGTCTGGCAACACTGTTAAGTCTTTGCTGGCTGTGAACCGATAAGTCAGTTCCTTTTGGAAAATATTGTCTGAGCAATCTGTTCGTATTTTCATTTGAGCCATGTTGCCAGGGAGATTGAGGATCACAAAAATAAATCTGAATGTCTGTCACTACAGTAAATCGTGTGTGGCTGGTCATTTCAGCGCCACGATCCCAAGTTAATGTTTTATAAAGCTCAGTAGGTAATTCCCGGGCTTGTCTGATGAGTGCAGATATAACCGTTATGGTCTTGTTGTCTCTGATCTTCGCCAGCATAACAAAACGGGAATGACGTTCTACGAGGGTGATGATATAGGAGTTTTTCGAGCCCTGAATCAAGTCACCTTCCCAGTGACCTGGAATGGCTCTGTCAGCCGCGTCTGGTGGCCTTTCGCTGATAGGTATAGTGTTCGGGATTGACCCTAATCCTTTCCCTTTTAGCGATGACGTTCTGGATCTACGCACAGCTCTTCCGCTTCTGAGGCATTGCTGCAGCTCTTTTTTTAATGCTCCCCGGGTTTGTATAAAAAGCGTTTTATAAATCGTTTCGTGTGACACATGCATTTCCTGATTATCCGGATAACAGCGTTTCGGCCAACCGGCGATCTGTTCCGGCGACCAGTCCTGATGCATCTTCTCTGCAATGATTTTACACAATGCGGGGCTTTCAATTAGCTTGCAAGGTTTTGGTCTCCGCGCATTTTCCCATGCAGTAGCATCGGCTTTTGCTGCACGGTATTGTTTTGCACCACCGTGCCTCCTGACCTCGCGGCTAATCGTTGAGGGCGCTCTTGATAATTTGGCGGCGATGTCCCTGATACTGAGTTTTGCTACCAGCCCTCTGGATATCTCCTCTCTTTCATCAAGCGAAAGCGCTAATCGGTGCCGCTTTCGCACGGGAGGACGGTAGCCGCCTGTCTGGTGGATAGTGGGCATAATGGAAGAATGAAATCTGTCGAACATTCTGGCGATATCATGCAGGGAATCACCTTGCTTGTATCTGTCCCAGATAATCGCCTTCTGCTCTGGCGTGTAGTTAATCCGAGTTCTTCGTTTCATGACAACGTCCCCCTTGATTAAGGATAGCGTTGCATCGACCCATTGAACTCACAGCCAGGAGCAGACGTTGCTAACATGAATGTGTTAATCAGTAGGAAGCAGGTCAAACCATTGTTGAGTGGTTTTAAAGCTAAACATAGAGGGGATATTGACATCATGCATATGCAACCTCTTATGTAATGTTTATCGAAAATAAGCGACCAAGAATAATCTGTTGACTTAGAATCTACCAACTATGGTATGTTGGTTAAGTATAATTAAATGGTACTATTATAAAAAAAACAGGTCAAATGGAGATAGTTTTAAGATGAATGATGCAAAAAAAAAGAGGGTAGATTTAAACAATAATTGGCCAAAAGAGTCACTATTCCCAAGCGAAGTGCTATTAAAGCAAAAGATGAGTGATAATGATCTTTGCCAAATATTTTCACCAGCTCAATTAAAATATACCAATAATACAGAGTTCCATAATCTTCTTAGACACTACCTTGAGTGTTTAAATCAGTTGCCTTTAAGACCAGACATCGCTTTTGATTGTATCTGGAAAGCATTGGATGCAGAGTTTTTCAGGCTTAAGAATATATCCGGCTCTCGCAATGGTAGATTCAGTGTCTTTTATAATCATATCAGCAAAAGTTCTGATACCTGCAATAGTTATGCTTCACTAACTGATATAATTCCGTTGCAAACGTGCGAATTTGTTGCTAAGAGGATATTTGAAAACAATATTTCGTATAAATCTAATCCTAGTGATAACAATGTCAAAAGTTTTAGAAATAGAGTGATTGGTAGTTTAACTGAATCGGTCTACACTGATCTGCTCAATAAGTATGAGCCTGACTGGCTATCTGATAAAGCAACAACGCAACGTAATGTAGGCAGATTACTTCAACGACTTTTGAAGGGTGATGAACTAAGTATTGTAAATGAGAAGTATCAACTTACTACTGAAAATAGAGCCCTCTTCTTAACTGCGGTTACGATGCCTCAGTTCCGTAATGAACGTTTTCATGGGGAAACTAACCCTCCGTTTAGAAGTAGTTCTGCAAAACTTAAAACATATGCCCATGCATATTATATTTTCCATGTTGCATATATTCATTTGCTTGAAGTTTTTCTTTATCGTAATTTCAATGTAATTGACATTGCTACCACGCAAAAAGCCATCGATGAAAATAAAGAATTATTCTTAAAAGTATTTAGTGGTGTTATCAATAAATAATGAATCTACAGTTACGTTTTTATTATGCAAGTGTATGTATTTTTAGTTTGTTTTGAATTTGCAATTTAAAAAGAGCACCCCGTTTTCACTCGGCTCTGAAATAACTCATTTCGTGGCCACTCGTTTCTGATGCGAAGCGGGTAGCCAGGTTTTTATATTTAAATATATTCTAGGGTTAAGATCATATTAATAAAATTCCTAATGCCGCTATTAAACTTTCGCCGATTCTATTTTTATTTTCTCCGAGACCATACGAGGACCGTTATCAATTATATATAAAATTAAATTGATAATACTATGCTTTAACTCTATCATTTCTTTTACGTCAATCTCAAATTTTGCAATGTACATTATTGAGGCGAATGTGTGGTAATCTAAGGCAGTAAGAGCCATATATAGAGAAAAATTGTATTGCTCAATCCATTGAGCTTCTTCCATTCCGCTTACATTTTCTGTAATTCTAGCCATTATTTTATTTAGAGAATCTTCCGCGTCATTATGTGCCTGAGAACATAAGGCTGCATAAATAGTTCTATATCCAACTTCTTGTCCTATTTCTTTGAAACGTTCAAAAATACTGGGCCATTTTAGACTAACTATATCGAAATCAATGTTGCTTAACGCAAATGATGTTTTTAGTGCATATTCATAGTGATCTAAAGTGCGATCTTTATCAGAAATTCTCTGTAGGTGTTCAGATTTAGCCTCATCAGAATATGTAGAATCTTCAATGCTGCGCTTCCAGTTTTTATTCTGTTTACGTTCAGTTTCTAAGTGATCTTTGAAGTAGGAAATTTGCTTGGTCATTGAATCTCCAAGACTTATATAGTGTAAATTAACACTACCCTCTATTGCTGTTCTGCAAAGGGCTTCACATGATGGAATTTGACCAATTAAAAAGGCACCAAATACTCCACAACAATATTCATAATTTCTTCTATACATATCATGCATTGATGGCCAATGAACTTCGTTGACAAGTTTTTCTACGTTTTCTCGGCAAGAACGCTCAATGATATCATTTAGTTTTTCGAGATAATATAACCCATCGTGCAAAGGTTTATTTAACTCCATGCTTTCTGAAATGGCCCTTTTCCTTATGAATTCCTTGACGAGAATGTGCATTATTACCTCGAGCTTGTAATATTGATTAATCGGTAAATTTAGTAATTAATGGAGATTGTAATAATTAATATATAACTTTTTTTCGATAAATGCAATGTTTGGGAGTTCTCCCATGTTTAATTTATCCATTTTCCTGTCAGAGTTTATGGGGTCTTATTTTTTTTGAAGGCCGTTGTCTTATTTTTCGTAGTAAAAATCACTAAAGGATAAATGTTTGTTCTAGTGATTAACAGGATCATCTAATATAATCTCGATACCTCCGTATCGTTTAGCATATTGATGTTCATACCACCGAAGATTTTTGATGCCCCTAGATATGCATAGCTTCGTATTGCCTAGATACCTTTTAGTAGATTGCTCTCTCTATCAATGGCTAAGTTCAACTTCCGCTCCTCGCTCACATCGGACTGTCAATCATACAATCGAACTGCAATAGCCGGGATATCTGCGTATAGAGGTTATAAGGAAACGATAAGCTGTAATCTGGGATAACGTTCCAACCATTGCTTTGTAGTGACCCGTTGTTTGAAAGAGTCCAACTTTTCACGTTCAAATGCAGGAGTCGGTCGTAAACGCAGTTCAAATAAGTCAGAAAGTCCATAAGGCGCAGTGATATCGAGACCTTCCTTCCCCAATCTGACAGCCACGGCCGTAGCTGTTTCAGGCCAGTGCAGTAAAGCATTTCCTGTTGAGGTATAGGGATGATCACCATTACGTTGATGCATTCTGGCTTGATTCTTCACTGACCAGTATAACGAAGGTAATTGTTGCCTAAGCCTGTCTTCAAGGAAGCGATCATGGTCTGGGCTACAGTGCTCACAGTCAAACCAGACGACATCTACATCACCAGAAATTGGACTTAGCCCATATCCATGTAAGTGATCCCAAACAGCGTCTCGTACAAATCCCGCTCCGATCCAACCATCATTGAGTTCCAGTGCTCGAACTGCATATAGGATCTTCATTCTTACAGGGTCATCTGACAATATTTTCTGCAATGACGTTTGGTATTCCATTCGTATCCCCCTGTTGGAAACAATAACCCACTGGTGGAAATATTATCAGCATCCTCCTGTCCATGTCCGCTCCTCGCTGTGAGTTCAACGGGTCGATGCAACGCTATCCTTAATCAAGGGGGACGTTGCCATGAAACGAAGAACTCGGATTAACTACACGCCAGAGCAGAAGGCGATTATCTGGGACAGACATAAACAAGCCTGCATTACTACGGACTGACGCTATTCGACCTTCTATTTTTCCTCCATATGGTGCCGGGATTAAGACTGGTATGGCATTTCATTGCCCGGGGGAATGTCTGTTGAGATTCGTAACCCTATTGAACAGCAATATCAATGACAGATGCTCCTTTCTTAATCAGATCAATTTCAGCATGGTCCAGACGGACAATTTTGATATATCAGTGAAGAGTCATAGCTGTGTACTGTTTGAATAACCACTGAAGATAGATGCCAGAGCAAAAAGCCAGCCCTTCTTGCAGCGATTTCAGTATCCCTATTTTTGGCTGAGCTGCGATTTATCCAGCAAATAAGTTCAGTGGTAACCTCCCGTTGGTATCCGTTGTCATATGGCATGCTGTTTGCCAGAACTCAAGCAAAGTACTGTTGCACTCGCACACTTTGAAATCCCTCTGGAAACCGCACGCGACGGACTACGAAAAGCGAAGGCTTTGGGCAATACAACGTTCCTCAACCCGGCACCGACTCGCAATTTACGCGGCATCGCCCTGAGTGCCTTTGATAATCTGACGACATAGCTACCGACGATCAGGCTGTTACAGACGCAACCTACCCGTTCTAACTCTCCTGGCAGGGGAAGTAATACCACTGAAACGCATTCCGTCATGGAACCATTTGGCATGCCATGCAGTTTTTTCGACTTAAACCACTTAGGATGATTCTTTTTATTACAAATAATGTTATGTTATAACATAACTTAAAAATAGAAGAAGATTTATGAAATTTACACCCTCCCTTATCGCACTTAGCGTTTTTGCCAGTCTTTCATCCTTCGCTCATGCCGCTGAAGAAACACTGGTGGTTACGGCCACCAGCAATGGCAGCAGTTTTTCCGAGCAGACGGATTCTAAACTGCTTGCCGTAGGCTCCGGCTCCCGTCTGGGTTTAACCGACAAACAGACGCCACGCCATACGGAAACCATCAGCCAAGAAACCCTGAAGAAGAAAGGCAAACGCACCCTGACTGAAGTGGTGGAAACAGCGCCAGGTCTGTCGGGCACCAGTTCCCCTACTCTGTCTAACTCGGTATCCCTGCGCGGTTTCTCCGGTGTGTCCTGGCTGCTGAATGGCGTAGCCGTTCCAGGCAGTACCATCCAGATTGCCGATCCGGCGCACTATGAAAACGTCGATATCCTCTACGGCACGGGTTCTGTGCTGAACGGGCTTAGTAATGCAGGCGGCAGCGTAAACCTGATTTCCCGCAAGGCCTCCTTCATACCGCAGCCTGTTGAAGTGGATTATGGCTATTCCAGCCATAACAGCCATCGCGCCCATGTAGGCGCAGGCGGTACTCTGGTAGACGGTCTGGCCGCTGGCCGTGTGGATGTGAGCGCATCCAATACCGGAACTCAGGTCGAAAAAGAACGCAGCCGTCCAGAACGCGTGACGGCCAACCTGCTGCTGACCCCGACCGACACCACCGAGGTTACGCTTGATCTTGACCGCAGCCTGACCGACCAGCACAACCCGTATTTTGGTACGCCGGTAATTGATGGCAAAATCGATAAAGGCCTGCGTCATGTGAACTACAACAACATTCAGGACGCATTCATCCGCAGCCAGGCCACCTCTATCCAGTCCACCCAGACCTGGCGCGCCACGGAATACCTAATCTTTGATAACCAGTTTTACTATTACAAAGGCTTCCGCGAGTGGCAGAACGCCGAGCGCTATTTCCAGTCGAAGACGCAGGCAGCAGGCACCACCACCCGCGATTCCTACGGCGCAATCGCGCACGATGACAAGCTGGCGGGCAACCGCACCATGGTGACCTGGGATCACTCCATCGCCTCCATGGATAACCGTGTGACCGCAGGCGTGGACTTCAGCAAGCGTGAATTCCAGTATTACTCGAACGGCTTCCCTGGTGGTGAAGATGTATCCCTGACTAACCCGGCCTCTAACACCTTCCGCGCTGGCGCGGGTGGCAAGATGCGCGCCCCAGTTCGTCACATCATCCAGAACCAGTACGCCCTGTTGCTGGAAGACAACCTTAACGTAACGGATTCCGTCGCCCTGCTTACCCAGCTCCGCTACACCAATATGGATATGCACTGGAACTACCAGCAGGCGGGGAAAGTCATCGACCGTGGTTATAATTTCATGAGTGTGGGCGTGGGCCCGAGCTGGGCTATCAACGATGACTGGACGGTGTACGCAAACTACTCCACCGGGAAAGAACCTGGCAGCGATATCTTCTTTATCAGCCCGGAACAGACATCCCTGCCGCTCACCGATGTTCGCCAGTATGAAGCAGGCGTGAAGGGTGCTTTCTGGGATAAACGCGGCGAAATGAAATTGGCCGTTTACGATCTCCAGAAAACCAACCTCTACCAGCAATCTGCTACGCAAGCAGGCGTATGGAACGCGGTCGGCAAACAGACTTCACGCGGTGTTGAGTTAAGCGGCGCAATGAAGCCAGTTGATAGCGTCACGCTTGCCGGTAATGTGGCGTACACCCACGCCCGCTTTGATGAGTTCAAGCAAGGCACTAAAGACCTGTCTGGCAACCAGCCGCGCTACGTACCAGAATGGACGGCCAACCTGTTTGGGCGCTACATGCCGACCGAGAAACTGGGCTTAGACGCGCAACTCCACTACGTGGGGAGCAGCTACAACGATGATGCGAACACCAACAAGATGAGTGATTACACCACCGTTGATCTGGGCGCTGATTACGAGCTGGTGAAAGATGTTGTGGTGGGCACCCGCGTGCGCAACCTGACCGCTCGCTTCTACACCTGGCAGCGCACCTACGCAGGCCAGGAAATGATCGCACCAGGCCGTACCTATGAAGCCTACGTGAACATGAAGTTCTGATGCTTCGTCTCGCCATTCTTCCGCTTCTGGTTGCCTGCAACAGCTTTGCCCATCCGGTAACGCTTGAAAACTGCGGCAAGCGCTGGACGTTCGCACACCCACCGAAACGGGCTATCGCCTACATGCCGACCGCGATAGAAAACATGCTCGCTCTGCATCTGGGGGATTCCATCATCAGCGCGGTGGGGTATCGGCCAGATGAAGATACCGCGCCGTCGCCCTGGGCTGCTCCACTAAAAGCCCAGCTCGATGACGCGGCCTGGTCTGGCGAGGCGCTGTTAGCCTCCCGGCCGGACTTTATCTACTCAGGGAGCTATTACTGGTTTAACAGCCCTGAAACCGCTAACCGCGAACGCCTGGAGGAATGGCGAATCGGGAGCTGGCTTATCGAAAGCATGTGCAACGGGCTGCAAGGTGCAACCCCTGCCCCCGTCACCTTCGAGGGGATTTACGATGAGCTGCGCAATCTCGCCCGTATCTATGACGTTGCCCCCCGCGCTGACGCTCTGATAACCAGGCTGAAAGCGCTGGTAGCTGCCGATACTCGCGTGAAGCTCCCGCCCAAAACACTGATGTGGTGGTACTCCAATACCGCCACGCCTTATGTGGCAGGCGGTTACGGTGCATCCGAGCTGCTTACGCAGACCATTGGCAGTAAAAACATCTTTGATGGTTATCGTGAGCTGTGGCCCGCGATGAACTGGGAAGTAATCGCGGTTCTCGATCCTGATTTTCTGGTGCTGGGCGACTTAAAACGTGGCGGCCCAGGTGACAGCGCCAAAAGCAAAATTGAGTTTCTGGAGCACAACCCGCTTACGGCCAGCATGAAAGCCGTCAAAGCAAGGCACTACATCATCTTGCCAGGCTACGACATGGACGCTTCTGCGCGTTCTGTACTGGCCTTGCATCGACTTGTCACGCAAATGCAGTCTTTTACCAAGGAACCACAATGACTTTTCCAGCCCGCGATTTACTGAATAACTGGGATCAGCAACAAAACGCCTACATCGCGCACCGCGAAGAACGTTTCACCGCCGCTCTCGATGTACTGGCAATGACCTTTGGTGATGATTTTCACGTTGTCGATGTGGCCTGTGGCCCAGGCTCCTTTAGCCTGCGCCTGTTAAACCGCTTCCCGAACGCTCGGGTGACGGCCATCGATCTTGATCCACTGCTGCTGACCCTGGCAAAAGAAGCCATGATCGAGCACAAAGACCGCATCCAGTTCATTCATGCTGATATCGCGCTACCGACCTGTTTTGATTCCGTTGAAGGAAAACCGCAGGCCATGGTATCCAGTACGGCCATTCACTGGCTGTTACCGGAACAGCAGACTGTGCTTTACCGCAATATCTATCACACTCTGGATCAGGGCGGCCTGTTCATGAATGCCGACCACCAGCGTTTTGATAACCGCAACCCACGCCAGAAACTGATGGCGCAAATGCACGATGAGCTGACGCAGGAACAAGGCTGGGCGGCGGGCGCGCAGGACTGGGATACCTGGTTTGAAACAGCAACCCGCCACCCTGAACTTGCCGAAAAAATGGATGAACGTACCGCTATCTTTGCTGGCCGTCCGATGCCGCTGCCGACGCCGATAGAATTCCAGCTCGCCATGCTGCGTCAGGCAGGCTTTGACGAGACTGGTACCGTCTGGCAGTTCCTGGATGATTACGTTATCGCTGGCTGGAAATAACCATGCTACGTTCCTCCGTCATCCGTGTTTTGATTCTGGTGCCAGCGTTACTGCTAGTGCTGTGTGTTGCCATTAAATTCGGCCCTGTCACCTTCTCACTTGATGAGGTGGTGAACGCCGTGATGGCGGGTTACTGGCATAGCGATACGGAAGGAACACTGCACCAGCGGATTGTATGGTCGCTGCGATTGCCCCGCGCCCTGCTGGCCACGCTGGCAGGCGCATCCCTGGCGCTGGCTGGAACCGTGCTTCAGTCGCTGACGCGCAACCCACTGGCTGATCCATGGGTGCTGGGTATTTCCTCCGGCGCTGGCGCTGGGGCGGTGCTGGTTATCGCGCTCGGTCTCAGTGTGGGCTGGGCGGCTGTCCCGGCAGGGGCATTTTGTGGTGCGGTGCTGGCCTTTGTGCTGGTGCTGTCGATGGCGGGAAAATCCCTTTCCGGTTCCTCCAGCCGCTTCATCCTGACAGGCGTGGCCGTCACGCAACTGCTGTCGGCGCTCACCTCGCTTATCACGCTCTGGAAGACCGACGCGGATACCACCCGTGGGGTAATGTTCTGGCTGCTGGGCAGTTTCGCTCAGGCAAGCTGGATGCAGGTGCTGTTGTGTGCGCTGGTGCTGCTGCCTGTCGGGCTATTCTGCTGGTGGCGCGCCGTGGAGCTGGATGTTATGACCTTCGGGAGCATTACCGCGCAATCCCTGGGTGTGGAAGTCGGCCAGATCAAACTGGTAATGTTCTGCCTGCTTACGCTGCTGACGGGGGTTGTCGTCGCCTGCTGTGGCGCTATCGGGTTCATCGGCCTGACCGTCCCGCATATCGCACGGATGCTTATCGGCCATCGGCATCGGACGCTGCTGCCTGCAGCCATACTGTCGGGGGCTATCTTCGCCGTACTGGCCGATACACTGGCACGCACGATACTTGCCCCACGTGAATTACCCGTGGGGATCTTAACCGCGCTTTTAGGCGTCCCTGTCTTCTTGTTCCTGATATCCAGAACGACCAAATAGCAATGTGGTGATCCTGTACTCGCTGACGCTATTCCAGCCGCAAGATCGGTGGCGTATCTAACACCTTTGAGTTTATAGTCAGAGAGTGGGCGCAGATGAAAAACGATAAAGAGTCATTTTCCCCAGCATCGGCATAAGGGATTAAATCTCTAAGGAAATCATTTAAACTTTGGTTAGCTAACTACAGCAACTCAAACAACTGCAATTATCCGTGATGGATAATCTCCGTATTGAAACGGCCAAATAAAATTCACGAATACATATCAACGCAAACCATAACAGGTAGTACAAGTCCCTGGATAAGCCTCACCTGCCCCTTGATCTGAGAGACAGAGAAGAAATTTGTACCTCCAAGTACCATTTCATTTAACATAACCTCAGGCGCTAAATCCTCTGGAGTTTTAGTCATTTTTACATCCGTTATATTAAAAATATTTGAACCAACGACCTTATCTACACTAACCTGATAATCTCTATTAATCAGATAACTTTCCCCCTTCTGAGTCATTATTCCTTTATGAATGATAGTAACAGCGCCAGAACTATTAAAGATAAAAAAAGATGTCACACGGATCTCTGCATCTTCACCAGATGAATCAGCTTTACGTACAACGACATCTGATTGACACCGAAAATCATCAAGATGATGTTCATCCCGGATAAAGTAATAAAAAATCACACAACCAGTGGCAATCAACATAATTATGACAAATATTATCTTTAACAACTTATCAGTCATCATCTAAGTTCCTGTCATGTTCCTGTAAGATATACAATTTTTATAATCGTCGGCCTCTTTATTCCAATAGCATACACCTAAAAAAACAATTTCAATCTGGTGTTGTCCAAAGTTTGAATAGTAGACATCAGCACCGGGTAATTGACAATTGACATGCTCATCAACAATCATATTTCGTATCCTGTCCAGATAATGATTTACTGGCTCAACTTTGTTTTTCCCAACAAAATAAACTGCACATTCACTAATTTTACCGAGAAAATGTTGATGAATACCTTCTGAATACGGGTGCGGGTAATCGTCTTTTCGAATTAGTAGCAAAAATGTAGTTATCCCTATAAAAATACTGATAAAAAACACCCTCAACTTCCATACATGCTGTCGTGAAAATTGAGAACAAAAATGCCAACGGGTATTCATGAGGAAAATTTTATTGCGGGGTATTTTTTCTGCCACCTGTTTTTGACTATCAGAAACTCTCAGTGTGTGATGATCAATATTCGCCTCAAGACAGAAACCCTTGCCACGGATGGTCCTTATCAGCATGGGGTCACATCCGAGATAACGAAACGCTTTTCTTATTTCACTTACAGCTACATTCAGACTCACTGAAGAACCTGTGAATCCATGATCTTCCCACACTTTCTTTATCAAATCTTCACGTTCTACTACGTGTCCATTATTAATGATTAATACGTATAATAATCTTGCACCTTGATTAGATAAATGAATCGATGATTCTTCCTCACCATTAATCATAATAATTCCGCTATCGACTTCGTAAAGCATTGTAAGATCAATGAGGTACTTCATAAGTATCCTTACGAGCTAGTACATAAGAGAAATAATACCCACAAAATATTATGCGTCAAGTAAAGCCAACTAATTAACCGCAATGAAGTTATATATCCTGGTTAATTAAGAATTATTAAATGATTATTATGCATAGATATATCAGGCGTAGTAGATAGTAAAAATAATTCAGCCCAGCAAAGAAGATTATAATGTCGTTTATCGCCATTAATCAGTATAATGTTTTGATATGTGTCTTTTTGTTGCATGATACTCACGTTGAAGCAGAGTCGTTTCATCGACATACATATACCTCTGATGTTTCTGATTAGAAAATTTTAGTCACGTATTTAATTCAATGGTAAATCTGTGCGAAAGAATCAACTCCCCCGCTACATACCCATATTATTTGATATCAATCAAACGGAGTTTATTATGATTAAAAAGGTCATGATCGTATCTGCATTTGCAGCAGTTACCACTTCAGCAAGTACGATTGCTGCCGACGATACTGCTGGTGGCGTTATCAACTTTAGTGGTGCTATTACAGATACAACTTGTACAATTAATGGAGGTAAAAGTGCTGACTTTACTGTAGCGCTCTCTCCTATTACAATTACGGAAGCAGGAAATACTGTAGGCCTTATCAACAAAAATAAAAAGTCATTTTCAATGACATTCTCTGATTGTACACCAGCAGTTAGTACCTCAGGTATCCATTTTTTGAAAATTAATTTCTTTTCTGCTGATAATATTTCAACTGATGGGAAATATTTATTAAATAACTCCGTCAACGAAAACGACCCAAGCGTTGCACGTAATGTTGGCTTCTCACTTGTAGAGCCGGGTGCTACCGCACCAATTATTCTAAACCAACCATATACAACCTCGATTACAGAAGCCGCAAAATTATCTGACGAAGAGACACTCACTCTGGATGTTTACTACTATAAGACAAATACCACTGCCGCCACTGTGGGGGCATTAAGTTCGAACGTTACTTATACCATTTCATACCTGTAAGTCTCACCCATTCAGACTCTGCAAAAGCAGAGTCTGAATTAAAGGTTATAATCATGCTTAAAGCAACTTTACTGACTGTGTTTTTTCTAAGCATTAGCAATACACATGCTAATATAGTGATCAATGGCACGCGAATTCTTTATCCTGAAAAGAGTAAAGAAGTTATCGTTCAATTAATTAATAATGGCGATGCTCCTTCTTTAGTTCAATCATGGATTGATGATGGGAACATAAAATCAACCCCAGAAACTGCAAATGTTCCCTTTCTGCTTTCCCCCCCAGTAATAAAGGTTAACCCTAATAATGGTCAACATCTTCGCATCAAAAAGATACCGGCGAATCTGCCGACAGATCGTGAATCCGTTTTCTTTCTCAATGTACTGGATATTCCACCGACCCCTGAAAATTTACATGGTCAGAATACAATACAACTTGCTATCAAGACTCGTATCAAACTATTTTATCGCCCTGCCGCTTTAAATGGTTCTGTGGATAGTGCATTGTCCAGGCTAAAATTTATCGCAGAACATAAGCAGCTACGTATCATTAATGAAAGTCCTTTTAATATTACTATTGCTAATATTGAAAATATTCAAAAAGATAAATTACTGAATGAGCCGTTGATGATTTCGCCATTTGCACATGAAATCACCTTAACAACAAAAACTATCAACCCGGGTCAAAAATACTGGATTATGTATGTTGATGACCTGGGGGCATATAAACGCCACACTATCACCAGTCAGTGATAGGAATGTTTCATCATGCAAATTACACAAAACAAGTTTTATCTATTGGTTATATGTCCGCTTCTATTTTCGTACAGATCGAGCGCCCTGACTTTCGATACTTCTATACTTGCTGGAGCATCTGGCAAGTCTGATCTTTCTCGCTTTTATGAAAATAATGAAATGCCAGTTGGTAAACATCCATTAAATATCTACGTAAATGGTAACTGGAAAGGCTGCTATGATGTCATATACGGAAAAGAACGAGATGATATCCGTCTCGACTGGAAAGATTCACAACTACTAGGAATTAATACTCAAAATATCCCTACACCTGCAACTGAATCCGCTCAGGTGCAATTGCATGATTTGGTACAGGGAGGACGTATTGAAACGGATCCAGGTTCGTTAAGTGTAAAACTTACTGTTCCTCAGGCCGCGATAATTCGTACAGAAGAAGGTTATGTTGCCCCACAATTTTGGGATGAAGGTATCTCTGCAATAACACTTTCATACAACATGACCTACTACAACACGCAAACTAAAACACCCCCAAAAGTCAACAATGATGATTTCTACGCTGGTCTTAATTCCGGGGTTAATCTGCTCGGTTGGCAATTTCGTGATAACAGCACATGGAGTAAGCGCACCAGTAACGAAGGCCAGTGGGAAAATAATACCCGTTACTTTCGCAAACCCATTGCCGGACTGAAATCAAATCTGACTTTCGGTGATTTCTATACACCCGGAGATCTCTTTGACTCCCTTAGGATCCGAGGGTTTTCAATTAATTCTGAGATGAAAATGCGGCCTAATTCTCAACAAGGTTTTTCTCCAGTGATACATGGTATCGCGCAGACAAACGCTCTCGTTAAAGTAATCCAAAGCGGCAATATCATTTACCAGGAGAATGTACCACCGGGCCAATTTTCCCTGGACAGTATTCAGCCAACAGGTTCCGCAGGAGATCTCCTGGTGGTCATTCGTGAAGCCGATGGGACAGAGCAATCTTTCACCGTGCCTTTTTCATCTGTGCCTGGCATGCTAAAAGCAGGGGTAACTCAATACGGTATTATCGCAGGGCAAGTTAACCAGACCACTATTGATACCACTCCCTCTTTTGTTCAGGGGACTTTCAGTTATGGCATCAATAACCTAATTACGGGTTACACCGGGGCGATCATTAGTGATAACTACCAGGCAAGTTTGTTCGGTTCTGGCTGGAACCTTCCTTTCGGCGCAGTTTCAATAGATGTTACCCACGCAAACACTAAGCTAGAGAATGCTACAAATAGTGGGCAAAGCTACAGGATATCCTACAGCAAATTTATCGATTCCACTGCCACAAACTTTACTGTGGCGGCTTATCATTATTCAACAAAAGGATATTATAGTTTCAACGACGCACTTTATTCACATGAGAGTTATCATCTTCTGAAAATAAGCCATGAAGACTATACAGATAATGTTTATAATGCAACAAATACGCCTTTTAATACTAAAGAGGCAACATACACTACACGTCCTAAAAATACATTTACGCTCAACTTAAACCAGCGTTTGACTGACTCATGGGGGACTATATTTTTATCGGGTACACAGAGCGATTACTGGGATTCAGGACAAAAAAAACTCGAATATCAAATGGGATATTCAAATTCGGTGGGAAAAACCAGCTATTCCATCTCTTCCAGCCGCGTAAGGGATATTCAAGGAAAAGAAGAAACACGTATGTATGCTTCATTAAGTTTGCCATTTTCATTATTTGAAGAGACAGCCTGGATAAGTTCCAGTGTTTCTGTCAGTGATACACATTATGAACAAAGCAACATTAGTATAAGCGGGACAGCAATGGCTTCAAACCGGTTAACTTATTCCCTGTCCGAAAGCCACTCAAATAATGGTGATAATATGGCGAGTCTTAATGCCACATACAGGTCCAACTATTCTACCCTGGGGACATCATACAGCAAATCAGCGAATTTTCGGCAGTCAGGTATGAGCAGTCGAGGAAGCATTGTAGCGTTCCCATGGAGTATTCTCACCTCGAATGAAATAAGCAATACGATGACTATCGTAGAAGCACCTGCAGCCTCAGGGTTAATGATAAATGGTGATGAAAGCATCATTACAAACAATAAGGGCCTGGCACTTGTACCTTATGCTACGCCTTATCGCAAAAATTCAATTACGTTAGCAGAAACAGACACCCATTCAGGAGCAGAAATAATAGGAAATATGGCAAATAGCGCACCATACGATGGTGCAATTAATTATCTATATTTTGAAACAGATAAGCGACAAACATGGGAACTTCACGCAACACGGTCTGATGCTTCTCCCCTACCTTTCGGTACTGAAGTCTTTAATGAAGAGAATATCTCTGTTGGTTATGTCGGCCAGGCAAGCATGCTTTATTTGCGTGCAGAACATCCACCAAAACGCCTGAGAGTCAGGATGCGTGATAGTTACTGTGACATAACATATCCCGTATTCAGTTTGAATTCACCTACTGCTATTTGTAAATAAAAACAGGATCGATAATAATGAAGTGGCTCCTTCTCATGTTGTTCGCTTTTGTCAGCAGCACTAGCTACGCAACCTGCTCCGGTAATGGTATAAGCTATGCCGCCCCCATAAATGTCGATTTATCAGACAAACTAAGCACGGCTACGCCAGAATGGACGGGGACGTTCACTACTCAGTATGCTGGCACTTTTAACTGTACAACATATAATAGTGATTTTGCGTATACTCCGATACTCTCAAATAACATAAAATACGCAACCATTCTTGGATTCAACAATAATAAACACATGATACTTGCAGAAATAACGAGTACTCATTCAACAGTTACTTTGAAATCGAATGGATTGCACTCTGCTTCAGAGTTGAATACCCGTTTCAACGTACGATTTTCGCTGGTAAACCAGGGAGGAATGGCTATCACAGGAGAAACAGTGAAACTTTATGATGTTTTGTTTGTGAGTGATCTTAGTGGATTGTCCTTTTCAGAAATCATATTATGGCCATTAAATCAGGTACAAAAAATATTCACATGGCTATTCAACGGTTTCAGGTGGCCATATGATACGCGCGACATGTTTGGTCAACCCATGATAATTAAATACTCACCGAAACAGACTACTTGTTCATTTATTAATGCTGGGTTGACGGTCAGTCTCCCTACCCTGGGAGTAAACCAGATTAACTCTTCAAACCAGCCCGGATTAACACCTTTTATATTGAATATGCGATGTCAGGATATAAGCATAGCTGGCACTTCAGACCGGGCAATCGAAATGTTTTTGTCAAGCAATACGTTACACTCCTCTGATAATTCAGTACTCGTGGACAACAGCGCATCTGGAATAAAAGGCATTGGATTGCGTTTGACTCTACAGAGTAAACCGCAAACACCAGTTATGATTTCCACCTCAAACACCAGCAGGGGTATGGCAACGCTGCTTTATAATGTTACGGCTGGACACTCTATAAGCGATAATTTCTCAATTCCAATGACAGTATACTATTACGCATGGGATAAAGAAAACATTACCCAGGGTAAAATAAATACATCCGCCACATTAAATATTATTTATCCATAAAATGAACATTCTAAATTTTATGATGATGTTTTTTAAACTTACTAAAAATAATAACGAAAACATCTCATCACTGAGCGATAACAGGTGGTATCAGTAATATTTTCCTGACAACTGCATATCAGGTAAAAAGGAGAAACGCATCCACACATAAAAAAGTGGAGCGCTACATTGGACCTTGTGTACAAACGTCGTATTACAGTTTTAAAAATCCACGCACTTGCGTGGATTTCTTTGAGACTTGCCAGCCCATCTCCGCTTTTACCACTTATCGCTTTTGCCCCGATGGATCCGGTTACGTTTTCTACGGTTAGCTTGTTTGCACCACTTTCATGACCGCAAAGCAGAAAACAGGCACGAATATATCGCAATAAGATATAACCACACCCATTGCATTGTTTCTTACCGCTGATCGGATACTCTTTTTTCACATTATCTCTGGCGGCGTTTGCCAGTACAGGATGGAGTGCAATCGCGCTGCACATGTGGTGTGCAATGCGATAATTTTCCTTGTCAGTAGAACGTCGGCGGGTTCGCAAATGCACCGTATGCCACTGGTGGAGTGCGGTGCAGAAAGGAGAAGAAACGCGCGTTATGAATATGAATAACGAGGAGACTTTTTATCAAGCCATGCGTCGTAAGGGAGTAAGCCGACGCAGTTTTCTCAAATATTGTAGCCTTGCAGCCACATCGCTGGGTCTCGGTGCCGGAATGACGCCGAAAATAGCCTGGGCACTGGAGAATAAACCCAGAATTCCGGTTGTCTGGATCCATGGCCTGGAATGTACCTGCTGCACCGAATCGTTTATCCGCTCCTCTCACCCTCTCGCCAAAGATGTCATCCTCTCACTGATTTCCCTCGATTATGACGACACCCTGATGGCCGCCGCCGGTACGCAGGCCGAAGAGGTATTTGATGACATCCTCAACCGCTACCACGGCAGATATATATTGGCAGTAGAAGGTAACCCTCCTCTGGGTGAGCAAGGCATGTTCTGCATCAGCGGCGGACGCCCATTTATCGAGAAATTAAAGAGAGCCGCGGCGGGAGCCAGCGCGATTATCGCCTGGGGAACCTGCGCTTCCTGGGGCTGCGTTCAGGCGGCCCGGCCTAATCCAACCCAGGCGACACCTATCGATAAAGTGATCACCGACAAACCGATCGTCAAGGTCCCCGGTTGCCCCCCCATCCCGGATGTCATGAGCGCCATCATTACTTATATGGTGACCTTTGATCGTCTGCCTGACCTGGATCGTCTGGGACGCCCACTCATGTTTTATGGCCAGCGCATTCACGACAAATGTTACCGCCGCGCGCATTTTGATGCCGGTGAGTTCGTCGAGAGTTGGGATGATGACGCCGCCCGTAAAGGATACTGCCTGTACAAAATGGGCTGTAAAGGGCCAACCACCTATAACGCCTGTTCTACCACCCGCTGGAATGGTGGTGTCTCCTTCCCGATCCAGTCTGGTCACGGTTGTCTGGGATGTTCAGAGAACGGTTTCTGGGATCGCGGTTCGTTCTATAGCCGTGTGGTCGATATTCCACAGATGGGTACTCACTCTACCGCCGATACCGTGGGTCTCACCGCCCTCGGTGTCGTAGCCGCAAGTGTGGGCGTGCATGCTGTCGCCAGCGCCGTGAATCAACACAACCGACATAAACAGCAATTAGCAGAAGCCGGACAACAGCAGTCAGACAAAGAGGACAAACAGGCATGAGTAACCAGTATCAAACCCAGGGATATACAGTAAATAATGCCGGTCGTCGTCTGGTTGTAGACCCAATTACCCGTATCGAAGGACACATGCGATGCGAGGTAAACATTGATGAGCAAAACATCATTACTAATGCAGTTTCCTGCGGCACCATGTTTCGGGGCCTGGAGATTATTCTTCAGGGACGCGACCCGCGTGACGCCTGGGCGTTTGTCGAACGTATTTGCGGAGTATGTACCGGCGTACATGCGCTTGCATCGGTCTATGCCATTGAAGATGCCATTGGCATCAAAGTGCCCGATAACGCCAACATCATTCGTAACATCATGCTGGCCACACTGTGGTGCCATGACCACCTGGTGCACTTTTATCAGTTAGCCGGAATGGACTGGATTGACGTCCTGAACGCCCTGAAAGCCGATCCGCGCGCAACATCACAACTGGCACAGAGTCTCTCTTCGTGGCCGATGTCATCACCTGGCTACTTCTTTGACGTACAAAACCGTCTGAAGAAATTTGTCGAAGGTGGTCAGTTGGGGATCTTCCGTAACGGTTATTGGGGACACCCTCAGTACAAACTGTCGCCGGAGGCCAACCTGATGGGTTTTGCCCACTATCTGGAAGCCCTCGATTTTCAGCGCGAGATTATCAAAATCCATACCGTGTTTGGCGGTAAGAATCCCCATCCTAACTGGATTGTCGGTGGCATGCCATGCGCTATCAACATCGATCAGAGCGGCGCGGTAGGCGCTGTCGATATGGAACGTCTCAACCTGGTTCAGTCGATCATCACCCGCACGGCCGACTTCATCAACAATGTGATGGTCCCTGACGCACTGGCCATCGGCCAGTTCAATAAGGCGTGGAGTCAAATTGGTACCGGACTGTCTGATAAATGCGTATTGAGCTACGGCGCTTTCCCGGACATCGCTAACGACTTCAGCCAGAAGAGTCTGCTGATGCCTGGTGGCGCTGTCATTAATGGCGATTTTAATAACGTGATGCCAGTAGATCTGGCCGATCAGCAACAGATTCAGGAATTCGTAGATCACGCCTGGTATCGTTACCCTGACGATCAACTGGGCCGCCATCCGTTCGAAGGTATCACAGAGCCCTGGTATAACCCGGGCGACGTCAAAGGCAGTGATATTCATATCCAGCAACTCAACGAGCAAGAACGCTACTCCTGGATTAAAGCGCCTCGCTGGCGTGGTCACGCCATGGAAGTTGGACCGTTAGCGCGCACGCTGATTGCCTACCACAAAGGAGATGCCGCCACGATTGAATCAGTAGATCGAATGATGTCCGCGCTCAACCTGCCATTATCGGGTATTCAGTCAACGCTGGGTCGCATCCTGTGTCGCGCACATGAAGCACAGTGGGCCGTGAGTAAACTGCAATACTTCTTCGACAAACTGATGACCAACCTGAAAAACGGCAATCTGGCTACTGCCAATACCGATAAGTGGGAACCTGCAAGTTGGCCGCAACACTGTCGCGGTATCGGTTTTACCGAAGCGCCTCGCGGAGCATTAGGGCACTGGGCGTCGATTCGCGATCATAAGATCGATCTGTATCAGTGTGTGGTTCCGACAACCTGGAATGCCAGTCCGCGCGACCCCAAAGGACAAATTGGTGCCTACGAAGCGGCATTGATGGGAACCCGGATGGCAATCCCGGATCAACCACTGGAGATCCTGCGAACTTTGCACAGTTTCGATCCCTGTCTGGCTTGTTCAACCCACGTACTCGGCGACGACGGCAGCGAACTCATCTCAGTCCAGGTACGCTAAGCGTTAAGGAAAGGAACGATGACTGGAACGATACCCAAACGCGTCGGGGAGGCGCGTGACACCGCCGTCAGCCACTATGTGTTCGAAGCACCTGTGCGCTTGTGGCACTGGCTTACGGTGGGCTGCATGTTGGTTTTGATGGTGACGGGATACTTTATTGGCCGCCCTTTACCCTCCGTCAGTGGTGAGGCCACCTATCTGTTCTATATGGGAGACATTCGGTTGGTGCATTTCGCTGCCGCGATGCTGTTCACGGTGATACTGCTGGGGCGCATCTACTGGGCCTTCGTGGGTAACCATTATTCACGAGAACTGTTTGTGGTACCGGTCTGGCGCCGCAGTTGGTGGCTGGGGGCATTTTCGGTGGTGCGCTGGTATCTGTTTCTGGAAAAAAAACCGAGGGATGATATCGGACATAACCCTGTCGCACAGGCAGCGATGTTCGGTTACTTCCTGTTATCGGTTTTTATGATCCTCACCGGTTTTGCCCTATACAGCGAGCATAGTCAGTACGCCATCTTTACCCCCTTCCACTATGTGACGGCATTTTTCTACTGGGCTGGTGGTAACTCTATCGACATTCACAGCTGGCACCGGTTAGGAATGTGGCTCATTGCTGCCTTCATCACCGGACATGTGTATATGGCAATCCGCGAGGACATCATGTCTGACGATACCGTCATCTCAACCATGATCAACGGCTACCGTAGCCACAAATTTCCCCGACGTCAGCACGACAAGGAGGCGTCATGAGTGAGCCAAACGTCATTGTGATGGGCCTGGGCAACTTGTTGTGGGCAGACGAAGGATTTGGCATTCGTGTCGCTGAACGCCTGTACGCCCATTACCACTGGCCGGAATACGTGGAGATCGTTGACGGTGGCACTCAGGGATTGAACCTTCTGGGTTACGTTGAGAGTGCCAGCCATTTGTTGCTGCTTGACGCCATCGACTACGGACTCGCACCAGGCACCCTGCAAACCTACGCCGGTGAAAAAGTTCCCAGTTACCTCAGCGCAAAAAAGATGAGCCTGCACCAGAACAGCTTTTCCGAGGTGCTTGCCCTGGCTGATATTCGCGGTCATCTGCCCTCGCACATTGCTTTGGTCGGGCTGCAACCGGCACAACTGGACGAATATGGTGGGAGTCTGACCGACATCGCGCGCGCTCAGCTACTGGCTGCGGAGCAAGCCTCACTTAGGCAACTGGCTGCATGGGGCATTGTGCCAGAAGCAAACGAAGAAGCGCGTTGCCTTAACTATGAATGCCTGTCGATGGAAAACTATGAAGGTATACGCATCCGCCAGTACCGGATGACGCTGGAGGAACAAGAGAAGTGTTGAATGACAACCCGTTTTCTGCGCTATGGCAACGGATGCTGGCCCGTGGCTGGCAGCCGCTGAACGCGTCTGAACTGGACACCTGGATAGAACGTGTTAGTGATGGCGTCGTACTGCTCAGTAGCGATCCCCGCCGCACACCGGAAGTCAGCGATAACCCGGTGATGATGGCCGAATTACTCCGTGAGTTTCCCCTGTTTGACTGGCACATAGCCATGGCTGACCTGGAACAAAGTGAAGCAATTGGCGATCGTTTCGGCGTATTTCGTTTCCCTGCCACCCTGGTGTTTACCCGCGGGGAACTACGCGGCATCCTCAGCGGCATCCACCCATGGGCCGATCTGCTTTCCCTGATGCGCCCACTGGTTGAAGAACACGTTCCAGCGGAGTCAGAAAAATGAGCGATTCCTTTTTCCATCTGCTGGGGCCGGGGACACAACCAGACGATGACAGTTTTACTATGAATCCATTGCCTCTCACCTGCCAGGTAAACAGCGCCCTCAGCATGGCGGCGCTGGAAAGCTGCCAGCATAGCCCGACGGTGATGGCATTGTTAGCCGAACTGCGCAAACAACTCACCCGGCGCATCCCTGCCAAAGAGGAAGTCCTCGGGTGGGATTTATCCGCACTAAATGCAGACGATCTCACGTTTCTCAATACATTGCTGGGTGAAGGAGAAGTTTCAGCACGTATTCAGCATGCAGATGGCAGCGAGAGCGAGATCCAGGAGTCAATTTTCTGTGGTATCTGGCGGATACGTCGCCAGTCCAGCAATCAGCAATGGGAAGAGCGACTGGAAGCGGGTAGCGCCCCTCTGGTGCTGTGGCAGGTGGCAACACTGAATACATTGCCGGACGATACCCTGCTGCCACCGCCAGTCGACGGGTTGATGAATGGCCTGACGCTGGCCCAGGAATTACTGGCACACGTTCGCAACCCGGCAACGCAACCCCACAGTATCAATCTCACCCAACTCCCGATTAGCGACGCTGACCGTCTGTTCCTCACACGCTTATGCGGCCAGGGCCACATCCAGATCCGCACTGTTGGTTACGGTGAAAGCCAAATCGATGCCACGGCATTACGCCATGTCTGGCATGTCCGCTGTCTGGATACTCTCAAGGGGATCCTGCTCGATAGTTACGAAATCTGTCCGTTGCCTGAACTGGTGCAGGCCGCGCCGGAAGATCTGCTCGACTCACTCCAGCGCCTGAACGAAGTCTGCGGCTGGCTGGAAGGGCCTCCACATTTTTAAGGTCCGTTACCTGGGCCAGTTGCATTTTCTGTTGCTGGTCTGACGCAGTTTGTCTTTCCCATTATTTCCATTCATCTGATTATTGCCTACAGGAGTTCGCATGTGGGATGTCATTGACTTATCGCGCTGGCAATTTGCTCTGACCGCGCTTTATCATTTCCTGTTTGTCCCCCTGACACTGGGGTTGATCTTTTTACTGGCCATCATGGAAACCCTCTACGTGGTGACGGGCAAAACAATCTACCGCGATATGACGCGTTTCTGGGGTAAGTTATTCGGCATTAACTTTGCTTTGGGAGTGGCGACCGGCCTGACCATGGAGTTTCAGTTCGGCACTAACTGGTCACTCTATTCCAACTATGTGGGCGATATTTTCGGTGCCCCGCTGGCGATGGAGGCCCTGCTGGCCTTCTTTCTTGAATCCACTTTCGTGGGATTGTTCTTTTTCGGCTGGCATCGCTTAACCAAATATCAGCACCTGCTGGTGACCTGGCTGGTCGCGTTTGGCTCCAATATCTCGGCGCTGTGGATCCTCAATGCCAACGGCTGGATGCAATACCCGACAGGCGCGCACTTCAATATAGATACACTCCGCATGGAGATGAGCAGCTTTAGCGATCTGGTCTTCAACCCCGTCAGCCAGGTGAAATTTGTGCATACCGTGATGTCCGGTTATGTAACTGGCGCTATGTTTGTTATGTCTATCAGCGCCTGGTATCTGTTGCGTGGTCGCAATCGCGAGTTTGCCCTTCGCTCCTTCGCGGTTAGCTCAGTATTCGGCACACTGGCTATCCTCGGCGCTCTGCAACTGGGTGACAGCTCTGCCTATGAGGTTGCCCGACTCCAGCCGGTAAAACTGGCAGCAATGGAAGGCGAGTGGCAAACCGAACCTGCGCCGGCCCCATTTCATGTGATCGCCTGGCCACAACAGGAACAAGAGCGTAATGCCTTTGCCGTGAAGATACCTGCACTGCTTGGCATTCTGGCTACCCACTCGTTAGATACGCCGGTTCCAGGGTTGAAGAATCTGATGGCGGAGACGTTACCCCGATTGCAACGTGGCCGGATTGCGTGGCTGCTGATGCAGAAAATTGCCAATGGGGACCGCACACCTCAGGTGCTCAGCGCTTTCCACCGCGTAGAAAATGATCTGGGTTATGGCATCCTGCTGGCGAATTTTGCCCCCGACATGAACAATGTCACACCAGATCAATATCAGGCGGCGCAACGCGGCGCAATACCTCAGGTAGCACCTGTATTCTGGAGTTTTCGCATCATGGTGGGATGCGGCTCCGCTCTGCTGCTGGTAATGGCGATTGCACTGATACAGACCTTACGCATGCGCATCGACCAACATCGCTGGGTGCTGCGTATGACGCTCTGGAGCCTGCCGTTACCGTGGATCGCCATTGAAGCAGGCTGGTTTATGACAGAGTTTGGCCGACAACCGTGGGCGATTCAGGACATTCTACCGACCTGGTACGCTCATTCAGCCCTGACCGCAGGTCAACTGGCCTTCTCTATGGGACTGATCCTTACGCTTTACACCCTGTTTTTAATTGCTGAAGTCTATCTGATGCAAAAGTACGCACGTCTTGGGCCGAGTGCGATGCAGAATCAACAACCGATGCAACAACAGGGATAAAGGAGACAATCATGTTGGATTATGAAACGTTACGGCTCATTTGGTGGCTGCTGATAGGCATCATTCTGGTAGCATTTATGGTCACTGACGGATTTGATATGGGAGTGGGATGCCTGTTACCACTGATCGCACGTAACGATGACGAACGTCGGGTGTTGATCAATAGCGTCGGTGCGCACTGGGAAGGTAACCAGGTGTGGCTCATTCTGGCAGGCGGTGCATTATTCGCCGCCTGGCCACGTGTCTATGCCGCCGCGTTTTCGGGGTTTTACGTAGCGATGATTCTGGTGCTGTGTGCTCTCTTCTTTCGTCCGTTGGCCTTTGACTATCGCGGTAAGATTGTTAATAGTCGCTGGCGCGCCTTGTGGGACACCGGATTGGTTATAGGGAGTCTGGTGCCCCCTGTTATCTTCGGCGTTGCGTTCGGCAATCTGTTCCTCGGGGTTCCATTTGCCTTTACGTCGCAGCTTCATGTGGAATACTTTGGCTCCTTCTGGCAGTTACTCTCGCCCTTTGCTCTGCTGTGCGGCGCATTAAGTCTGATGCTGGTGATCCTGCAAGGGAGCGTGTGGTTGCAGCTGAAGACCGATGGCATTATTCGCCAACGGGCGCTGTCTGCCACCAGCCGCAGCGCAATGCTGGTAGTGCTCTGTTTCCTGTTAGCCGGATACTGGCTATGGGCGGGTATTAATGGCTTTGTACTGCTCAGCCAAAATGCTAATGGCCCTTCCAACCCGCTGCTAAAGGCCGTGACGATATTACCTGGTGCCTGGATGAATAACTTCATGCATACGCCGCTTCTGCTGATTATTCCGCTGCTTGGCATGCTTTTTCCGATGCTCACACTCTATGCCTGCACCCACCGTCGGATTGTCTGGGGATTCCTGTTTTCTTCACTGACCCAGGCCTGTGTGATCTTCACTGCCGGAATAACTCTGTTTCCGTTTGTGATGCCATCAAGCACGCACCCACTTTCCAGTCTGACGGTGTGGGATAGCACCTCCAGTCAAATGACGCTCAGTATTATGCTGATTATTGTGTTGATTTTTCTGCCGATCGTCCTGCTCTACACCTTGTGGAGTTATTACAAGATGTTGGGGCGAATTAATTCAGAAACTCTCCGCCGCCACCATCATGAACTTTACTAGGAGGTCTGTACCATGTGGTATTTATTTTGGTTCGTCAGCATTGTGCTGATGTGCTCGTTGTCTACGCTGGCCCAGGTATGGCTTGAATCTCGTCAGAAATAGATTTTAACCGGAGGGAGTGATACGCAACCTCCGGTTTATTTTATTGGTAATTGCAAAATATCCATTGTTAAGTCATGTGTAACATCAGAAGTGAAGAGTTTGCGCTCCTCACTACCAGCCAACATGTTACTTACTGATTTTTCGGAGTTCTGTCACGGGCACGCCGCCAATACCCCAGTTATCTGTGTCAACCTCATCAATAACGACAATAGTTGTACTTGGATTTTTATTGAGCACATCGACCAACAATTGGGTAACCCCTTCCATCAACATTTTCTTTTGTTTATCTGTAGCACCTTCTTTCGTGATCTTTATATTTACGTAAGGCATGTTAACTCCTGTTAATTATATAAGTAACTATAACCAATTTCGGCTACATTATTTAATAGCGAACACCAACATGGCAATGCTATTTATTAGCAAACACTCTGTTTCATTTTTTACTAAAACTATCTAAGTATTTAACTTTTTCGTGCTGGAAATAGCTAATTCCTGCTGCGGCAAATAATGAACCTGCGCCCAAAAGAATCGATAGCGTCATCCCATTTTTGCTGGCCTGAAGCGCACTCACCATTAACGGTCCGGCGACTTGCCCGATGCCGTAGGTAAGCGTAACCAGCCCCAGCATGTTTATCTTACCTGGTGCTTTAATCTTTTTCGCCAGTGGCATGACCAGGGAACTTGTTCCCATAAATGTTGCACCAAAGCCAATACAGCTTAAGGTCAATAGCCAGGGAGAGTTTATGAATGATGCCAATACGACACAACTCGCCTGCATAATTAAGTTAACAGTCAGGCAAGGCAAGATATTCCACTGACGGGCAGCCCATAACCAACCGTAACACCCGGGGATAACCGCAAGACCAACAATCGACCATATATGATTTGCCAGAAAGTTATTTCCCATCCCTTGCGCCATTAACGGTAAATATGTAGCCACAATAATGTAACCAAAACCGGCCAGTCCATACAATAGTGCCAAATTCCACCATTGAATATCAGGCACTGACGTAGCGATCATTTTTTCGGGTGCGATAATATTTTTATTTTTTGGTAGCAAAATAATCAATACTACGAATAACATTGCAGATATAAACGCAGCACCTGACCATAAAAATTTTGAGTTTGCCGCGTAAGCAACACCGGCAATAACATATTCGTTACCAATAAAAATGCCTGCTCCGACACCGGCAAACAAGGAGGCGATGACAAAGGGATTGTGGGTATGCTGCAGGATAAGCATTGATCCAAATATCATCATGCCCGCACTCGCCACTCCAGCCATAAATCTGATGCATAAAACGATCTCAGGCGACGTCACAATGGCCATGAAATAAATAAGTATTCCGGTGGCGAGCGCAGCTGCCAGTAACATTCCCCTGAGATGATTCGCCCCGTTAAATATACCGAACGAGAAAAGAAGGCTTCCGACCAGGTATCCCGCATAGTTTGCGCTGGCAATCAGTGACAACTGCGAAAATGTGAAAATACCCTCATGCAGCATGACCGGAAGCATAGGTGTATATAAAAAACGCCCTATTCCCATTCCTAATGTTAGTACGATCATGCCGAATACAGCTGTACTCACTTGACGATGACCAGCAACGCTGTGCTCAAGATCCATTTTTTGGACTCAATATGCTAACCAAACTTAATTGTTATCTTACGTGATAAAATGATAATAAAAAGTTAATATAAATGACAAATGCGTTCACTTTGAGTGACAGTCCCTATGAACAGTACCTCCCTTAACTTGTTTAAAACCGTCGCTGAAACAGGCTCGATATCAGCAGCAGCCCGCAATCTCCACTGCGTTTCCTCCAATGTTACAACCCGTCTTAAGCAGCTGGAGTCAAGCCTTGATGTCTCGTTGTTTATACGTGAGAAAAACCGTCTCCATATCACACCTGAGGGTGAGCTTCTTCTGCGATATGCCAACAAAATTCTGGCACTTTTAGATGAAGCGGAGCTGTCCATGCAGGGGACAAAAGCGGCAGGTCCTTTACGCATAGGCGCAATGGAAACCACAGCAGCCGTACGTCTCCCATCCTTACTGGCAAATTTTCACCGGGAAATGCCTTCCGTTGAGCTGAATTTAAAGACGTCTTCAACAGAAGTGCTGGTACAACAGATCCTCAATAGCGAGCTGGATATTGCTTTCGTTGCTGACCACCATGGCTTACATGCTGAGAATTCGAGGCTGCAATCGCAGGTTTTATGTCAGGAAACGCTTGTACTGGTGACCGCAGCAGAGCACCAGGACGTTACTACAGGATCTGACCTTAAGGTGACAAGACCACTGGTCTTTGTGAAGGGGTGTAATTATCGCGCCAGATTAGGGCAATGGCTGCGACTGCAGAATGTAGATTATGCTGATCCTCTGGAGTTTGGCTCATTTCAGGCTATTCTCGGCTGCGTTAGCGCTGGGATGGGAATTGCACTTTTGCCGGAGAGCATCGTCAGGCAGTATGAAGGCAATTTCCCAATACGTTGGCACAGCATTACGCCAGAGATTGGTAATGTAAACACTGTGATGATCTGGTTGAAAAACCGGGAAGTCAGCCGCGTACTTAATTGCTTCGTATCATTTGTTGCAACGGCTTAATTTATAGATAAAAACCAGGGAATCCGTGAATATAAACACCTCAGACAATGCCTTGTCTGAGGTTCACGGTAGTATATAAAGAGCTTCAATATACTCACGTATTGGTATTATTTTTTTGTCGACCTCATCACCTTTTTCCTAAGTAAAATTCATTAGCTGAACTGGCACAAGACTAATACTTATCCTAGGGTTTAATCATGGCTTCCTGTATCACATTATTGCTTTTTTAAAGCAAAAAATGTGGTTATTTGAAAAAGGTAAAGAATATGGCTCCAGTCATAAGCGCACGCTTAATTCTTTTTTGCACCGCCTTTTCCATTCCTTCAGCAGCAAATGCCGCGACCGCGAATGGCACATTTCAGGTGCTTATGACTATTCAAAAGGCCTGTACCGTCACTACCGGTTCATCTTCAAATATTACTCTTGGGCCAGTTAATACCACTGCGACAAATACCAGCGCCAGTAACACAATTTCCATTAACTGCTCCAAAACTACCCCTTATTTTATTGGTCTGTTACCTTCAGCAGGCAATGGCGGTAATACAACAGGTGCAGGTGCTATGTCCTCTGTTGCTAACGCAGCGACGAACTCAGATAAAGTGCCTTATCAGTTGAATCAAACATCAGCAACTGGCCCGGTCTGGGGGAATACTGCAACCACAACGTCTGTGGGAAATGGTGTTGCCTCAATCGGAACCGGACAGGGGCAAAACTTCACCGTTTATGCCACAGCACCAAGCGCCAACTTCACTCCTGACGACTATGCCGACACCGTAACGGTTAACGTTAACTATTAACCTCAGGAAGACAAATGATATTTAAACTGCCTGTTCAGCAGTGCGCCTGCACGTGCCTGCTAGGGTTAGCTATGAGCATAAACACCGCCACGGCAAGCGGACTTCAGATAGCACCTGTTACGTTAACGCTGCAGGCAACGCAAAACGCCGATGGGATCTGGTTAAGCAACGCGGGTGATAGCGTGCTCAATGCCCAGGTCCGGGTTTTTCGCTGGAGTCAGAGCGCTTACGGCGACAGGTTATCCCCCTCCCAGGGACTTGTTATAAGTCCACCGATGCTGGCATTAGCACCGGGTGAACGTCAGTTGATTCGCGTTATTCGCACCGCTCCGCCATCAACCCAGGCAGAAGATGCTTACCGGTTATCCATCGATGAATTACCGCCCACAAAATTACAAAAAAATAAGCTGCAATTTGTCCTGCATTATTCCGTGCCCGTTTTTATTCAGCCAGCCACACAGGCTGAAACCGAAGCAAAACTTCAATGGAAGTTACAACTACTGGATGGCAAAAAATTCCTTGAAGTCAGTAATCAGGGAAACGGACATGCACAATTATCTGCTGCAACTTTTATTAATCATAACGGTACCAAAAAAGTCATTACGTCGGGACTGCTAGGTTATGTTCTTCCTGGCTCAACTATGCGGTGGATATTATCCCCGTCCGCCAGTGATACCCATAATGGCGGTAAAGTTGAAGTAACAGTAAATGGCCAAAAAACAGTACAAGATCTCTGACTGGTCATGCTTTCTGCTGAAATTTTGCTTACTCAACGGAGCATTAATATCTGCCATGGTTTCCGCACAAGCGCTTAATAATAACCAGACTAAAAATGGCATTATTAGTGACGCAACTCCACTTGTGGGTGCCGATTTATATCTTGATGTAACGTTAAATGGTAACCCCGTTGGGCTGGTTCACCTTGGCTATGATAATGGAAAACTCTACGCTGGCGTACAGACCCTGCGCCAGCTAGGTTTTCGCATACCACAGGAAACCTCCGGGCCTGTTAACCTGAACGACATCGACCAGTTAAATATTGACTACAACGTTCAGCAGCAAACCCTGGCGCTTACAGCACCATTGAACGTACTTGATCTTGCCACCACTCAGCTTAACCCCCCTGCAGAGAACGCACCGATGGCATCATCATCGCGTGGGGCGTTACTCAATTATGACGTCTATGCGCAACAGGGGGATGAAAGCAGTTTTAACACCTTTAGCGAACTGCGTGCTTTCAACAGCTTAGGGGTATTAAGTACAACCCAGCTTACGCAATATTCTACTGTTGCAAATGCGAACAACACTTTTAACCGGCTGGATACCAGCTGGCGTTCCTCGTTTCCGCAGGACATGCTGGCGCTCACCGTTGGCGATACCCTGACAAGCTCACTCGCCTGGTCCCGACCTACCCACATCGGCGGTATCCAGATTGGGACCGATTTTGGTCTGCAACCCTATATGCCAACCACCCCACTCCCCGCCTACCTCGGCTCCGCAACCGTCCCCTCGAACGTTGAGCTGTACGTCAACGGAGTCAGGTACTACAACGGAGAAGTTCCGGCCGGGAGTTTTCAGATAAACACCATGCCAAACATCAGTGGCGCGGGTACCGGTCAAGTGATGATGACAGACGCGCTGGGCAGAACAACGGTACAAAACTTCTCTTTTTATAACGATCAACAACTCCTGCGGGCAGGGCTAACATCCTGGTCAGCTGAGCTGGGCGCAGTCCGGGAGAATTACGGTTACTCCTCATTTGGTTATGCCAGCGTCCCTGTACTCAGCGGTACCTGGCGTCGGGGGATCAGCAATACGTTCACCGCTGACGTCCATGCAGAAACAAGTGATGGGCTTATTAATGCGGGTTTCAGTAATGACTGGATCCCCGGTAGCCGCAGCGGAACGCTGTCCACCGCACTGGCAGCCAGCGCCGACTCAGGGAAAAATGGTTTTTTGTACAGCGTGGGTTATCGCTGGTCTGCGGATAAATTTAATTTCAGCACCACTACCACCGCTACCTCCGGCGATTATCGGGACGTTGCCACCCATTATGGCGAGCCGCCGCCGACGCTGACCAGCAACACGGTTATTGGTTATTCAATGGCGTCTGCCGGGAATGTCAGCCTCAGCTACCTGCAGTTTCGCTATCCGCACGAAACGGCAGTGCGTTACGCCAACGCCAGTTGGTACAAATCTGTCACCGATAATGTCTCCCTCAATGCAGGCTTCAATCAGAACATTGATGATGACCGCGATCGCAGCATCTATCTGATGGTGACAGTCACCACCGGCAATAACCTGAGTGCCAGTAGCACCATACAACACACCAATAATGAAACCGGCTATCAGCTAAATGCCAGTCAGACACCGCCTGCCGACGGTGGATGGGGATGGAATATTGCCGCCAACCAACAGGCATCCCGCCAAAGCGGCCAGGGTGAGGTGGGATACCTGGGACGTTATGGGAAAGCATATACCGGCTTTAGTCGTTTACCGGACAACCACTATGGATATGCGGGGGTGACCGGTTCTCTAGTCACGATGGGCGGCGGCCTGTTTGCTGCCCGTGAAATCAATAATGGTTTTGCTGTGGTATCAACAGACGGCGTTCCTGACGTCCCTGTCAAACTGCAAAATAATCTTGTCGGGCACAGCGATGATCAGGGTTTGTTGTTAGTTACATCGTTGAACAGCTACCAAAGTAATCAGATCAGTATCGACCCGATGGATCTTCCCGCCAATATGCGGATCTCACGCGTTGAGGCTAACGCAACACCAGCGGATCGTTCCGGAACACTTGTCAGTTTTGGCATAACTCCCGTTCGCGCCGCACAAGTCATCCTGGTGGATGTTCAGGGTAAGGCGATTCCTGAGGGCAGCATGGCGAACGCTACCACCGGTTCGGGTCAGTCGTCTGTCGTCGGATTTGACGGTATGACCTGGTTCGACACGCTGGAACAACATAATCGTCTGCGCGTCGATACTGAAACCGGCAGTTGCAACGTGCAGTTTGACTACCCTCCTTCAGCAAAAGGCATTGTGCAGATAGGACCACTGGTATGCCGGTAAAAAGAACAGGAGAATTTTCTTGAGGTTAAGACATTGGCTACTCATGGTCGTTTTACCCGGATTTCCCGGAATAAGCTATGCAGTTACCTGTTCGGTAAGCAATGTTCAGCCAGTCAATTTTGGCTCCGTAAACCCGTTGTCGACGAATGGCGCGACATCAACAATGACGTTTGCCTATAGCTGCGCAAAGGAACTTGGCGATGTGCTTGCAGGGATCAATCTCTGCTTTAATATTGGCGCGTCAAACGTCAGCGGGCAGGTTACCCCGCGCACTATGTCATTAAGCGGTACACCGGCCAGAACGCTAAACTATCAACTCTACCAGGACACCGGATACAGCAAAATCTGGGGGAGCCAGTATCAGTCGGGAACCACCTTCCCGATGGTGCAGCTTAATCTGCTGAACCTGACGCCGGTAACAGGCACGCTAACGGTATTCGCGAAGATTGCCACCCCACAAACCGCCGCAGTCCCCGGCAACTATCAGGATAGCTATACGTCAGCAACCGCCCTGGTCACCCTCAATCCAGGACTACTTTTCCCGCCTACCACCTGCGGCGATACCGTTGCCGCCAGGTTGCCTTTCAACGTATCGGCCGTAGTCACGAAACAATGCAATATCAGCTATGCCAACAACATTGCCTTTGATCCGGTTAAGGCGAGCCAGCGTAATGCCACCGCGACAGGCTCCCTCGGCGTGGCATGCTCCACGAGTACCCCTTATACCATTGGGTTAACGCCCTCCAACGGTAATACAACAGGCAGTGGCATTATGGCCGGTACGGGTGCGAACAACGATAAGGTACCCTATCTGCTTAGCTCGACACCGGGGCCATCCGGTACAGTGTGGGGCAATACATCCCTCAATAACGTGGCAGGAACCGGCACGGGTTCAACCACCGCTTATCCGGTTTACGCCACTGTTCCCAGCGCGAACTATACCCCCGACAACTATGCCGACACCGTCACCATCTCTGTCACCTACTGACGAGCTGAACCGTCACCAAAAAACAACAAAAGAAAGCACAAATCATTATCATATTATTTACTTTTAGAGGTGCGTCATAAATCTGACAAATAGCACGCCTTAGGCATCATGCAGATTATGTGCATCAATTATCTATAAAAGCGCAGATTACGCCTTTAATATAAATAATTATTCATTAAGACTTTGCGTCAGCACCGAATTTTTGGCGGAGATTTCGTTTCTGGATGAGCCGATTCTTTGAAAAAATGTTAAATTTAAGTTTATATGGTGAGATTCACTGTATACCACGGCTAAATTAAGAACATATTACTTTTATAACTAAGGTTTATCATGGATAAGTTATCTTACGCTTCAGATAGCAGCACATCTGCCTGGAATACCTACCTGCAACAAATCGAGCGTGTGGCCCCTTACCTGGGCGAACTTTCCCATTGGGTGGATACCCTGCGTCACCCAAAACGCGCTTTGATTGTCGATATCCCGGTACAGATGGATGACGGTACCATCCGCCATTTCGAAGGATACCGCGTGCAGCACAACCTCTCACGAGGTCCTGGTAAAGGTGGTGTGCGTTATCATCCTGATGTTGATCTTAATGAAGTGATGGCCCTTTCTGCGTGGATGACCATCAAATGCGCAGCGCTGAACCTGCCCTACGGCGGCGCAAAAGGCGGCGTTCGCGTCGATCCGTTTAGCCTGTCCGAAGGCGAACTGGAGCGTTTGACCCGTCGCTATACCAGCGAAATCGGCATTATCATCGGGCCGCAGAAAGATATTCCTGCGCCGGATGTTGGTACTAACGGCAAAGTCATGGCCTGGATGATGGATACCTATTCCATGAACCACGGCACCACAGTGACCAGCGTGGTCACCGGTAAACCTATCCACCTCGGTGGCTCTCTGGGTCGTGATAAAGCAACCGGCCGCGGCGTTTTTGTTAGTGGTCTGGAAGTGGCACGCCGTGCAAACATCATGGTTGAAGGCGCTCGCGTGGCAGTGCAAGGTTTTGGTAACGTCGGCAGTGAAGCCGCCCGTCTGTTCGCAGCCGCGGGCGCTCGCGTCGTGGCGATTCAGGACCATACCGCTACGCTGTTTAACGCCACCGGGATCGATATGACCGCCCTCACCGCCTGGCAACTGGAGCACAAACAGATTGCCGGTTTCCCGGGTGCAGAAACGATTGCCAGCGAAACCTTCTGGAGCCTGGAGATGGATATTCTGATCCCAGCAGCACTCGAAGGTCAGATTACCCGCCACCGCGCGGAGACGCTGACCTGTAAGCTGGTGCTCGAAGGCGCAAACGGCCCAACTTATCCGGATGCCGATGACGTTCTGGCAAGCCGCGGTATTGTCGTCGTACCTGACGTTGTTTGTAACGCGGGCGGCGTAACCGTCAGCTATTTCGAATGGGTTCAGGACATGGCAAGTTTCTTCTGGAGTGAGGAAGAGATCAACGCGCGTATGGATAAAATCATGACCGATGCGATGGTGCACGTCTGGGAGAAAGCGGCTGAGAAATCCTGCTCCCTGCGTACCGCTGCCTACATTGTGGCGTGTGAGCGAATTCTGTTGGCTCGTAAAGATCGTGGTATTTACCCGGGCTAATGCCAGGCCAATCCTAAAAGACCACCTGCTCAGCAGGTGGTTTTATCTCTACAATACCCATCACGTTCACTTTCTGCGATAAACGCTGCCTAACCTCTCATTTCTGCTGATTTATGCACCAATACGTTCCAATACGGAACATTGCAAGCCATGAATGTTCCGTATTGAAACATACATGCCGTCAATTTTCTTTTGACTACCCTCGTGCACAATAACCTTATCGGCAGCGAGCGGTCGCCGTGCGTTGTACACAACCGATACCCTACATCAGATGTCTGCCCGATTTATGCAGCCATCTCAGGACTGTCTGCGGAGCATAAAAAATGAAAAAATTGATTAACCGTGTTGAAGACGTACTGAATGAACAACTCGCGGGACTGGCAAAAGCCTACCCTTCACTGTCACTGCATCAGGACCCGGTGTACGTTACTCGCGCAGACGCGCCGGTGATGGGTAAAGTGGCGCTGCTCTCTGGTGGCGGCAGCGGACACGAGCCGATGCATTGTGGTTATATTGGTCAGGGCATGCTTTCCGGTGCCTGTCCGGGTGAGATCTTCACCTCACCAACGCCTGACAAAATGTTCGAATGCGCAATGCAAATTGACGGTGGCGAAGGCGTCCTGCTCATCATCAAAAATTACACCGGTGACATTCTTAACTTCGAAACCGCTACCGAGCTGTTGCATGAAAGCGGCGTAAAAGTCACCACGATGGTGGTGGATGATGATGTTGCGGTAAAAGATAGCCTGTATACCGCGGGTCGCCGTGGCGTCGCCAATACGGTACTGATCGAAAAACTGGTTGGTGCTGCCGCTGAACGTGGAGATTCACTGGAAGCCTGCGCGGCGCTGGGTCGCAAACTGAATAATCTGGGTCATTCCATTGGTATCGCTATCAGCGCGTGTACCGTTCCTGCCGCCGGACAACCCTCTTTCACCCTACAGGACAATGAGATGGAGTTCGGCGTCGGTATTCATGGGGAACCCGGGATTGACCGCCGCCCCTTCTCTTCCCTTGACCAGACCGTGGATGAAATGTTCGATACCCTGCTGGAAAACGGTAGCTACAGCCGCTCATTACGTCACTGGGATAACGTCCAGGGTGCCTGGCAGGAAGGCAAAGAAACCAAGCAACCGCTACAGGATGGCGATCGCGTCATTGCGCTGGTCAATAACCTTGGTGCAACGCCGTTGTCCGAACTTTTTGGCGTGTATAACCGTCTTGAAAGCCGCTGTCAGGATGCGGGCATCATTATCGAACGCAACCTGATCGGCTCTTACTGCACCTCTCTGGATATGACCGGCTTCTCAATCACCCTGTTAAAAGTGGATGACGACACGCTGAACTTATGGGATGCACCGGTTCACACCCCTGCTCTTAACTGGGGTAAATAAGGAGATTTATGATGTCCCTCAACAGAACACAAATTGTTAACTGGCTCTATCGTTGCGGTGAAATATTCACCACAGAAAGTGATTTCCTGACCGGACTTGATCGGGAGATTGGTGATGCAGACCACGGCCTGAATATGCACCGTGGCTTCAGTAAAGTGGTCGAAAAATTACCGTCAATTGCGGACAAAGACATCGGCTTTATTTTGAAAAACACCGGAATGGTGCTGCTTTCAAGCGTCGGAGGTGCCAGTGGCCCGCTGTTCGGCACCTTTTTCATCCGCGCGGCGCAGGTGACTCAGGCACACCAGAGTCTGACGCTTGAGGAACTTTATCAAATGATACGCGATGGCGCTGAAGGTGTGATCAGCCGGGGTAAAGCAGAGCCTGGTGACAAAACGATGTGCGATGTTTGGGTGCCGGTGGTTGAGTCGTTGCGCCAGTCCTGTGAACAGAAGCTAACGGTACAGGCAGCGCTGGAAGCAGCAAGCCAGCAAGCGGAAGCGGCGGCGCAAAGCACTATTACGATGCAGGCACGCAAAGGCCGCGCCAGCTATCTGGGTGAGCGCAGCATTGGGCATCAGGACCCTGGAGCAACGTCCGTTATGTTTATGGTGCAGATGCTGGCTCAGGCATCCAGAGAGTAAGGATAAAGCGATGGTAAACCTGGTTATTGTGTCTCATAGCGCTCAGTTGGGCGAAGGCGTCGGTGCGTTAGCCCGGCAGATGTTAATGGGTGACGGCTGTAAACTGGCGATTGCCGCGGGCATTGACGATCCTGAGAACCCCATCGGCACCGATCCGATTAAGGTAATGGAAGCCATTGAGTCAGTGGCGGATACCGATCATGTTCTGGTAATGATGGATATTGGTAGCGCATTACTGAGTGCGGAAACGGCGCTGGAGTTACTCGATCCGGCGATTGCCGCAAAGGTACGTTTATGCGCCGCCCCTCTGGTTGAAGGCACGCTGGCAGCGACGGTCAGTGCTGCTGCGGGGGCCGATATCGAGCGGGTCATCAAGGATGCAATGAACGCCCTCGACGCTAAATATGAGCAACTGGGTTTACCTTCGTCATCTCCGGATAAAACCGCACCGGCTGCACTGTCAGCCGACGCGGACGCGCGTTCGGTTGCCGTAGTAGTGAAGAATCCCAACGGCATACACGTCCGCCCGGCGTCAAAGCTGGTCTCCACCCTGTCTGTTTTCAACGCTGACATGTTGCTGGAGAAAAACGGTAAGTGCGTAGTCCCTGACAGCCTTAACCAAATCGCCCTGCTTCAGGTGCGTTGTAACGATACGCTGCGACTCATTGCCAAAGGTGAACAGGCGGACGATGCGCTGGCAGCATTCCAGCAGCTTGCAGCAGAGAATTTTGGCGAGACCATAGAAAAACCACATGCTGACAAATTGGCACATTCAACGCCCTCGCAGGTAACCGGTATGGCCTTCTGTTACACACCGTTCTCGCCGGAAATCCCCTGTCATGCACCAGCAAATATGCAGGAAGAACAGCAGCAGTTACAGGTAGCTATACGCAAGACACTGGACGACCTGAGCTTTCTGACAGCTCTCGCGGAAGAAAAATATTCCGCCGATATCGCCGCAATTTTTTCTGGTCACCACACCCTGTTGGATGATCCTGAGCTGTATGATATGGCCTGCGATCTGATGCGTGAAAAACAGTGTAGCGCCGGGTATGCCTGGCAAAACGTTCTGAACGATCTGCGCCAGCAGTATCTCCAGCTCGACGATCCGTATCTACAGGCACGATATATTGATATTGAAGATTTGCTGTCCCGTTCGCTGAGGCATCTGACTGGGGAACATGCGCAAATCCCCACATTTGTTCGCCCAACAATCCTGGTCGCGGATGCCATTTACCCCTCTACCGTGTTGCAGCTCGATCCGCTGACTGTTAAAGGCATCTGCCTGCGAGACGGGAGCGAGACTTCTCATTCGGCGATTATTGCACGTGAAATGGGCATCTGCTGTATTTGCCAGCAAGGCGAAGCACTCGACGCGATTCAAACGGGTAACACCCTGACCCTTGACTGCGTGGCGAATAGACTGGTCTTTGTGAACTGATACTCACCGCACACCCTTACCGTCTGGGTGTGCGGCTTCCCCTGAGTACATCAGGAAATGTCTGTTTGTTCGCAAAATAGGGCCTCAATCACGCGCAACGGCCAATCCTGAACTAAGGTTTTCTCATGGTAAATGCCGCTACTTCGGCACGCCGCTAAGGAGATTAACCGATGATAACGCCAGCAATTCGCCATCCTGGCATGCTCTCTGTCGCGATAAAACTGACACTCGCAAGTACCCTTTTCGCCTTTAGCTCGTTTGCCGTTAATGCCGCGGAACAGCCAACCGACGCACCTCAGCCTCCTGATATCCTGCTCGGCCCCCTGTTTAATGATGTGCAAACAGCGAAACTATTCCCCGATCAGAAGACCTTTGCCGACGCCGTACCCAACAGCGATCCGTTAATGATCCTCGCTGATTACCGGATGCAGAAAAATCAATCCGGTTTCGATTTACGCCATTTTGTGAATGTAAACTTTACACTGCCCAAAGAGGGTGAAAAATACGTGCCGCCTGCAGGACAGTCACTCCGTGAGCATATCGATGGGCTGTGGCCGGTGTTAACGCGTTCAACAACCGATGCCGAGAAATGGGATTCGTTGCTACCACTGCCCGAACCTTATGTCGTACCCGGCGGTCGTTTTCGCGAAATTTATTACTGGGACAGCTATTTCACCATGCTGGGGCTTGCTGAAAGCAATCACTGGGACAAGGTTTCCGACATGGTGGCGAACTTTGCTTACGAAATCGACACATGGGGACACATACCTAACGGTAACCGTACCTACTATCTAAGTCGTTCTCAGCCTCCGTTCTTCGCCTTTATGGTCGAACTGCTGGCACAACATGACGGTGATGATGCTCTGAAAAAATATCTGCCGCAGATGCTCAAAGAGTACACGTACTGGATGGAAGGCGTCGAAACTCTCCAGCCTGGCCAGCAGAACAAGCGTGTCGTCAAACTGGCTGACGGAACCATTTTGAACCGCTACTGGGATGACCGCGATACACCAAGACCGGAGTCCTGGGTTGAGGACATCGCGACCGCCAAAAGCAACCCGAACCGCCCCGCCACAGAAATTTATCGCGACCTGCGATCTGCCGCGGCTTCGGGCTGGGATTTCAGTTCACGCTGGATGGATAATCCCAGCCAGTTGAGCTCCATTCGCACCACCAGCATCGTCCCGGTAGACCTCAATGCGTTGCTTTATAAAATGGAAAAAATGATCGCCCTCGCCAGTAAAGCCGCAGGCGACGACGCGAAGGCTGCGCAATACGAAGGCTTCGCCAACGCCCGGCAAAAAGGGATCGAAACCTGGTTATGGAATGATAAAGAAGGCTGGTACGCCGACTACGATCTGCAAAGTAAGAAAGTACGTAATCAGCTGACTGCCGCCACGCTGTTCCCGCTGTATGTCAATGCGGCAGCGAAGGATCGAGCCAGTAAAGTCGCTACTGCAACCCAGAAGCACCTGCTGCAACCCGGCGGTGTGGCTACCACGTCGGTGAAAAGTGGCCAACAGTGGGATGCCCCTAATGGCTGGGCTCCCCTGCAGTGGGTTGCCGCCTCCGGGCTACAAAACTATGGTCAGGATAACGTCGCCATGGACGTGACCTGGCGGTTCCTCACTAACGTTCAGCACACTTACGACCGTGAGAAAAAGCTGGTTGAAAAATATGACGTGAGCACCACTGGCACCGGCGGCGGTGGTGGCGAGTATCCGTTGCAGGACGGCTTTGGCTGGACCAACGGCGTGACATTAAAAATGCTCGATCTGATTTGTGCCAAAGAAAAACCCTGTGACAACGTTCCATCAACGCGCCCGACGCCTGCCAGCGTTACACAGACCGAAACCCAAAAGCAGACTCAAACAACCCCATAACGTGCATGTGTTGCCCGAAAATCCGCGCATCGTCGCGGATTTTTTATTTCAGTCTCCCTCTCTTTTCACTGTCCCCATTGCACATAACTCTTACGGGTTACCCGGGATTTTCATCAGTGTGAAATTGATTCTGAACATGTTTTTATTCGCTATATATGTAAATATATAGCGAATTTATCACCGTTCAGGATGAATATAATGCCACTGACAAGACGGATGTTTGCCCAGCTCGTGGCCTCTGCGCTGCTTTTACGCCACTTTCCGGCCAGCGCCCGTACGCCGCTCACCGTTGCTATCGGTTCCTCTCCCGGGACTAACGCTATTCAACGCGTGGTGAGCGCCGGAGCTCCCGCTGATGTACTGCTGTTAGCCGTCGCACCGGAAAAGCTGGTGGGATTTTCATCCTTTGATCTCTCCCACCAGGCTGCCATTCCTTTGTCAGATAACATCCGGGCATTACCCAAACTGGGCAGGCTGGCGGGTCGTGCCAGCACATTGTCTCTTGAAGCATTGCTGGCGCTGAAGCCCGATCTGGTCGTTGATTGCGGTAATGCGGACGAAACCTGGCTTTCACAGGCAAAGCAGGTCTACGCGCAAACGCAGATACCGTGGCTGCTGATTAACGGCGAACTTCGACAAACTCCGCAACAACTGCACGCCGCGGGTAAAGCACTGGGCACGGAAACGCGAACAGCAGCCCAGGCAGCACTTGCCCAGAAATTCATTGATGAAGCCGATATTTTTTCGCGCTCTCCAGCCGCCAAACTGCGTTTTTATGCCGCTCGCGGCGCCAGAGGACTTGAAACGGGGTTACAAGGCTCACTGCACACCGAAGCCGCAGAGCTACTGGGATTACACAATGTAGCGCAAATCCCAGGACGGCACGGACTGGCGCAGGTGTCGATGGAAAACCTGCTGAGCTGGCAGCCCGATATCATCCTGGTGCAGGATGCGGTTACAGCACAGTACCTGCGAGAAGATCCAGTCTGGCAAGGGGTAAAGGCCGTCGCCGATAAACGTATTCTTTTTCTCAGCGGTCTGCCGTTTGGTTGGCTCGATGCGCCTCCCGGCATCAACCGTTTACTGGGTTTACGCCGCCTGCACGCCTGGCTTGACCCACTGGTAAATGCAAGCTTTCAGGATGACATGCAGCGCTATTCACAGCTGTTCTGGCATACCTCTTTAAGCGACTCGCAGTATCAACAACTGGTGGCGGTCTGATGAGAACAACGACACTCAGTCTCCTGATGATTGTGACCATTGCGCTTTGTGTGGTTGTCGCTGTGCTCTCCGGAGCCTATCGGCTGGATATTCAGCATGTGATGGCGCTCATTGTCAGCCAGGAGGGTGTGACGGCGCAGGATAAAATCGTCTTCTGGCAAATTCGTCTGCCGCGTATTGTGGCCGCGCTGCTACTGGGGGCGGCACTGGCCGGAGCAGGCACAACCTATCAGGGAATGTTCCGTAATCCGCTGGTCTCACCGGATATTCTTGGCGTCGCGGCTGGTGCCGGTTTAGGTGCCTGCTCGGCCATCCTGCTGGGTTTGCCGATACTGTTTATTCAGCTTTACGCATTCGTCGGAGGTTTGCTGGTAGTCGCGGGCGTCTGGCTCATTACCTGCCGTGTTTCCCGCCACGATCCGGTATTAACGCTGGTACTGGTTGGGATTGCGCTGGGAACAGTATGTGGCGCGGGAATTTCGCTTATCAAGACGCTGGCTGACCCATATACACAGCTCCCTTCGATTACCTTCTGGCTACTCGGCGGTTTATCCACCATTACGCTACATGACCTTTGGTTTTCAGCGCCGCTGATCGTGGCAGGTTCGATTCCGCTTTTGCTGCTGCGATGGCGCATGAACCTGCTTACGCTCTCGGATGATGAAGCACGCTCACTGGGAATTAACGTTTCTCGGCTGCGGCTGGGGTTGATCGTCTGCGCCACGCTCATTACCGCCAGCACCGTCGCCATTGCTGGCATTATCGGCTGGATTGGGCTGGTTGTGCCGCATATCGGCAGACTCCTCACCGGTAACAATCACCAGCAGTTACTGCCTGTTTCAATGGGAATTGGTGCCATTTTACTGCTGTTGACCGACACCCTCGCGCGCACGCTTAGCAGCACGGAAATCCCACTCGGGATCCTGACGGCCTTTATTGGTGCCCCCTTCTTTTTGTTACTGCTCCTGCGGGGTGGTCGCCCATGACGCTGCTAACCGTGTGCAACGCTTCGCTGGGATATTCTGCCCAACACCCGGTGTTGCGCAATGTCTCGTTCAACGTCTGCGAGGGGGCAATTTGCTGTCTGCTTGGCGCAAACGGTAGCGGAAAAACCACGCTGATGCGCACGCTCCTTGGCGTTATCCGGCCACTCCACGGCGATATTTTACTGGATGGCGTAGCGGTGAATCTTCTCAGCGAACGTGAGCGCGCGGGTGCCATCGCCTGGGTCCCGCAAGCCCACGACGGCGCTTTTGCCTTCACCGTTCTGGATATGGTGATGATGGGACTGACCCCGCAGATGGCCGCCTTTGCAGTCCCTGGCGTAAAAGAGCGCGAAATTGCATATCAGCAACTGGAGCTGTTGGGGATCCCCCATCTGTCAGACAGACGCTGGAACACGCTGAGTGGCGGTGAACGCCAGTTAGTGCTGATTGCCCGCGCGCTGGCGCAGCACCCACGTTTACTGTTGCTTGATGAACCGGCCTCCAGCCTCGATTTTGGTCATCAGATCCGCCTGCTCGACACTCTGGTTACACTGAAGAAGAGCGGAATGGCCCTGTTGATGTCCACTCACCACCCATTGCATGCGCGAGCAATAGCCGACAGCGTAGTGCGCATCGAACCAGACGGGCTGGTATCGCAAGGACTTCCCGAACAACAACTCGCCACAGATCGGCTGGCAACGCTGTACCGCGTCGCCCCTTCTCAAATCCACCACCACCTCTTTGGCACCCAACAATAAGGAATCACGATGCTCATTGACGACATTGATTTTGCTGACCTTTACCGTAAACAGTTACTTCTGGCGAACCGAACCGAGAAAAAGCCGGAGCACTGGGATAAACGCGCGGAAAAAATGGCAGAGAATTGCGCCTCATTAACCGACAGCTATCTGCAACAGCTGCTGGGAAAAATTAATCTTGAAGGTGTTGAATCACTGTTCGATATGGGCTGCGGTCCTGGTACGGTCTCACTGGCATTGGCAAAAAAGATCCCGACAATATACGGCGTGGATTATAGCCAGGGAATGCTGAGCGTGGCCGCCCGTCGCGCCGGGCAGATGGGAGGCAGCCATGTCCACTGGGTGCAACGTTCCTGGGAGGAACACTGGGACGATTTGCCCCCATGCGATATCGCCGTAGCGTCCCGCTCCACGCTGGTCGCCGATATGCACCAGGCGATGACAAAACTGAACAATCAGGCGCGGCTGCGGGTTTACACCACCCATCTCGTGAGTTCTTCGTTTGTTTCTCCCACCATTCAGCGCGCGCTGGGCCGCGAGGTGATTGAGCTTCCTAACTATATCTACGCGTTAAACGTTTTATACCAGATGGGCATCCACGCCCACGTTGATTTTATCCGGGGGCCAAACTGTCAGCAGGACAACAGCACCTGGTCCCGCTTTCTGGAAAATGTGCGCTGGAGTATGGGCGATCTCAGTGAAGATGAGGTTGATCGTCTGGATACCTGGTATCAGCAACAGGATCCCCGCGCCATTGCTCCCGCCAGTCGCGACTGGGCGCTGATCTGGTGGGACAGCGTCGCCCCGGAGGCGCTGCGATGATTTACTTTTCTCAGGCGCAGACCGACGCCTTGTTACTGGAAGATATTCAGGGGGGCGACCTGACTACCCAGGCACTGGGTATCGGTGCACAACCGGGAGTCATGGAATTCTGTCATCGCCAGGGCGGGTGCGTCAGCGGCATTACCATCGCCAGACAAATGCTTCATTCACTGGGACTGACCGTCACTGAACAACTGGCGGAGGGTGAACGGGCGACCGCCGGTCAGTTAGTTATTCGCGCACACGGGAATGCGGCCGCGCTACATCAGGGCTGGAAAGCCGTACAAAATGTTCTGGAATGGAGTTGCGGCGTTTCAGACTATCTCGACAATATGTTGACCATTGTTCGTAGCCGCTACCCTGACGCCCAGATAGCCTGTACCCGAAAAGCGATTCCTGGCACCCGAATGCTGGCCACACAAGCGATTCTCGCGGCGGGAGGGATTATCCACCGAGGCGGATGTGCCGAATCCGTACTGCTTTTTGCTAATCATCGCCGTTTTCTTGCTAACGAAAACAACTGGGCTGACGCTATCGCACAGTTGCGACGTCATGCGCCGGAAAAAAAGATTGTGGTCGAAGCGGACAATCCCACAGAGGCGCTGGACGCGCTACGCGCCGCGCCCGATGTTCTGCAGCTCGACAAGTTTAGCCCTGAACAGGCCGCTGAGATTGCACGCATAGCCCCTTCTCTGGCCCCCCATTGCACGCTGGCGCTGACTGGCGGCATTACTCTCGCCACCCTTGCGAGTTACCTCGATTGCGGCATCAGACTCTTTATCACTTCCGCACCTTACTACGCCCCACCAGCGGATATCAAAGTCACCCTGAGTCCGGAAGCTCGCGGTATTTAACATTCATAAATGGACTAAAAATAATGAATTTCAACAAGAGTTTTCTTTACACAGCGCTGTCGTTTGTTTTTGCACAGAGTGCTTTCGCCGGGCCAGAAAGCGAAACGATGACTGTCTGGTCAAGTCCAGCCTCTGCGGCCAGCACGACGGTACTTGGACAGGAAACAATGCAGGATCTGGACAAGCAAAACGTTGCCCAGGCGTTGAGTGTTATCCCCGGTGTAGTGCTACAAAAATCAGGCAACCGTAACGAACAGCAGGTGAAAGTACGCGGCTTTGATAGCCGTCAGGTGCCGGTATTTTTCGACGGTGTTCCTGTTTATATCCCCTATGATGGCAACCTGGATTTAGGACGTTTTCTCACCTCTGATATCGCCACGGTTGAAGTCTCTAAAGGTTACTCATCCTTGCTTCAGGGACCAAACCAGATGGGTGGCGCTATCAACATCACCACTAAAAAACCGACGAAACCCGTTGAGGGCAGTATCGGATATCGTCAGGGCTGGAGTCGCAGTAAAGACAATGCCCACGATATGCACGCCTCATTTGGTGCCAGTAACGACCTGGGATATATCCAGCTTAGCGGGAGCCAACTGAAGCAAGATTTTCTCGGCTTGCCGCATGGTACGGATAACCCGGTGGCGGGTCGCAATGGTAAAATGATTAACTCATCCGCTGATGATAAACGCGGGATCGTTAAACTGGGTTTCACCCCGCGTGACAATGATGAATATGTCCTCACCTACATCAATCAGGACGGCGAAAAAGATAACCCTCCCTACGCCGGTACCAGCAGCCAGAAATCACGCTACTGGCAGTGGCCACAATATGATAAAGAGAGTTATTACTACCAGGGCACGACACATCTGGGCGATCGCTTTACCCTGAAAAGTCGACTTTATCGCGACACCTTTGAAAATACCCTGATGATGTACAACTCTGTTGCTGATTTAAAAAATAAGAAAGGCAGCTACAGCCACTATTCTGACTATAGCGACGGGGCTGGCCTGCAGCTCGCCGCCGATATGCGTGAAAACGATCTGCTCTCTTTTGCTGTTAACTGGAAAGACGATGTTCACCGCGAAAAAGGCGCGCCGAACGCTGCTTACGATCGTTACGAAGACCGTACCTGGTCTGTCGCCAGTGAATACCAGTGGGCAGCAGCGGACAGTGTCGATGTCGTCGCGGGTATAAGCTACGACTGGCGCGACAGTCTGGAGGGGATGAAGCATGAGAAAAACGGTAGCGTCACCCATTATGATGACAACAATCAGTCGGCATTTAACTGGCAGGTGATGACCAAATATCATTTTGAAAATTCTGACACCCTGGCGCTTTCTTACTCTGACAGAACGCGCTTTCCGACGCTCAAAGAACGTTACACCACGTCGAAACCCGCTTATAACCAGGTGGCACTTGTTAATCCACAGCTAAAACCTGAACGTGCCCGCAGCGTCGACCTGACCTGGAATGGTTCGCTCACACAGGACTGGGGATTTGAAGTCAGCGTGTATTACAACCGCATTACCGATGCGATTCTTTCGCACAATATTGATGCAGACACTATCCAGAATCAGAACAGCGGTCGCGTGGATTACACTGGTCTGGATGCGGGTGTCAAAGGTAACGTCTTTGATATGCTGGACGTCGGGTTAAGCTATGGACTCATCCATGCAGACGCCAAACGCAGTGATATCGGCAAGATTACCGACCTGCCTACGCAAACGCTCACAGCCTGGATGACGCTAAAACCCTGGGATCCGCTCAGCATCACGCTGTCCGAAGAGGCACGTTCCTCGAGCTACAGTAATACGGATGGCTCACAAAAAGCAGCAGGTTTTACCATCACCCATTTACGTGCCGACTACGCCATCGGTCACGGTTTTAGCGTTAACGCATCGGTCAATAACCTGTTTGATACGCAATATGTGTATAGCGAAGGGTTTATCGAAGAAGGTCGCAATTACTGGGCAGGCGTTGAGTATAAATTCTAGCTATTATTGTTTCAGAAAAACGGCCCCGAGGGGCCGTTCAATTAATTTCTGCGCACAAGGCGGAAAACACCCAGCACGACAATCGCACCAACGACAGCCACCAGGAAACTGTGGAGGTTAAATCCACTGATATCACCACCGAGACCAAACATTGTTGCCAGCCATCCACCAACCACGGCCCCGACGATACCGAGAATACAGGTCAGGATATACCCACCACCATCACGACCCGGCATGATCAGTTTGGCGATCACCCCCGCAATCAGACCAAAAATAATCCAGGCAATAATTCCCATTTTCAGGCCCTCTTTCCAGTGAATGCACGCGCAAGACATTCCTGCGCCACTAGGTTAAGTATAGGCAGTGCGTTTTCATTCAGACGTAATTCCGTGGATTTGATAAAAAATTTCATCCATTTGTATTAAGTTCCGTCACGTGATGCCGATAATCCAACGACAAACCAGGCATCCAGGAGTCATTAGGTGTGAGCAACTACAATGAGCAGTTCCTGAAGCAAAATCCATTAGCGGTGTTAGGCGTGCTCCGGGACTTAAATATCAACCAGGTTCCACTGCGTATCTCCTGGTCAGGAGGTCAGTTCATCAGCAAGATCCTCGCTGTTAACCCTGACGAACTGATCATGGATTTTGGCAGTCAGGAATATGAAAACCACGCCGTACAACGCGCGAATCAAATTTCGATAATCGCCGAAACGCAGGGGGCCAAAGTTGAATTCACCCTGCCAGAGCTCAAAAAAGGCGAGTATCAGCGGCTGCCGGCATTTATCTCATCACTGCCGCCTGCGCTATGGTTCATCCAGCGTCGGGAGTATTTTCGCATCTGTGCTCCACTGCATCCTCCCTATCACTGCACGGCGAAAATGCCGGACAACAGTATTCTGCGTTTCCGCTTATTCGATCTGTCTCTAGGCGGGATGGGCGCATTGTTAGAAGAGGCAAAACCCGAGGGATTGACGGAAGGGATGCGCTTCTCGCAAGTTGAACTGAATATGGAACGATGGGGGGTATATCATGTTGACGCCCAGCTCATCTCCATTAGCGAACGCAAAGTAATTGACGGGAAAAATGAGACCATCACCACTCCCCGCCTGAGCTTCCGTTTTCTCAACGTTGGCCCGGCGGTGGAGCGGGAATTACAGCGGATTATTTTTTCACTTGAGCGCGAAGCCCGGGAAAAATCTAATAAGGTTCGCGAATAGCATCACGCTAACTACATGACATCCAGCGCTTGCTGAAGCTTCCAGATATAGCGTGGAGCCTGCGGCGCAGGATGGTTATCGGCAACGTGTTCGACAAACTCATCGGCACTAAGATCGTTGATTTTGCTGATAGCCTTTTTCCTGTCGGATGAGAATGTCCGCAGAAGCGCGCCGGCACCGTTGGCATATGACACCACCAGGGCATATTGCATTACCTGTGGATCTTCGATCCCAGCTAATGGCCCGTTTTCCAGAATACTCAGGTATGCTGCACCCATAGAGATATTTCGCTCAGGGTTTTTCAGCTCACTGGTAGACGGCTCTCCACTCCATCCCATGCGACGATATACATCCCGTCCCGAAGTGGAGGCTTTTAATTGCATCAGTCCAATTGCATTGGATTTGCTGACGGCATTTGGGTTACCACCCGATTCAATCGCGATGATAGCCGTAATCAATTGTGGGCTAACCCCCCAGGCCGCGCCGGCTTTTTCACTAATAGGCATCCATTGCATTGCGCGTTTTACCGGAACTTCAGCATTCCATGGCGGATTTTTGTAATCCTGTTTTGAACTACAGCCCGCAAGTAATACAACCAAAAAAGCAAACCATCTCAATTTCACGTCATCTATCCTTATAGCCGGAACCTGTCGCTGAGGTGACAACGACATACCTACGCGGCATGATATACATTTGGTTTTAGTTGTAGCAAGGAAATGCCATGTCCCGGTTTCACTTAATTGCCCCTTCGGGCTACTGTCTCAACCAGCAAGCGGCGTTACGCGGGCTTCAGCGTCTTACTGAAGCTGGTCATCAGGTCGAAAACTCTGCAGTTATTGCCCGTCGCTACCAGCGTTTTGCCGGTACCGAAGCAGAACGACTGGCGGATGTAAATTCACTCGTTGACCTGAAAACGCCCAATACCATTGTGATGCCGGTACGCGGCGGCTACGGCGCTAGTCGTTTGCTGGAGGATATTGACTGGCAGGCGCTGGCCGCCAGACAGCAACACGATCCGTTGCTTATCTGCGGGCACAGCGACTTTACGGCAATTCAGTGTGGTCTGCTGGCGCAGGGCAATGTCATCACCTTCAGCGGTCCGATGCTGGCAGCAAACTTCGGTGCCGAGGAGATGGATCCGTTTACTGAACAGCATTTCTGGCTGGCGCTGCGCAATGCGCAATTTACAGTCGACTGGCAGGGTAATGGCCCTGAATGCGCGACTGAAGGAACGTTGTGGGGGGGAAATCTGGCGATGCTCATGTCGCTGATAGGTACGCCGTGGATGCCAGCTATCGATAACGGTATTTTGGTGCTGGAAGACATTAACGAGCACCCATTCCGCGTAGAACGTATGCTCCTGCAGTTGTATAACGCGGGTATTTTAGCTCGCCAGAACGCCATCATTCTGGGCAGTTTTAGCGGCAGTACGCCGAATGATTACGACGCCGGTTACGATCTGGATGCAGCCTGTACGTTTCTACGTTCCAGACTGTCTGTGCCATTGATTAGCGGCCTCGATTTTGGCCATGAGCAACGTACCGTCACGCTACCGCTGGGCGCTAATGCAGTGCTGAAAAATGATAAAAACGGCAGTCAGCTCACACTGACCGGACATCCGGTGATTAAATCGTAAAAAAAGCTTCATCCAGGGCTAAGTAAAACGCTGTTTCTGTCGTTATTATGTTAGGGTGTTATTAATACGAAACAGCGTAATTCAGGAGTAAACGAACGTTGGATGCCGCAGCAATTATCAGCCTTTTTATTTTAGGTTCCGTCCTCGTCACTTGTAGTATTTTACTCAGTTCATTCTCATCACGCCTTGGTATCCCTATTCTGGTGATATTTCTCGCTATCGGTATGTTGGCGGGCGTGGACGGTATTGGCGGTATTCCTTTCGATAACTACCCTTTCGCTTACATGGTGAGTAACCTGGCGCTGGCGATAATCCTGCTCGATGGCGGGATGCGAACCCAGGCCAGCTCCTTTCGCGTTGCGCTAGGTCCGGCGTTATCGCTGGCAACCATCGGGGTGTTGGTTACCTCAGGGTTAACCGGCATGATGGCCGCATGGCTGTTTCATTTGGATCTTATCGAAGGGCTGTTGATTGGTGCGATTGTCGGGTCAACTGATGCCGCGGCAGTCTTCTCTCTGCTCGGTGGTAAGGGACTTAACGAACGTGTCGGTTCCACGCTGGAAATAGAATCAGGTAGCAACGATCCGATGGCGGTATTTCTGACCATCACACTTATCGAAATGATCCAAAACCATGAGACCGGCTTAAGCTGGATGTTCGCGGTGCATATTATCCAGCAATTTGGTCTGGGTATCGCACTCGGTCTCGGCGGTGGTTATCTGCTGTTGCAAATGATTAACCGAATTTCGCTGCCTGCCGGACTCTATCCGCTGCTGGCGTTGAGCGGTGGGATCCTCGTTTTTGCCGTCACTACCGCACTCGAAGGAAGTGGAATTCTGGCGGTCTATCTGTGCGGATTTTTGCTTGGTAATCGCCCTATTCGCAACCGGTTTGGTATTCTGCAAAACTTTGACGGCCTGGCCTGGCTGGCGCAAATCGCGATGTTTCTGGTGTTGGGACTGCTGGTTACGCCGTCCGACCTGCTGCCAATTGCAGTGCCGGCGCTGATTTTATCTGCCTGGATGATTTTCTTTGCCCGCCCGTTGTCAGTGTTCGCCGGGCTGTTGCCGTTTCGGGGCTTCAATCTGCGCGAGAGAATTTTTATCAGTTGGGTTGGCTTACGCGGCGCGGTACCGATTATTCTGGCCGTATTCCCCATGATGGCCGGGCTGGAAAATGCGCGGCTGTTCTTTAACGTCGCGTTCTTCGTGGTGTTGATCTCGCTACTGTTTCAGGGCACGTCACTTTCCTGGGCCGCGAAAAAAGCCAAAGTGGTGGTCCCCCCGGTCGGCTGGCCTGTATCCCGTATTGGCCTGGATATTCATCCTGATAACCCCTGGGAGCAGTTCGTTTATCAGCTTAGTGCAGACAAATGGTGCGTTGGTGCAGCATTGCGTGATCTGCATATGCCAGAGGAAACACGAATTGCGGCACTGTTTCGCGACAACGTGCTGTTTCACCCGTCAGGCAGTACCCGTCTGCGTGAGGGCGATGTTTTGTGCGTGATTGGCCGCGAACGCGACCTCCCGGCATTAGGGAAGCTGTTCAGCCAGTCACCTCCGGTGGCATTAGACCAACGGTTTTTTGGTGATTTTATTCTCGAAGCCAGTGCCAAATATGCTGACGTCGCGCTGATTTATGGGCTGGAAGATGGAACCGAGTACCGCGAAAAACAACAAACGTTGGGTGAAATTGTCCAGCAACTGTTAGGTGCAGCACCGGTTGTGGGCGACCAGGTGGAGTTTGCCGGCATGATCTGGACCGTTGCTGAAAAAGAGGATAATGCGGTATTGAAGGTCGGTGTGAGGGTGGCCGAAGAAGAGAGTGAATAACTGAACTGACCGTAACTTTCGTGGGCCGGATTAGCATAAATACCATCCGGCCATGTGTAAAGTTACACCGTCACAACAGGCACACGCAGCGCCAGCGAACACATTAACTCATAGCCCACCGTACCTGCCGCTGCTGCCACATCATCGATTTTGATCTCTTTCCCCCACAGCTCTACAGGCGTACCTATTCCTGCCTGTGGACACGGTGTTAGATCAACGGCCAGCATATCCATGGATACCGTTCCTACCGTACTGGTTCGCACACCGTCCACCAACACTGGCGTACCGCTTGCTGCATGACGCGGATAACCGTCGGCGTAGCCGGTAGCCACAATTCCTATTCGCTGCTCACCGCTGGCAGTGTAACGCCCGCCGTAACCGACCCGGTCCCCCGCTTTCAGCGTCTGCACACCAATGATTTCGCTGCTCAACGTCATGACGGGTTTAAGACCTGTGTTGGCAATATCACGCCATTGCCCGGATGGAGATGCGCCGTACAAAATAATACCAGGACGAACCCAGTCAAAATGCGCTTCCGGGTGCCACAGCGTCGCTGCCGAGTTAGACAGCGAACGTTTGCACTCCAGTCCTTCCGTCGCCAGCCCGATCCGCGTCATCGCCTCCTGAATGCCATCCGGGTGTTCAGCATCCGCAAAATGTGACATCAGCGTCATTTGACCGACGTTAGGCATCGCCCGCAGCTGTTGCCAGACGGTCGATATCCGTTCCGGTAAAAAACCCAGCCGGTTCATGCCGCTGTTAACCTTCAGATAAACATCCAGCGGCGCGATAAGGCGGGCATTCTGCAACGCTTTAAGCTGCCAGTTACTGTGTACACAGGTGGTCAGACGATACGTGTCATACACCGTCAGGTCTTCAGCATGGAAAAAGCCCTCCAGCATGAGGATCGGGCCTTTCCATCCACGCTCGCGCAAGGTTATCGCCTCTTCAAGATTGAGCATGGCGAAACCGTCGGTCGTTCCCAGCGCATTCCAGACACGTTCTATGCCGTGTCCGTACGCATTAGCTTTTACCACTGACCAGACGCGAGCGTCCGGCGCAGCCTGGCGCGCAATTGCCAGATTTTGTTTCAACGCCTGCAGGTCAATGCTGGCCAGTATCGGGCGGGTCATCTCGCGTCCTTATCAGTTATGTGCGCCGTGTAAATGCCGAGGACGTGACGGAGTAAATCCAGGGCTGTAACGTGCCACGCTCAGGTCGTCGTACGGTATCGCGGGAGTGCGCCCGGACAGAATATCGCTCAGGAGCTGGCCTGAGCCACAGGCCATTGTCCACCCCAGTGTGCCGTGACCGGTATTGAGCAACAGATTCTTAAAGCGGGTACGCCCCACGACTGGCGTACCGTCCGGCGTCATCGGGCGCAGTCCGGTCCAGAAGGTCGCCTGTTCCACATGACCACCGCGCGGGAAGAGATCGCGCACCACCATCTCCAGCGTTTCACGACGCGGCTGTAATAACTCCGTATTGAAGCCCACAATCTCTGCCATACCGCCAACGCGAATACGGTTATCAAAACGGGTAATGGCGATTTTGTAGGTTTCATCAAGAATAGTGGAAACCGGTGCACCATTTTCCTCGGCAATTGGGATAGTCAACGAATAGCCCTTAAGCGGATACACAGGGATATCAACAATCCCTTTCAGCATTGCCGTGGAGTAAGAGCCAAACGCCATCACATAGGCATCGGCTTTGATGATTTCATCTCCGCACTGCACGCCGTATATCTGCTCGCCTTCGCTCAGCAGCTTATCAACCGGCGTGTTGTAGCGAAACTTAACGCCCGCCAGCTCCGCCATTTGCGCCAGCCGCTGGGTAAACAACTGGCAGTCTCCGGTTTCGTCATTAGGTAAGCGCAATCCGCCGGTCAGCTTATGCGCGACTTCAGCCAGCGCCGGTTCGACTTCCGCCAGGCGGTTAGCTTCCAGCAACTGATAAGGTACTCCAGCATCTTCCAGGACTGCGATGTCACGCGTGGCGTTCTCATACTGTTGCGCGGTGCGGAAGAGTTGTAACGTCCCACCCTGACGACCTTCATACTCAATGCCCGTCGTCGCGCGCAGTGCCTTCAGGCAATCGCGGCTGTACTCCGCGAGGCGTACCATACGACCCTTGTTTTCCATGTAATGGCTGGTGTCACAGTTACGCAGCATTTGCCACATCCATTTCAGCTGGAACTGCGTACCGTCAAGGCGAACGGCTAACGGAGCATGGCGCTGAAACATCCACTTAATTGCTTTTAGCGGTACACCCGGCGCCGCCCAGGGTGCGGCATAACCTGGAGAGATTTGCCCCGCATTCGCCGCGCTGGTTTCCAGTGCCGGGCCGGGCTCACGATCAATGACGGTGACATCGTGTCCAGCCTGACTTAAATACCAGGCGCTGGTCACGCCAACGACACCACTTCCCAGTATGACAACTCGCATAGCCACTCCGTTAACAGTAAAAGAACAATCTTCTAATTACATCTTGATAACTCAGTTGAAAATATTATTCAACATATGGCTTTTTTATGGTGACCTATCTCACACATAGCGGTGATTGCAGGGAACTCTCTGGTTTGGGATCTCCTGCTACGCGTTATTTTTATCCAGCATAAAATTTTGTGATTATTGCGTTTTTCGACTCCACGCTGATGAGATATCGCAAAGAAAAATTTTCTGCTTGAGCACGCTTTTTAACACCGTGTTCTATGCTTGAAATGAGGTACTCCAGACAGAGAGTGCCGCCAACAATGAGGGTGCGCGAATGGCTACGATTGATTCCATGAACAAGGACACCACGCGGTTGAGCGATGGACCCGACTGGACGTTTGATCTGCTGGATGTCTATCTGGCGGAAATAGACCGCGTGGCGAAACTCTATAAGCTGGATACCTACCCGCACCAAATCGAGGTGATCACCTCCGAGCAGATGATGGACGCCTACTCCAGCGTCGGGATGCCGATCAACTATCCTCACTGGTCGTTTGGTAAAAAGTTTATTGAAACCGAACGTTTGTATAAGCATGGGCAGCAAGGACTGGCCTATGAGATTGTCATTAACTCTAACCCATGTATCGCTTATTTGATGGAGGAGAACACCATTACCATGCAGGCGCTGGTGATGGCGCATGCCTGCTACGGGCACAACTCCTTTTTCAAAAATAATTACCTTTTCCGCAGCTGGACCGACGCCAGCTCGATTGTCGATTATCTGATTTTCGCGCGGAACTACATTACCCAGTGCGAAGAGCGCTACGGGGTTGATGAAGTTGAAAAACTGCTCGACTCCTGTCACGCGCTGATGAATTACGGCGTTGATCGCTATAAACGCCCACAAAAAATTTCATTACAGGAAGAGAAAGCCCGGCAAAAAAGCCGTGAAGAATATCTGCAAAGTCAGGTGAATATGCTGTGGCGTACCTTGCCGAAAAAAGAGGAAGAGAAAACCGTGTTTGAAGCGCGGCGTTATCCCTCTGAGCCACAGGAGAACCTGCTGTACTTCATGGAGAAAAACGCCCCGCTGCTGGAGTCCTGGCAGCGAGAAGTCCTGCGCATCGTGCGTAAGGTGAGTCAGTATTTTTATCCGCAGAAACAGACCCAAGTGATGAACGAAGGCTGGGCGACATTCTGGCATTACACCATCCTTAACCACCTTTATGATGAAGGTAAAGTCACCGAGCGGTTTATGCTGGAGTTTCTTCACAGCCATACCAATGTGGTATTCCAGCCACCGTACAACAGCCCATGGTATAGCGGAATCAACCCCTATGCCCTCGGTTTTGCGATGTTCCAGGATATCAAGCGTATATGTCAGTCGCCTACCGAGGAGGATAAATACTGGTTCCCGGATATTGCCGGTTCCGACTGGCTGGAAACTCTGCATTTCGCGATGCGCGATTTTAAAGACGAGAGCTTTATCAGTCAGTTCCTGTCACCGAAAGTGATGCGTGATTTCCGTCTGTTCACCGTGCTGGATGATGACAGGCATAACTATCTGGAGATTTCAGCAATTCACAACGAAGAGGGTTATCGTGAAATCCGCAACAGATTGTCGTCGCAATATAACCTGAGCAACCTGGAGCCAAATATTCAAATCTGGAATGTTGATCTGCGCGGCGATCGTTCCCTCACCTTACGCTATATCCCGCATAACCGCGCGCCGTTGGATAAAGGACGTAAAGAGGTGCTGAAACATGTACATCGTCTGTGGGGATTTGATGTGACGCTGGAACAACAGAATGAGGATGGGAGCGTTGAACTACTGGAGCGTTGCCCGCCAAGAATGAACGGTCTGTAAAATCTAATGCCGGATGACGCTGTCATCCGGCATTTAGCGATTAGCGGCCCTGAATAGCTAAATCACCCGGCAGATTCTTCTGCATACGATGCCAAATTTCACCACTATCGTGACCATAGCGGCGCACCGTTTCATATACCTGGTCATGAGAACCCTGCTCACACAGCTCTGACAGTTTACGGTAGAAATTCAGCGCCAGACCACGGGCTTCCGGGTTGGCAAAGTAATGACGGCCAATACGCGTATACAGCCCTTTCATTCCGTTCAGGATCAGACCATAAATCGGGTTACCGGACGCAAATGCCAGGCCGCGGAAAATGTTGTAGTCCAGATCGGCGAATGCGTCAGCATGATCGGCAACCTGATTCGCCGTCGCCAGAACGTCCTGCGCTTTGTCCGGATGCTGGCGGAACGCAGTACGAATAAAGATCGTCGAGATATTGGTTCGCACCGACAGCAAATTATCAATCAACTGCGGGACACTCTCATGATCGAGGCGCGCCAGCGTTTCCAGGATGTTCAGCCCGGACGTTTCCCAGAAATTATTCACTTTTGTCGGTTTACCGTGTTGAATGGTCAACCAGCCGTCCCGCGCCAGGCGTTGCAATACTTCACGCAACGTGGTTCGTGTGACTCCGATGAGTTCAGAGAGTTCACGTTCTGCGGGCAAAATAGTGCCAGGGGGGAAGCGGTTATTCCAGATACTTTCAATGATGTACTCTTCCGCGAACCCCGCCGGGCTTTGCGCCTTAATGACCATAGTAATAATTCCATTACACAGCAAAACATAGTTACAGTTATCATACCAGACGGGTTACATAGCTGATAGCTGACACCATGAAGAAAAAGTGGATCAAGGCTTCATTTTCCAGATAACGCTGAAGTACATCTGCCGCGAGGCGTCACGTGAAGAGCTTGCCTGCAATCCTTCGTCCCGCTAAGCTTTGCGGTCAAACATAAAAACATGATTTCATTTTTATAGGTAAGGGAAACTGCCATGGAGCTCTCCTGGAGTCGCGCGTTGTGGCGCAACTTTTTGGGCCAGTCGCCAGACTGGTACAAACTCGCATTACTTGTCTTCTTAATCGTTAATCCGGTCATATTTTTCATCAACCCGTTTGTCGCTGGCTGGTTACTGGTTGCTGAATTCATTTTTACGCTGGCAATGGCGCTAAAATGTTATCCGCTGCTACCGGGTGGGCTGTTGGCCATTGAAGCCGTGATCATCGGCATGACCAGCGCCGCACATGTTCGCGAAGAGGTTGCCGCCAATCTGGAAGTGTTATTGCTGCTGATGTTTATGGTGGCAGGCATCTACTTTATGAAGCAGTTGCTGCTGTTTATTTTTACCCGACTGCTGCTCAGCATCCGTTCCAAAATGATGCTGTCGCTGGCTTTTTGTGTTGCCGCAGCCTTCCTTTCCGCGTTCCTTGATGCATTGACTGTTGTTGCAGTGGTAATAAGCGTGGCGGTAGGTTTTTATGGCATCTACCATCGCATCGCCTCTTCCCGTGGTGAAGATAATAATATGCTCGATGACAGCCATATCGATCAGCATAATAAAGCCGTGCTTGAGCAGTTCCGCGGTTTTCTGCGCAGCCTGATGATGCACGCGGGGGTCGGTACAGCGCTGGGTGGCGTGATGACCATGGTGGGAGAACCGCAAAACCTGATTATCGCTAAAGCAGCGGGCTGGCATTTCGGTGACTTCTTCCTGCGCATGTCGCCAGTAACCGTCCCGGTATTGATTTGTGGACTGTTAACCTGCGTACTGGTCGAGAAATTACGTTGGTTCGGCTACGGTGAAACGCTGCCAGAGACGGTACGTGAAGTCCTGCAGCAGTTTGACGATCAAAGCCGCCTGCAGCGCACCCGCCAGGATAAAATTAAACTGATCATTCAGGCGATTATCGGCGTCTGGCTGGTGGTCGCCCTGGCTCTGCATCTGGCAGAAGTCGGGTTGATTGGTCTGTCTGTTATCATCCTGGCAACCTCTTTAACCGGTGTTACCGACGAGCATGCCATTGGGAAAGCATTCACCGAATCACTGCCGTTCACCGCACTGCTCACCGTATTTTTCTCTATTGTTGCCGTGATTATCGATCAGCAACTCTTCGCGCCGATTATTCAGTTTGTTTTACAGTCATCAGAGCACGCACAGCTCACCCTGTTCTATCTCTTCAACGGCCTGCTCTCTTCTATCTCCGATAACGTTTTTGTTGGGACAATTTATATCAACGAAGCGAAAGCGGCGATGGAACACGGAACAATCAGCCTTAATCAGTTTGAGCTGTTAGCCGTAGCGATCAATACCGGCACCAACCTGCCTTCCGTCGCCACGCCTAATGGTCAGGCGGCTTTTCTGTTCCTGCTGACCTCCGCACTGGCACCGTTGATTCGACTTTCCTATGGCCGCATGGTATGGATGGCTCTGCCTTATACTCTCGTCCTGACACTGGTTGGGCTTCTCTGCGTGGAGTTTACGCTCGTCCCGGTGACCGAGTGGATGACACAAACAGGCTGGTTAGCCACACTTTCATAGCAATTCACCGGGCAAATCACTGCCCGGTTTGACTTTTTGCATGATAATTATCCAATTACACAATATTTCAATTGCCGCTAGTGGCGCTTAAATTGAATTGGTTTAAACTGCGGTCTCTACGCATGTTGCAGGGAAATTATTATGTTGCGATTTTTAAACCAGTGTTCCCGTGGTCGTGGGGCATGGTTATTGTTGGCGCTCACCGCTTTGGCTCTGGAACTGGTCGCGCTGTGGTTCCAGCACGTTATGCTGCTTAAACCTTGCGTGTTGTGTATTTACGAACGTAGTGCATTATTCGGCGTGATGGGTGCTGGAGTGGTGGGGGCAATCGCGCCGAAAACACCGCTGCGCTACGTAGCAATCATTATCTGGATTTACAGTGCATGGCGCGGCCTGCAGTTGGCGTATGAACATACGATGATTCAGCTTCACCCGTCACCCTTTATGACCTGTGATTTTGCCGCGCGTTTCCCGAGCTGGTTACCACTGGATAAATGGCTGCCGCAGGTATTCCTCGCATCCGGTGATTGTGCTGAACGTCAATGGTCCTTTTTAACCCTGGAAATGCCGCAGTGGCTATTGGGGATTTTTGCTGCTTATCTCATTGTCGCCGTGCTGGTGTTGATTGCTCAGCCGTTTAAACCGAAAAAACGCGACCTCTTCGGCCGCTAACAGAACGCTCCTCCGGGAGCGTTTTTTTTACCATAATGTCGTTGCCTGGTGGCATTTATAAGATGTATATTAAATGCATCTTATAAATGCCACACCAAGGAGATGTCTTATGTCCCACTTACGCATCCCGGCAAACTGGAAAGTTAAACGCTCTACACCCTTCTTTACTAAAGACAATGTCCCTGCAGCATTGCTTTCTCACCACAACACGGCAGCAGGTGTCTTTGGACAACTCTGCGTGATGGAAGGAACGGTAACCTATTACGGTTTCGCCAATGAAGAAGCGACAGAACCTGAGGTGAAGGTAGTTATCAATGCCGGTCAGTTCGCAACCAGCCCACCGCAGTACTGGCATCGTGTTGAATTAAGTGACGATGCACAATTCAATATTAATTTCTGGGTTGAAGATGACAACCACGGAGATGAGATGTATCAGGCGAAAAAGTCCTAATCTTCAACGCCTGCTGATCAATGGGCGGTTCATTCCGCCCATGAAGGTTTGTTCAAAATATGGTCCTGCCAGTCATACACTTCCGATTCTTTCACTGCAATATGTCGTACCGAAATGCGTTCACCATGCATTGCCGCTTTAGAACCGGTCAGCAACGGGTGCCAGTCTGGCAACCCCTTACCTTCCGCTAACAGACGATAGGCACAGGTCATCGGTAGCCATTCAAAAGTCGGGAGATTATCACGCGTTAACTTAATACAATCAGGCTCATATTCGAATCGGCGTTCATAATTACGGCACTGGCAGGTTTTAATGTTGAGCTGACGACAGGCGACGTTGGTAAAGTAAATTTCGTCGGTGTCCTCATCCATCAGCTTATGCAGACAGCATTGACCACACCCATCACATAATGACTCCCACTCGGCATCGGTCATTTCATCCAGGGTTTTGCTTTGCCAGAAAGGTTTGTCGCTCATCAGGGTATCCGCTATTGCAATAAAGCTGCACCTTATAACCAGTCTGGCACGCTGATGCAAGTTTTGCCGCCCGAAAAGGCGGCAAGAAGAGATTACAGCACTCGGGTCGTGAGAGTCTGACCATGGAAACTAATAGCCAGCTCATCGCCACTGTGCAATGGCCCAACACCTTCCGGCGTCCCCGTCAGCACAACATCACCCGCTTTAAGCGTGAAGAAACGGCTCATATAGGCAATCAACGGGACAATTTGATGGATCATATCCGCTGTGGAACCGTGCTGACGTTTTTCACCGTTTACTGTCAGACCGAGCTGCGTATTTTGCGGATCGCCGTTAAATTCCGAAACAGGAATAAAGCCAGACAACGGACAGGAGTTATCAAATCCCTTCGCTTTCTCCCACGGCTGACCCGCCTTCTTCATTTTGCCCTGAATATCACGCAGGGTCAGATCCAGAGCCACACCATAGCCAGCGATGGCTTTGCGCACGTGCTCTTCCGTCGCCTGGCGCAGAGTCGAACCAATCAGCACCGCCAGCTCAACTTCGTGGTGAACAGATCCCATATCCGCCGGGATCACCAGCGGCTGACGCAGATCGCACAGTGCGGTTTCAGGTTTTATGAACAGGACCGGTTCATCGGGCGTTGCACTACCCATCTCTTTAATATGCTTTGCATAATTGCTGCCTACACAAACCACTTTACTTACCGGGTAATCCAGCAGAGCACCATGCCAGTTGTGATGTTGATACATTACTTTCCCCTAACGTAGTCATTGATTTCATAAACTGCATCGATGGGACACGCTACTGCCGGATACAGTTTAAGGTTTAACGTCTGGTGTATTTTGTTTAACCACTGACAGATGCTGTTTGAGTAAATCTTCTGGCGGTGGCGGTAATTGTAAATAATAGCCCTGCTCAGTTAACGCCTGTTTTACTTTTTCAAGATCGGCGTTGACGAGTTTTTTACGGCCATCAAGCGGTAAAATCATTGCCAGCTTCGGTTGACCAAATCCTTTCATCAGTTCTTCAGGAACGCGTGAGAAATCGTCTTTTTTTTCGACATATAAATAGGTCTGGTCACGTTTGCTGCTTCGGTAGATCACACAAAACATATCTTTTACTCTGAATTCAGGGAATGGTGGCTTGCCTCAATATAATACTGACTATAACATGCCTTATAGTCTTCGGAATATCATCCCGCGCTGGGGATGATAAATAGCAAATTGAGTAAGGCCAGGATGTCAAACACGCCAATCGAGCTTAAAGGCAGTAGCTTCACCTTATCAGTGGTTCACTTGCACGAAGCAGAACCCGAGGTTATTCGTCAGGCGTTGGAAGACAAAATCGCGCAGGCACCTGCTTTTTTAAAACATGCTCCCGTGGTGATCAACGTCAGTGGCCTTGAAAGCCCGGTAAACTGGCCGGCGCTGCAAAAAGTGGTCGCATCTACCGGCCTGCGTATTATTGGCGTCAGCGGCTGTAAAGACGCCAAACTTAAGGCAGAAATAGACGAATTGGGTCTTCCTTTACTCACTGAAGGTAAAGAAAAAACCATCCGTTCCGCGCCAGTTAATACCCCGGCCCCTGCCGCGCCACCACAAAACGTTACTCCCATCACAAAAACGCGATTAATAAATGTACCGGTTCGTTCCGGTCAGCGTATTTATGCACCACAATGTGATCTGATTGTTACAAGCCACGTCAGCGCAGGCGCTGAGCTTATCGCTGATGGTAACATTCACGTGTATGGTGTGATGAGAGGCCGTGCACTGGCGGGCGCCAGCGGTGACCGGGAAGCACAAATTTTTTGTACCCATCTGACGGCAGAACTGGTGTCTATCGCAGGTGTATATTGGCTGAGTGATAATATCCCAGCAGAATTTTATGGCAAAGCGGCTCGTCTGCAATTAGCAGAGAACGCTTTGACAGTTCAACCGTTGAATTGATCCCTTTTTAACAAGGAATTTCTATGGCACGCATTATTGTTGTTACTTCGGGTAAAGGGGGCGTTGGCAAAACAACCTCCAGCGCGGCCATCGCTACAGGTTTGGCCCAGAAGGGAAAGAAAACTGTCGTTATTGATTTTGATATCGGCCTGCGTAATCTTGATTTGATTATGGGTTGTGAACGCCGCGTCGTTTACGACTTCGTCAACGTGATCCAGGGCGATGCGTCGTTAAATCAGGCGTTAATCAAAGATAAGCGTACCGAAAATCTCTTTATTCTTCCGGCCTCACAGACTCGCGATAAAGACGCGCTGACGCGCGAAGGCGTCGCAAAAGTTCTGGATGATCTGAAAACGATGGGCTTCGATTTCATCGTCTGCGACTCCCCGGCAGGTATTGAAACCGGCGCGTTGATGGCCCTGTATTTTGCTGATGAAGCTATCATCACCACCAACCCGGAAGTTTCATCCGTACGTGACTCTGACCGTATTCTGGGTATTCTGGCGTCGAAATCTCGTCGCGCTGAAAATGGTGAAGATCCGATTAAAGAGCACCTGTTACTTACGCGCTACAATCCGGGCCGCGTAAACAAAGGCGACATGCTCAGCATGGAAGATGTACTGGAGATTCTGCGAATCAAGCTGGTCGGCGTGATTCCTGAAGATCAGTCAGTCCTGCGCGCGTCTAACCAGGGTGAGCCGGTTATTCTCGACATCAATGCTGATGCCGGCAAAGCCTACGCAGATACCGTAGACCGTCTGTTGGGAGAAGAACGTCCTTTCCGCTTCATTGAAGAAGAGAAGAAAGGTTTCCTCAAACGCCTGTTCGGAGGATAAGTTATGGCATTACTGGATTTTTTTCTCTCGCGGAAAAAGAGCACAGCAAACATCGCTAAAGAGCGACTGCAGATTATTGTTGCGGAACGTCGTCGCAGTGACGCCGAGCCGCATTATTTACCGCAGTTGAGGAAAGATATTCTCGACGTTATCTGTAAGTATGTACAAATTGACCCCGAAATGGTCACCGTACAACTTGAACAAAAAGACGGCGATATTTCTATCCTCGAACTTAACGTGACATTACCTGAAGCAGAAGAGTCTAAATAACGTCTTTTGTAAAAGAGTATGGTCAGCAGCAAAAAGGCAGATTATTCTGCCTTTTTTATTTTTCCCCCAGCCAACTCGCATTTATTCCAGAGAAAACCTGGGGTAATTCTCCTCAAAATAGCGGCGCAAAAACTCAACCGTAATACGAATTTTGGCCGATGTCGCCAGGCGAGAAACATATACAGCCCAGATATTAGCTGGCTGATAATACTCTGGTAATATCTGAACCAGATGTCCGCTAGTAATGTTGTCGCATACATCCCACCACGAACGCAGCGCAATACCCTGCCCATCCAGACACCACTGATGAACAACCTCACCGTGATTAGATGATAATGGACCCGTCACTTTAATCGAGTGCTCACCTTCTTTATTACGCAATTGCCAGATGCCAAACGGATGATCACGTTCTTTAATTACCAGGCAGGGAAAGCTTGCCAGTTCATTCAGTTGCTTAGGCGCACCGTATTGCGTCACAAATTCTGGTGAAGCGCACAGGATGCGATAATTAGTCGCCAGCTTTCGTGCTATCAAATTAGGAGCAATATCATCACCAATACGAATATCAAGATCGACACCTTCATTAACCAGATCCACCAACCGATCCTCAACATCGAATCTTAGCTCAAGCTGCGGATACTGTTTCGCCAGTGCAGACAGTGCAGGCGCCACCACCTGGCGACCAAAGCCAAAGCTACTGATAATGCGCAACATACCCTGAGGGATCTGCCGGACATCAGACAACTCATCCATCATCTGATCCACATCCTGCAGGATCCGCTGCGCCCATTCGTAGATCCGCTCTCCCTCTTCCGTGATGGTCACTCGCCGCGTGGTGCGGTGTAACAACACGACATTCAGCGTCTGTTCAAGCAGCGCAACGCGCTTGCTGATAAACGCGGGAGAAACGCCCAACTCCTCAGCAACAGCGGCAAATCCTGCACGACGGGCAACCAGCATAAAGACGCGTAAATCATTTAGCAGCGGCAGATTATTCATGATCTGTGTTTTATGTTTCACCAGTTAGGGGGATTAACTCTTAATCAGTCAATTATAGGATAAGGGGAAAGTCAATTTTGATGGCGTACAAGTGAGAGCTGCTATGAAGAAAACCTGTCGTATTGCCGCTATTCCCGGAGATGGTATTGGTAAAGAAGTCCTGCCTGAAGGCATTAATGTGTTACAGGCGGCTGCGGAGCGTTGGGATTTGTCGCTCAGCTTTGAGCAAATGGAATGGGCCAGCTGCGAATACTATACGCATCACGGAAAAATGATGCCGGATGACTGGCATGAGCAGCTAAAATCATTCGATGCTATCTATTTTGGAGCTGTCGGTTGGCCAGATACCGTGCCGGATCACATCTCATTATGGGGATCATTACTCAAGTTTCGGCGCGAATTCGATCAGTACGTCAACCTGCGTCCGGTTCGCCTGTTCCCCGGCGTTCCCTGTCCACTGGCAGGAAAAAAACCAGGCGACATTGATTTTTATGTCGTGCGCGAGAATACCGAGGGGGAATACTCTTCACTGGGCGGGCGAGTAAACGCAGGAACCGAGCATGAAGTGGTCATTCAGGAATCCGTCTTCACCCGTCGTGGAGTCGACCGCATTTTGCGTTACGCGTTCGAACTGGCCCAGAGCCGTCCACGCAAAACGTTAACCTCTGCAACCAAATCAAACGGTCTTGCCATCAGTATGCCCTACTGGGATGAACGCGTTGAAGCCATGGCAGCTCAATATCCTGAGATTCGCTGGGATAAGCAGCATATCGATATTCTGTGCGCCCGTTTTGTTATGCAGCCTGAACGCTTTGACGTGGTGGTCGCCTCGAACCTGTTTGGCGATATCCTTTCCGATTTAGGCCCTGCTTGCACAGGGACAATTGGTATTGCCCCTTCTGCAAACTTAAACCCGGAACGCACCTTTCCATCGTTGTTCGAACCGGTACACGGTTCGGCACCAGATATCTACGGCAAGAATATCGCCAACCCGATTGCCACAATCTGGGCGGGAGCCATGATGCTGGATTTCCTCGGCAACGGTGATGCAAATTATCAGGCTGCTCACGATGGGATCGTGGCGGCGATTGAACAGGTCATTGCCAGTGGTCCTAAAACACCGGATATGAAAGGGACCGCCACCACATCACAGGTTGGCCAGGCCATCTGTCAGGCCCTTCGTTAAAGGTCAAACCACTTAATTTGAGCCGCGTCACTGACGCGGCTTTTTTATGCGTTCAATTGCTGAAATAACCTGCGCGAATTCACCTTTTATTATTTCCGTTCCGTGTTTTATTGCTTCACGCATCGGGCAATTGTTTAATTCATGTAAAGAACAAATAATTAAAATGTTAAATAACGAAGCGACACATTGTACCCCTACAGCATGATAACAACGACAGGCTAATGCCAAACGCGGGCAACTTATGCCCAGGAGATCACCCATGTTGAGCAACGTAAAGAAAAAAGATGTGCCACTCATAGCCATCAGCCTGGTGGCCATTCTTTTTATCGCAGCCACACTGAGTTTCTTCCCTCAGCAATCCGCGCAAGCGGCAAACACCATTTTTAATGGTGTCACCCGCATGCTGGGTTCAGCAGTCCAGATACTGGTCCTCATGGCTATGGGACTGGTCATCTATCTTGCCACCAGCAAGTACGGCAACATTCGTCTGGGAGAAGGCAAAGCGGAATACAGCACACTTTCCTGGCTGTTTATGTTTATCTGCGCCGGGTTAGGTTCTTCCACGCTCTACTGGGGCGTTGCAGAATGGGCCTATTATTACCAGACTCCGGGCCTGAATATCGCCCCCCACTCGCAAAAAGCACTGGAATTCAGCCTGCCCTACTCTTTTTTCCATTGGGGGATCAGCGCGTGGGCAACCTATACGCTGGCCTCATTAACCATGGCTTATCACTTCCATGTGCGTAAAAACAAAGGGTTGAGCCTGTCCGGTATTATTGCTGCAATTACTGGCGTTCATCCGCAAGGCGTCTGGGGGCGCTTAGTCGACCTGATGTTCCTGATTGCCACCGTCGGCGCGTTAACCATCTCCCTGGTCGTCACCGCAGCCACCTTTACTCGTGGCTTATCGGCTCTCACTGGTCTGCCGGATAACTTTACGGTGCAGGCATTTGTGATCCTGTTTTCGGGGGGCATCTTCTGTCTCAGCTCCTGGATTGGCATCAATAACGGCTTACAACGTCTGAGCAAAATGGTTGGCTGGGGCGCATTTTTGCTGCCGCTGCTGGTATTGATCGTCGGCCCAACCGAGTTCATCACTAACAACATCATCAATGCCATCGGCCTGACAACACAAAACTTTTTGCAAATGAGCCTGTTTACCGACCCTCTCGGTAATGGTGAGTTTACCCGCAACTGGACGGTATTTTACTGGCTGTGGTGGATCTCCTATACCCCTGGCGTGGCGATGTTTGTTACCCGCGTTTCCCGTGGACGCAAAATTAAGGAAGTGATCTGGGCATTGATCCTTGGTAGCACCGTCGGTTGCTGGTTCTTCTTCGGGGTGATGGAAAGTTACTCTATCCATCAGTTTGTTAACGGTGTAATTGATGTTCCGCAAATAATGGCAACGCTTGGCGGCGAAACGGCCGTCCAGCAGGTACTGATGTCACTACCCGCCGGGAAACTGTTCCTGGTGGCCTATCTGGCTATCATGATTATTTTCCTCGCCTCACATATGGATGCTGTGGCCTATACCATGGCGGCCACCAGCACGCGCAATCTTCAGGAAGGTGAAGATCCCGAGCGCGGCTTACGCCTGTTCTGGTGCGTGGTCATTACCTTGATTCCATTATCGATTCTGTTTACCGGTGCTTCACTGGAAACCATGAAGACTACCGTGGTACTGACCGCACTTCCCTTCCTCGCCATTTTGCTGGTGAAGGTCGGTGGTTTTCTTCGCTGGGTTAAACAGGACTATGCCCATATTCCTGCTCACCAAATTGAAAGTCATCTTCCCGACGCACAGGGCGGCGAGCCAGTTACGCCACCCGCCGGGGCATTACTCAAAGGCGACAGTTGAGCGCCAGTACAAAAACATCCTCTTACTCACAAATTAAAGGTAATCCAATGAGCAATCTGAGCCCTGAGTTTATTCTGCCGCAAAATTTTTGTGCCAACCCGCAGGACGCATGGACCATCCCGGCACGGTTTTATACCGATCAACAGGCGTTTGAGCACGAGCAAGAGAACGTGTTTGCCAAAAGTTGGATTTGCGTAGCCCACAGCAGCGAACTGGCAAAACCAAATGACTATGTCACTCGTGAAGTGATTGGCGAAAATATCGTGCTGGTACGGGGTCGCGATAATGTGCTGCGCGCTTTCTACAACGTCTGCCCACATCGGGGTCATCAGTTGCTAAGCGGCGAAGGGAAAGCGAAGAATGTCATTACCTGTCCCTATCACGCCTGGGCTTTTAAGCTCGATGGCAACCTGGCACACGCCCGTAACTGTGAAAACGTGGCTAATTTCGATAGTGAGAAAGCCCATCTCACACCGGTACGTCTTGAAGAATATGCCGGATTCGTATTTATCAATATGGATCCGAATGCCGGCAGCGTTGAAGATCAACTCCCGGGACTGGCAGCGAAAGTTGTCGAAGCCTGCCCTGATGTACACGATCTGAAACTGGCTGCGCGCTTTACGACTCGCACACCTGCCAACTGGAAAAATATCGTTGATAACTATCTGGAGTGCTACCACTGCGGTCCGGCACACCCTGGTTTTTCCGACTCGGTACAGGTTGACCGCTACTGGCACACCATGCATGGCAACTGGACTCTGCAATACGGTTTTGCCAAACCATCAGAGCAGTCATTTAAGTTCGAAGAAGGCGTTGATGCCGCCTTCCACGGTTTCTGGTTGTGGCCATGCACCATGCTCAACGTCACGCCAATTAAAGGCATGATGACCGTTATCTATGAGTTCCCGGTGGATGCAGAAACCACACTGCAAAACTACGACATCTACTTCACCAATGAAGAACTCACCGAAGAGCAGAAAGAGCTGATTGAATGGTATCGCAATGTCTTCCGCCCTGAAGATTTACGTCTGGTCGAAAGCGTACAAAAAGGGCTGAAATCACGCGGCTATCGCGGTCAGGGACGCATTATGGCAGATACCAGCGGCAGCGGGATTTCTGAACACGGTATTGCCCATTTCCATAACCTGGTAGCCCAGGTGTTTCAGGATTAATCCTTGAAGGAGTTCGTCATGACCGTCTTTCAGACTTCACTTTTCCGCCAGCAGGCGTTTATCGCCGGGAACTGGTGCGACGCCGATGACAACAATACGTTATCGGTCAGCAATCCGGCGACAGGCGCTATTCTGGGGAAAATACCCAATATGGGAATGTCAGAGACTCAGCGGGCTATTGATGCCGCCTCTCAGGCGTTACCCAACTGGCGTGCAATGACCGCAGCCCAGCGTTCCACTCTGCTCAAAGCCTGGCATCACTTAATTCTCGACAACAAAACGGCGCTGGCGCAAATCATGACTGCCGAACAGGGAAAACCGCAGACAGAAGCGGAAGGCGAAATTGTCTATGCCGCTTCGTTTATTGAGTGGTTTGCCGAACAGGCAAAACGCACCAACGGTGAAATCATTCCCTCTCCTACAACGGACAAGCGGTTGATGGTGATCCGCCAGGGCGTCGGCATCTGCGCCGCGATTACGCCGTGGAACTTCCCCGCCGCCATGATCACCCGCAAAGCCGGTCCGGCACTGGCTGCAGGCTGTACGATGGTGATAAAACCGGCCAACGAGACGCCGTTCACAGCACTGGCGCTGGCCGAGCTCGCACGTCAGGCCGGCATTCCCTCAGGCGTCATCAACGTCGTAACAGGAAAATCACGCGAAATTGGCGCTCAGTTCACCGCTGATGATCGTGTACGTAAGCTCTCGTTCACGGGTTCAACAGAAGTCGGACGCGTCCTGATGCGCCAGTGTTCTGACTCCATCAAAAAGGTGTCACTGGAGCTGGGGGGTAATGCGCCGTTTATTGTGTTTGATGACGCAGATATTGATAAAGCCGTCGAAGGGGCGTTGGTTGCCAAGTTTCGCAACGCCGGACAGACCTGTGTCTGTGTGAATCGTTTTTATATTCATCAGGCCATTTACGACACGTTTTGCGAGAAGTTTGTCGCCCGTGTCGCCGCGCTGAAGGTAGGCAATGGTGAGCAACCAGGCGTACAGACCGGACCACTGATCAACAGCGCCGCCGTAGACAAAGTGCAGTCACTTCTTGATGACGCCCTGACGCGTGGTGCCACGCTGTTAACCGGCGGCCAACGCCATGCGCTGGGCGGAAACTATTTTACCCCTACCGTCATCGGCAACGTGCAGCCAGGCACGCAACTGTTACAGGAAGAAATCTTCGGACCGGTCGCCGCGCTGGTGAAATTTGACGATGAACAGGACGTGATCCACCAGGCAAACGATACGATCTACGGTCTGGCATCTTACTTCTATAGTAATGACGCTGCGCGTATCTGGCGAGTTTCTGAGCAGCTTGAATACGGCATGGTGGGGATCAATACCGGGCTTATCTCTAATGAAGTTGCCCCGTTTGGCGGCGTCAAACAGTCCGGCCTTGGGCGTGAAGGCTCTGAACACGGTATCGAAGATTACCTGGAGATGAAATATCTCTGCCAGGGGCTGTGACACAGATTCCGGCGCGCAGGGTTAACCCGCGCCGGACAGATTTTTAAGGGAGTGCCGCGATGTCTGAATATCAAATGCATGAAGTGCGGGTCAGCCGGATTGAGACCATTACTCCACATGTAAAATGTTTCACCTTAGTTGCCTCTGCAGGCGGCTCGTTACCCGCGTTCAGTGGAGGCAGCCATATAATCGTGCAGATGCGCGATGGCGAAAATCTCTACAGCAATGCCTATTCGCTGATGAGTTCACCGCTTGATACCACCGCTTATCAAATAGCTGTACGACTGGAGGAGGAGTCCAAAGGCGGCTCACGTTTCTTACACCAGAACGTGAACGCTGGCGACACGCTGACGATATCCACACCAAATAATCTCTTTGCCCTCGAACCTCAGGCACGAAAACATATACTGATTGCAGGAGGCATTGGCATAACGCCCTTTTTATCGCAGATCCCGGAGCTGGAACAATCACACGCTGAGTGGCAACTGCATTACTGCTCCCACAGCCCGGAAAGCTGCGCATTTCATCATGAACTCACTCAGCACATCAACGCCGAGCGCATTCATCTGCACCTTTCTACCGAAGGCACCCGCCTTGACCTGGCGCGTCTGCTGGCCGATGTAGAACCCGGCACGCATATTTACACCTGCGGCCCTGCTGTACTTAACGATGCCGTTAGACGCGAAGCCGCCCGCCACGCTCTGGACAACGATACGCTACATTTCGAACAATTTGCCGTGGAAGATAAGAGCGGTGATGCGTTCACCCTTGTGCTGGCACGTTCTGGACGTGAATTTGTCGTGCCAGAAGAGATGACTATTTTACAGGTTATCGAAAATAACAAAGCGGCCAGGGTGGAATGTCTATGTCGCGAAGGCGTATGCGGTACCTGTGAAACGACAATTATTGAAGGGGAAGCGGATCATCGCGATCAGTATTTCAGCGACGATGAGAAGGCCAGCCAGCAAAGTATGCTCATCTGTTGCTCGCGCGCCAAAGGCAAACGTCTGGTCCTTGATTTGTAATCACGTCAGGCCGGGTGAGCGATAGCGCTACCCGGCATAGTCTGGTCAACTTACTGCGGATATTCCAGCAACAGTGCGTTAAGACGCTCGGCCATCAGTTCACCACGCCAACCGGAAATCAGTTCCGGCAGGGAAGCCTGCGGCTTTAGTTTCCAGTGCCAGTTGAGAAGCTGATTTATCTGACGGCGCGAAGCCAGTAACTCAACGCTGAGATTATGTTCCGCACTCACCTCTGCAACCAGTGCCTTAATGGCCTTGAATGCCTTGCGATATCCCGGCATATCCATCAGGTTCAGCAACGGTTCCGGCAATGATTCTTCCGGCAGAGCCTGAGCCTTCTCCACCAGCGAAATCAGCGTCTTGCCGTGAAAACGAATCTCGCTACCGGAAAGACCCAGACTGTCCAGTTCACCCAGACTACCTGGCATATAGCGAGCGACAGACCACAGGTGTTCTTCACGTACCACAAAGTTCACCGCCAGATCGCGCTCACGCGCCTTACGTAATCGCCAGTCAGCCAGCAGTTGCAGGCAGGCAAGCTGGCGGGTTCGTAGTTGCCAGGCATTGGTTATCTCGCGCCACGCATCTTCAGGCGCCAGAATTTCCTGACGACGCTGCTGCATCAAACGGCACTCATCCAGCGCGGCGGGCAGCCAGCCAGAGGCATCAGTCTCTGTCATCAGCTTTTGGGTGATCGGTAATAAATACCAGACATCCGCTGCCGCATACTCACACTGACGCTCAGTTAACGGACGCGCCAGCCAGTCAGTGCGGGATTCGCTTTTATCCAGCGCCACTCCCGTATACTCTTCCACCATCGCGGCAAATCCCCACGATAATGGACGTCCGCAGAACGCAGCCAGAATTTGTGTATCAATCAGCGGCTGTGGAAGTTCGCCAAAGGCGTTAAGAAACACTTCCAGGTCTTCACTTCCTGCATGCAGGAATTTGGTAATGGCAGTGTCCTGCAAAATGGTCTTCAGCGGTGACCAGTCGGTGATCCCAAGCGGATCAATCAGAGCAACGTGTTTGCCATCAAACAACTGGATCAGACCCAGTTGCGGGTAATAGGTACGTGTGCGAACAAATTCAGTATCCAGGGCAATAGCCGGAAACTCACGAACGGCTTCGCACAGCGTGGCCAACGCGTCGTTCGTGGTGATCATTTGGTAATTCAAATCGTGCTCTCTCAGGTTTGCACCAAAAAAAACGCCGGTTTAACCGGCGCTTTCTGATGGCTGTCTTAACGCTTAGCTTTTATTGTCCACTTTGCCACGTGCTTCGTCACGTAATTCTCGTCGCAAAATTTTGCCAACGTTTGATTTTGGCAGCTCATCACGGAATTCCACCAGCTTCGGCACTTTATAGCCCGTCAGCTGACGTCGACAAAAGGTAATCAAGGCCTCATCGGTTAACGAGGCGTCTTTCTTCACCACAAAAATTTTCACAGCCTCACCGCTGCTGCCCGACGGCACACCAACTGCGGCCACTTCCTGGACACCTGGGTGTTGCATCACCACATCTTCAATCTCGTTCGGATAGACGTTGAAACCTGAAACCAGGATCATATCTTTTTTGCGATCGACAATCCGCAGGAAACCTTCATCATCCATCACCGCAATATCACCGGTGTGCAACCAACCGTCTTTGACAATTTCATCTGTTGCATCTGGTCGCTGCCAGTACCCCAGCATTACCTGCGGACCTTTAACGCACAGCTCGCCAGGTTCCCCTGGTGGCACTTCGTTATCGTCGTCATCCACCAGTTTAACGTCAGTGGAAGGAACCGGCAGGCCGATACTGCCACTGTGATAATCGATATCGTGAGGGTTGACACTCACCAACGGCGCACACTCGGTCAGGCCGTAACCTTCCAGAAGATACTGTCCGGTCAGCTTCACCCAGCGTTCTGCTACCGCCTGCTGTACCGGCATACCACCACCCGCGGAGAGATGCAGTGATGAAAAGTCCAGTTGCTGAAATTCTTTGTTATTCAACAAAGCGTTAAACAGCGTATTGACGCCGGTCATCGCGGTAAACGGGTATTTTGCCAGCTCTTTCACCAGACCCGGAATATCTCGCGGGTTAGTGATCAACAGATTTTGACCACCCAGTTCGATAAACAACAGGCAGTTCATGGTCAACGCGAAGATGTGATACAACGGCAGCGCAGTCACCACCAGCTCTTTACCCGGATGCAGCAATGGACCGTAGGTAGCATTGACCTGTTCCAGGTTAGCCAGCATATTGCGGTGCGTTAGCATTGCTCCTTTCGCCACGCCGGTGGTGCCACCGGTATACTGCAGGAAAGCCAGATCTTCAGAGACCACTTCAGGCTTCACATACTGCATGCGATAGCCGTTTTGTAACGCGCTGCGAAACGAGATGGCATCAGGCAGGTGGTATTTCGGCACCAGACGCTTGATGTACTTGACGACAAAGTTAACCAGCGTCCCTTTAGCGGTAGAAAGCTGATCGCCCATACGCGTCAGGATCACATGTTGAACCGACGTTTTATCGACCACTTTCTCCAGCGTATGAGCAAAGTTGGAGACAATCACGATCGCCGCCGCACCGCTGTCATTAAGCTGATGCTCCAGTTCCCGCGGCGTATACAACGGGTTAACGTTCACGACGATCATTCCGGCACGCAGGATGCCGAACAATGCCACAGGATACTGCAGCAGATTAGGCATCATTAGCGCGACACGATCGCCCTTTTTCAGCCCAAGCCCCTGTTGCAAGTAGGCCGCAAATGCCCGACTACGCTCCTCCAGTTTGCGGAAGGTCATCACCTCCCCCATATTTACAAACGCGGGCTGGTCAGCATAGCGCCTTACTGAGTGTTCAAAGAGCTCCACCAGGGATTGATAACGGTCAGGATTGATCTCCGCGGGAACGCCCTCGGGATAACGGTTAAGCCAAACCTTTTTCAATACATCACCTCTAAAATGCGTATTCGTCGTCATCACAACCCCAGACAATAAACAAACTGTTAACATAATATTAACTCAGCGTACCAGTTTGTTTATTACACAACGACAAGGTTGCGAAGCGCGTCACTATTTATTTTTTTTATATCCACGTTAATGCAGAAACAGCGGACGAGCCGCTGTTTCTTTTACCAATAAAACAAAGAGTTACTCTGTTACTATCGTCTGAACCTGTGCGGGACCGGGATTGTACCATCCCCAACCGCCATAGCCGTATGGCCAGCCACGCGCACCATAGAACCAGGGGTCAATCGGTTGCGGTGGCATCACGATCTGCTGAGTAATATGCCAGCGTTTATAACCTGTTACCTGCATCAGCATAAACTTATACGGCGTACTACCGATTTTACCGTCTACCGTGCCGCTAATCGGTCCCACGACGGTAACCAGTTGTCCACGAAAATCAACCGGATCGAGGAAGCCGTTTACATCAGCATAAATCCTTCCGCGTGAGGCTTCTCCCAGTATTGGTCGCGCGCCACTGTCGAGCGGAACGGTAGCAATTTCCAGACGGGATTTCCCCTGCTGATTCTGAATGTCCACCACTTTACCGCCGAAACGCGCTTCCTGTCCGACGTACAACTGCGGTGCATTCATCACCCGCACCAGATCCTGCTGCGGTGTAGGGCTTGAACCTTTAATCGCATCCGGAATGGTGACGCAACCGCTTAGCATTAATGCTAATACACCAGCCAGTACACCTTTCATTACCTGTTTTTGAACCGCCATGTGCGACTCCCTTTTCTCAGCGCCTGCCCTGTCTCTGTCAAACTGCCGCGTATGAACTGCAATTCAAATTAATCAGGGTATTTACTACTAAGATTCATTCTTTCCCGGGAAGTTTCTTCCACGCTACGGTGTTACGTAAATAAACCGGTTCAGCATGTTCCACCGCAACCGTCTTTCCTGCTGCCAGCATTTGAGTGGCGACAGGCAACATGTCTTCAGCAGCCGGAAGCAAAACGCCGCCATCAATCAGCATCAGACCACTGTCTTTGCCGAGTTCAGGCCATGCCGACCAGCCTGTGCCAACCGTCGCCCAATCGCCGGAAAGTTGCAGCAAACGCTCATGAACTTGTTCTGGTGTTAATACCGCTTCCGTCTCTTCGCCGTTCCAGACGCCGTCTTCATCACGCTGGTATTCGGCCCAGTAAACTTCACCCATACGTGCGTCAATCGCCGCCAGCACGCGCATTGCCCCAGTTTTACGCCAGGCTCCCTGCGCCATTGTTGCCAGAGTTGAAACGCCGATCATGGGTAATTCCGCACCTAATGCCAGCCCCTGAGCAATACCGATACCAATACGTACACCGGTAAAACTTCCGGGACCGCGACCAAACGCTAGCGCGTCGATCTCCGTTAAGGTAGTACCGTCATCAGCCAGGATGTCCTGAACCATCGGCAGGATTCGTTGGGTATGTTCTCGTGGGCAAAGCTCGAAATGAGCCTTGATATTACCGTCATTCCACAGGGCAACAGAGCACGCTTCTGTGGCGGTATCGATAGCCAGAATTCGCATGGGTCTTCGTGATCAGATCAATAAATTTGGCGCGCATCTTACCATACTCCGTAACAAATTACTCAGCCGTTGGTATAGCAAGAAATCGAACAGCGCGGGCAATGTCACGCGTACGCGGTGCCGGCGGCAGACTCGCCAGGAAGGTGGCGCCATAGGGTCGCATCACCAGCCGGTTGTCACAAATCACCAGCACACCGCGATCGTCAGCATCACGTATCAAACGCCCCACCCCCTGTTTCAGGGTGATAACCGCATCCGGGAGCTGGACTTCGTCAAAAGGATCGCCGCCGCGCAGGCGGCAATCTTCCATTCGCGCTTTCAACAATGGATCGTCCGGTGAGGTAAACGGCAGCTTGTCGATAATAACCAGCGAAAGCGTATCACCACGCACGTCCACCCCTTCCCAGAAGCTACTGGTAGCCACCAGTAAAGCATTCCCCGCGCTAACAAACTGTTGCAACAGTTGCCCTTTGCTGGTCTCTCCCTGCAACAACACGGGAAGCGTCATGGTGGCGCGAAACTGTTCCGCCAGGTCGCGCATCATCGCGTGCGAGGTACACAGCATAAAACAACGACCGTTGTTCGCCTCGATGATTGGCCGCAACATAGATGCCAACTGGCGCGCTGCCCCTGGCTGATTGGTTTGCGGTAGATTACGTGGTACGCACAGCAGCGCCTGACGCGTGTAATCAAAGGGGCTAGGCAGCAGCATCGACTCCGCCTGTTCAATACCCAGCCGCGCCGTAAAGTGGTGGAGATCATCGTTTACCGACAACGTCGCTGAGGTGAAAATCCAGCAGCCCGGTTTTTGTTCCATCACTTCTTTGAATTTATCCGCCACCGTGAGTGGCGTCAGCGCCAGGGTGAAATGGCGCGAGGTGCATTCATACCAGTAGCTGAACCCTGGCTGGTTAATCTCTTTTAGCCGTTTCAAACGGGTGCGATACAACGTGGCTCGCTCAAACGCCGCATCCAGCAGTGCCGAACGTCCCAGAGAGAGTTTTGCCACGTCGTAACACAGCTCCAGGGTATCATCGAGCAGTAAAAATGCTCTCTGCACACGCTGATCCGTCAGCAGCTCCCGTAGGTTGCCGCGATAGCCCGGCTCACCCAATTGCAGGCGAAAATCCTGTGCGCTTTGAGCAAGACGGTCAGCACACTTTTGTAGCTGTTGAGTATCTTTCAGCTCGGTGCGATACGCGATGGTAATGTCCTTTGCAAGGTCGAGAAGTTGGCGGCTGGAGAGTGACTGACCAAAATACTGGCTGGCGATATCCGGTAGCTGATGGGCTTCATCAAAGATCATCACGTCGGCCTCAGGGATCAGTTCACCGAAACCACTCTCTTTCACCACCATATCGGCAAGAAACAGATGGTGGTTTACCACTATAACGTCTGCGTCCATCGCTTTTTTACGCGCTTTGACAACAAAGCACTCTTTATACAGCGGGCAGTCGCTGCCCAAACAGTTGTCGTTGGTGCTGGTCACCAGCGGCCAGGCCTGTGAATCTTCGGCCACACTGACACAGGTGCTGATGTCTCCATCGAGGGTTTGATTTGACCACGATCGCAACAGAATAACGTCGCTTAATATCTGGACCGGCAGGTCACCGCCCGCCAGTGCCTGTTGTTCAAGTCGCTCCAGGCAAAGGTAGTTGGAGCGCCCTTTCAATAGCGCCAGTTTGCCGGTGAATTTCAACGCTTTTGCCACAGTAGGCAGATCGCGGCTGTAAAGCTGATCCTGCAGTGCTTTCGATCCGGTAGAGATGATGACTTTCTTTCCAGCGCGCAGCGCGGGGGCAAGATAGGCGTAGGTTTTCCCTGTTCCGGTCCCGGCCTCTACGACAAGCGGCTGTGATTTTTCAATGGCATGCGCGACGGCCAGGGCCATCTGTCGTTGTGGTTCACGTGGTTTAAAACCCGGTATCGCTTTAGCCAACTGACCGTCTGCTGCAAAATCGTCCGTCACACTACCCCCTGTTCATTTGAACAGGGATTATGTCAGGCCATCGGGTCTTTCGCCAGTTGAAGAGGTGACGTCAGACTGACATTATGGCAGTCTTGCGGCGTAAAAATGGAAATTTAACGAGGAAAAATGTATGACTATCGTGCGTATTGATGCCGAGGATCGTTGGTCTGACGTGGTGATTCACAACAACACGTTGTATTACACCGGTGTGCCGGAAAATCTGGATGCAGACGCATTCGAACAAACGGCAAACACGCTGGCGCAAATTGATGCTGTGCTGGAAAAACAGGGCAGCAACAAGTCACGTATTCTTGATGCTACCCTGTTTCTGGCTGACAAGAACGATTTTGCCGCTATGAATAAGGCCTGGGATGCCTGGGTTGTTGCCGGTCACGCCCCGGTACGCTGCACCGTACAAGCCGGGTTAATGAACCCAAAATACAAAGTTGAGATAAAGATTATCGCTGCGGTGTAACCGACGTTACTCGTCTTCGTCTTCATCTTCAAAACGCGCCACGATCCGTTCGCCGGTATGGCTGGCGCGTAATTCAGCAGCCACTTTCGTAATCGCCTCGCCACTGCTCATCCCCTGGGATATCAGTTCATGAATGCGTTCAACCGCCTGTTGCTGCTGATCGTGCGTGAGTGAAGGTAAACCTGCAATCATGGTGAACTCCTGCTAAATTATTAGCGCTAATTATTTCATGCTACCCGGCACATAGCCAGTGAAGTAGCAACGAGTCAGGACTGATGAAGACGTTATCTCCCGCTGTAATCACACTACCCTGGCGTCTGGACGCCGCTGAGCACTATTTTGCCACATTAAGCCACCAGCCCTGGGCAATGCTTTTGCATTCAGGCCATGCCGACCATCCGCATAGTCGCTTTGATATTCTGGTCGCCGACCCCATCACAACGCTGGTCACACGTGCTGAAGAGACCGTTGTGCATGACCGGCACGGTACTATGCAAACGGTTGATGATCCGATGACGGTCTTACACTCGGCGCTGACATCGCTGGCTATTCAGCCCGATTATAATCCCGATCTTCCGTTCCAGGGAGGCGCGCTGGGTCTGTTTGGCTATGATTTAGGCCGCCGTTTTGAATCTCTGCCAACGGAAGCCGAACAGGATATCACGCTACCGGACATGGCGGTTGGCATTTACGATTGGGCGCTGATTGTCGATCATCAGTTGCAAAAGGTGTCACTACTTAGCCACTCCGATGTGCAGGCACGACGCCGTTGGCTGGAAAATCAACAGATATCCGTGCGCGAACCGTTTTCGTTAACATCCTCGTGGCGGTCCAACATGACCCGTGCGCAGTACGGTGAAAAATTCCGTCAGGTGCAGCGTTATCTGCACAGCGGCGATTGCTATCAGGTCAATCTTGCCCAGCGCTTTCAGGCGCATTATCAGGGCGATGAGTGGCTGGCGTTTGTACGTCTAAACCATGCGAACCGCGCCCCGTTCAGTGCATTTTTACGTTTTGAGGAAGGGGCGATTCTAAGCCTTTCGCCTGAACGTTTTATTCAGTTAGAAAACCAGCACATCCAGACGCGTCCCATTAAAGGCACATTACCCAGACTGGACTCCCCTGATGCCGATCGTCTGCAGGCTCAAACACTGGCGAACTCTCCAAAGGATCGGGCGGAAAACCTGATGATCGTCGACTTGATGCGCAACGATATAGGCCGCGTTGCCGTGCCAGGCTCGGTAAACGTACCAGAGCTCTTTGTGGTTGAGCCGTTCCCAGCCGTGCATCATCTGGTCAGTACCATCACCGCGCATTTGCCAGAGACGTTGCATGCAACAGATTTGCTACGCGCAGCCTTCCCAGGAGGGTCAATTACCGGCGCGCCGAAAGTTCGGGCAATGGAAATTATTGATGAACTGGAGCCACAAAGACGTAACGCCTGGTGCGGCAGTATTGGTTATCTGAGTTTTTGCGGCAATATGGATACCAGTATCACCATCCGTACTCTGACAGCTGTAGACGGACAGATCTACTGCTCTGCGGGCGGCGGCATTGTTGCAGACAGTCAGGAAGACGCGGAATATCAGGAAACGTTTGATAAAGTGAATCGTATTTTGCACCAACTGGAGAACTAAACAGTGGAATACAGCAACCTGACGCTTGATGATTTTTTATCGCGCTTCCAGCTTTTGCGTCCGCAAATAAACCGGGAAGCGTTAAACCAGCGCCAGGCAGCTGTACTTATTCCTGTAGTCCGGCGCGCGCAACCAGGACTCCTGTTGACCCAACGTTCCGTTCATCTACGCAAGCACGCCGGACAGGTCGCTTTTCCCGGCGGTGCCGTGGACAGCAGCGACGCTTCACTGATTGCCGCCGCGTTGCGCGAAGCACAGGAAGAAGTCGCGATTCCGCCCGAATCAGTGGAAGTGATCGGCGTTTTGCCTCCGGTCGACAGCGTAACGGGCTTCCAGGTCACTCCTGTAGTGGGGATAATTCCACCTAATTTGCCCTATCGGGCCAGCGAAGATGAAGTTTCCGCCGTTTTTGAAATGCCGTTGGCACAGGCCCTGCATTTGGGACGCTACCATCCACTGGATGTTTATCGTCGTGGCGATTCTCATCGGGTCTGGCTCTCCTGGTATGAGCATTATTTCGTCTGGGGAATGACCGCTGGGATAATTCGTGAGCTGGCGCTGCAAATTGGCGTGAAACCCTGACTATACTTATCTTTACGCGCAGAAGACACAACCTGAAACTCCCGTCACAACATTAGTAAAATCGCGGTTATCTATTAGTTTAATTCATGTGAATAGTTAAGCCGATCGCCGCGTTCCCTCTTACACTATGCGCAGTTATAACATCGTTACTGGAAAGCCCAGTCGCCCTGTAGGAGTATTATCGTGATTAGTCTATTCGACATGTTTAAGGTGGGGATTGGTCCCTCATCTTCCCATACCGTAGGGCCTATGAAGGCAGGTAAACAGTTCGTCGATGACCTGGTCGAAAAAGGATTACTGGACAGCATTACTCGTGTTGCCGTCGACGTGTATGGTTCACTGTCGCTCACGGGTAAAGGTCACCACACCGATATCGCCATTATTATGGGTCTGGCAGGTAATGAACCTGCGACCGTAGACATTGACAGCATTCCCGGATTTATCCGCGACGTAGAAGCGCGTGGTCGCCTGCTGCTTGCGCAAGGCCAGCACGAAGTTGATTTCCCGCAGAATGACGGAATGCGTTTTCACAACGGTAACCTGCCGTTGCATGAAAACGGTATGCAGATCCATGCGTACAACGGCGAAACCGTCGTTTACAGCAAAACATACTATTCGATCGGCGGTGGATTCATCGTTGATGAAGAACATTTTGGCCAGGATGCAGCGAATGAGGTCAGCGTGCCTTATCCGTTCAAGTCCGCAACCGAAATGCTGGAGTACTGTAACAGCACTGGCTTGTCGCTCTCTGGCATGGTGATGCAGAACGAACTTGCGCTGCACAGCAAGAAAGAGATTGAAGAGTACTTTGGCAACGTCTGGCAAACCATGCAGGCCTGTATTGACCGTGGGATGAATACCGAAGGGATTCTGCCGGGTCCGTTGCGCGTTCCTCGCCGAGCTTCTGCCCTGCGCCGTATGCTGGTCTCCAGCGATAAACTCTCCAGCGATCCGATGAATGTGATCGACTGGGTGAACATGTTTGCGCTGGCCGTTAACGAAGAGAACGCCGCCGGTGGCCGCGTGGTGACTGCACCAACCAACGGTGCCTGCGGCATCGTGCCTGCGGTACTGGCTTATTATGACCATTTCATTGAGTCCGTCAGCCCGGATATTTATACCCGCTATTTCCTGGCGGCCGGTGCAATTGGCGCATTATACAAAATGAACGCCTCTATCTCTGGCGCGGAAGTGGGCTGTCAGGGCGAGGTTGGCGTGGCATGCTCGATGGCTGCGGCAGGTCTGGCGGAACTGCTGGGTGCAAGTCCTGAGCAGGTTTGTGTTGCTGCCGAAATCGGTATGGAGCACAACCTGGGGCTGACCTGTGATCCGGTTGCCGGACAGGTTCAGGTGCCTTGTATTGAACGTAACGCGATTGCCTCCGTTAAGGCTATCAACGCTGCACGAATGGCAATGCGTCGTACCAGCGCCCCGCGCGTCTCGCTGGATAAAGTCATTGAAACAATGTACGAAACCGGCAAGGACATGAACGCCAAATACCGTGAAACATCACGCGGTGGCCTGGCGATTAAAGTCCAGTGTGACTAATACTTATTTTTCGCCCATCTGCGACGGATGGGCGAATTTACTTCCTCATCCTCGTCTAGCGTAATTTTCCCCACTACACTTGCTCTGTTGCTGTTGGCTAATGTGACCAACGGCTTATCGGGCGGCCCGCATGCAAACAGCACAACGGATCATCAAAACTTATCGTCGTAACCGCTTAATCGTCTGCACAATTTGTGCACTGCTGACGCTCATACTCACATTGTCTGCCCGATTTATTTCGGAGCGTAATTTAAATCACCATTACACTGTCACTTTTGCCAATCATGCCGTAGAAGCGCTGGATAACGTGCTCCTTCCCCTACAGGCCGGACGCGATGTGCTACTGCCGTTGATAGGTTTGCCCTGTTCCGTGGCGCGTTTACCCCTGAGCAAACATGCCGCCAGACTACAGACAGTGCGCTCTATAAGCCTGATCCAGCGCGGCATTCTCTATTGCTCAAGCATTTTTGGTTATCGCAATACCCCAATTCGCCAGCTACAACCTGAGTTGCCCAGCCGGGAGCCGCAGCTTCTGTTGTCTACCGACCATTCGCTTATCAAAGGCAGCCCTATTCTTACGCAATGGTATCCGTCGTCTGTTGATGGTGAAGATGGCGTTCTGGAGATCGTCAATATTGATTTGTTATCAACGATGCTGCTTGAGCCTCAGCCGCCGCAGATAACCAAAGCAAGTCTGACTGTCGGCAACCGTCACCTGCTTTACGGTCAAGGTGTTGTAGATACGCTACCTGCACTTGATGATGAAAAAAGTTACCAGTTGTCGTCACAACATTTTCCTTTCGCAATCAGCGTTACAGGCCCTGGGGCCAGCGAGCTGGCGTTAAAAAATCTGCCTACTCAATTACCCTTAGCGGTGATGCTCAGCCTGTTAGTGGGCTACCTTGCATGGCTGGCTACGGCCAACAGAATGAGTTTTTCCTGGGAAATCAATCTGGCCCTCGCTGCACGCGAGTTTGAGTTATTTTGCCAGCCTCTGCTAAATGCCAGCACCCAACAGTGCACCGGTGTTGAAATCCTCTTGCGCTGGAATAACCCCCGCCAGGGCTGGATTTCGCCTGAAGTTTTCATTCCTATTGCTGAAGAGCACAACCTGATCGTACCGCTGACCCGCCATGTCATTGCAGAAACCATTCAGCAACGACACGTTTTCCCGATGAGCAGCCAGTTTCATATCGGTATCAACGTTGCCGCCAGCCATTTTCGCCATGGAACGCTGTTAAAAGATCTCAACCAATACTGGTTCAGCCAGCACCCTATTCAGCAGTTAGTCATTGAGTTGACTGAGCGTGATGCCTTGCTTGATGTGGATTATCGGGTAGTGCGCGAATTACATCGTATGGGGATTAAACTGGCCATTGACGATTTTGGTACCGGAAACAGCTCGCTCTCCTGGCTGGAAAAGTTATGTCCGGATATTCTGAAGATTGATAAATCATTCACCTCCGCGATTGGCACTGACGCCGTGAACTCGACGGTTACCGACATCATCATCGCGCTGGGGAAAAAACTGAATATTGAACTGGTGGCTGAAGGGGTAGAAACGCAGGCGCAGGCACAACATTTGCGGCGTCATGGCGTGCATGTATTGCAGGGATTTCTCTATGCCCAGCCGATGCCGCTGCGTGATTTTCCTAAATGGTTGGCGGGCAGTACGCCACCACCCGCCCGGCATAAGGGCCATATCATGCCCCTTATGCCGTTTCGCTGAACCTAATTATACGTCTTCGTCGTGAGCCGATTGTTCTTTAACAATGCGAACTAAATCCACACGGTAATCGTTGGCTTCGACAATCGTAATGCTCAGCGGAGCGACCTCAATAACATCCCCGACACGCGGAATGTGGCCGTTAACCGCAATCACCAATCCAGCCACCGTGGCGATATCCTGGTCTTCATCCACCAGCGTATCAACGTCCAGCGCCTGCTGCAGAGCATGCAGATCGGTTCCACCTTTCACCAGCCAGCTACCCGCTTCGGCAACTATCTCGGGCGTTTCATCGGCATCCGGGAACTCACCGGCGATGGCTTCTAATACATCCAGCGGTGTCACCAGCCCCTGGACGACGCCGAACTCGTTAGTGACGATAACAAAGCTACCGCGGGCGCGACGCAATACACCTAACAAATTAATCGGATCCAGCGTTTCCGGTACAACGATAGCCGGAGAGGCTGAAGCAATTGCAGCCACGTCTACGCCATCCTCAAGCGCCACCAACAGCTCTTTTGCCCGAACGATACCGATAATTTCGTCAAGCTCACCACGACACACCGGGAACAGGCTGTGCGGAGAAGAGAGCAGCTGTTCTCGGATTTCCGCCACGCTCAGGTCAGCATCAACCCAACTGATTTCACCACGCGGCGTCATAATGCCACGTAATGAACGCGATGCCAGGGACAGAACGCCGTTGATCATGTAACGCTCTTCTTCAACGAACTCCCCTTCTGGTACAGGTACCGGCACCGGATTGTCAGATTCAAGCTGCGCACCGGTCTGACGCTTACCGCCCATCAGACGCAGAATGGCATCGGCCGTACGTGCACGCAGCGGCAATGTCGACTGGTGGCGAATAAAGTTACGGCGGGCAATCTGGTTAAACAGTTCGATAATGATCGAGAAGCCAATGGCCGCGTACAGATAACCTTTCGGAATGTGGAAGCCAAACCCTTCGGCGACCAGACTCAAACCGATCATCAGCAGGAAGCTCAGACACAGCACCACGACCGTTGGATGTTGATTCACAAATCGTGTCAGCGGCTTTGATGCCAGCAGCATTACCGCCATCGCTATCACGACAGCAGCCATCATAACCGGCAGATGGTTCACCATACCCACCGCGGTAATTACTGCGTCCAGGGAGAAGACCGCATCCAGGATAACAATCTGCGTCACTACGACCCAGAAGCTCGCATAGCCTTTTGACTGGCCGGTATCGTGTTCTCGGTTTTCCAGCCGTTCATGTAGCTCGGTAGTGGCCTTGAACAAGAGGAAGATACCCCCCAGCAGCATAATCAGGTCTCGCCCGGAGAACGCGTACTCCATCACCGTGAAAAGCGGTTTTGTCAGCGTCACCATCCAGGAAATAACGGACAGCAAGCCTAAACGCATAACCAGTGCCAGTGACAACCCGATCAGACGTGCTTTATCCCGCTGTTTAGGCGGCAGTTTATCAGCCAGAATCGCAATAAAGACCAGGTTATCAATACCCAGAACAATTTCGAGAACAACAAGCGTGAGCAAACCCACCCAAATCGAGGGGTCCATTAAGAATTCCATGACAAGCTCCTGCTTAAAGAATGACCAAACTGCGCCCTGAACATCTCAGGCGTTAAAGCAATATGCAGAAAAATTTTGTGGCAAAAAGTGCCAAACTGACAGGCGTGATACGGCCTAAAGGTGAAATGACGTCGGTGACGATCCATACGGTGGGCTACTACCCTATACTCCTGAGTTATTAAACATATGCTAAACATAACAGAGACAACCGTTTTTTAGCAAAGATTTACCTTCCTTTGCAATAAGTTGTTTCGGAGATATTTTACTCTTCGAAATTTCTTTTCATCGGAAGTTAATTTACGGATCTTCATCACACAAAATAATTTTTTCGATATCTAAAATAATTCACGAAATCATATGTTTTTCTTTGTAACCCTTATCTGAATCGATTCGATTGCGGACGACGATTCAAAATACATCTTCATGTTGATGTGTTAACGATAATAAAGGAGGTAGCAAGTGACCATTGCTATTGTAATAGGCACACATGGTTGGGCTGCAGAGCAGTTACTTAAAACAGCAGAAATGCTGTTAGGCGAGCAGGAAAATGTCGGCTGGATCGATTTCGTTCCAGGCGAAAATGCCGAAACGCTGATTGAAAAGTACAACGCTCAGTTGGCAAAACTCGACACCAGTAAAGGCGTGCTGTTTCTCGTTGACACATGGGGAGGCAGTCCGTTCAACGCTGCGAGCCGCATTGTCGTCGATAAAGAGCATTACGAAGTGATCGCCGGCGTGAACATTCCGATGTTGGTAGAAACGTTCATGGCGCGCGATGACAACCCAAGCTTCGACGAATTAGTCGCTCTGGCGGTTGAAACCGGTAGCGAAGGCGTGAAAGCGCTGAAAGCAAAACCGGTTGAAAAAGCCACGCCAGCCCCGGTTGTAGCACCAAAAGCTGCAACGCCCGCAAAACCAATGGGACCGAACGATTATATGCACATCGGCCTGGCGCGTATTGATGACCGTTTAATCCACGGTCAGGTGGCAACTCGCTGGACCAAAGAAACTAACGTAACCCGTATTATCGTCGTCAGTGATGAAGTCGCAGCAGATACCGTACGTAAAACGCTGCTAACTCAGGTTGCTCCCCCAGGTGTTACGGCGCACGTGGTTGATGTCGCAAAAATGATTCGCGTCTACAACAACCCAAAATACGCTGGCGAACGTGTGATGCTGCTGTTCACTAATCCGACCGACGTAGAACGTATCGTCGAAGGTGGCGTGAAAATTACCTCCGTGAACATTGGCGGCATGGCTTTCCGTCAGGGTAAAACTCAGGTAAATAACGCAATTTCCGTTGATGAAAAAGACATCGAAGCCTTCAAGAAACTCAACGCGCGCGGTATTGAGCTCGAAGCCCGTAAAGTTTCTACCGATCAGAAATTGAAAATGATGGATTTGATTGCCAAAGCGGCGAAATAACCACCTGGCATTTACTTAGTTTTCACACTTAAGTCTGTATAGCAATAGGAGAAGTACAATGGAGATTACCACTCTTCAGATTGTGCTGGTGTTCATCGTCGCATGTATCGCGGGTATGGAGTCGGTGCTCGATGAATTTCAGTTCCACCGTCCGCTGGTGGCCTGTACGCTGATTGGCGCCGTTCTCGGGGATATGAAAACCGGTATTATCATCGGTGGTACCCTGGAAATGATCGCCCTCGGCTGGATGAATATCGGTGCAGCTGTTGCGCCGGATGCCGCACTGGCCTCAATTATTTCTACTGTTCTGGTTATCGCGGGCCATCAAAGCATTGGTGCCGGTATCGCGCTGGCTATCCCACTGGCAGCAGCAGGCCAGGTTCTGACCATCATTGTTCGTACCATCACCGTTGCATTCCAGCACGCCGCGGATAAGGCAGCCGAAAGTGGCAACCTGACGGCGCTATCCTGGCTGCATGTGTCCTCTCTGTTCCTGCAGGCAATGCGTATCGCTATCCCGGCGGTTATCGTGGCGATTTCTGTTGGGACCAGTGAAGTCCAGAGCATGCTGAATGCCATTCCTGAAGTGGTTACCGGTGGCCTGAACATTGCTGGTGGTATGATCGTCGTAGTCGGTTATGCAATGGTCATCAACATGATGCGTGCAGGCTATCTGATGCCATTCTTCTACCTCGGCTTCGTCACTGCGGCGTTTACTAACTTCAACCTGGTTGCTCTGGGTGTGATTGGCGCAGTTATGGCCATCCTCTACATTCAGCTGAGCCCGAAATATAACCGCGTAGCCGGTGCGCCAGCGCAGGCTGCTGGTAATAACGATCTTGATAACGAACTGGACTAGCAGGTGAGCGAAATGGTTGATATGACTAAAACTACCACCGAGAAAAAACTCACTCCGAGTGACATTCGTGGCGTGTTCATTCGTTCTAACCTGTTTCAGGGGTCATGGAACTTCGAACGTATGCAGGCGCTGGGTTTTTGCTTCTCCATGGTACCGGCTATCCGCCGTCTGTATCCGGAGAACAACGACGCACGTAAACAGGCTATTAAGCGTCACCTGGAATTCTTCAACACCCACCCGTACGTAGCGGCACCAGTACTCGGCGTAACGCTGGCGATGGAAGAGCAGCGTGCTAACGGCGCAGATATCGACGATGGTGCTATTAACGGTATCAAAGTTGGTCTGATGGGACCGCTGGCAGGCGTGGGCGACCCTATTTTCTGGGGAACCGTTCGTCCGGTATTTGCCGCACTTGGCGCCGGTATCGCAATGAGTGGCAGCTTGCTGGGTCCGTTGCTGTTCTTTATCCTGTTTAACCTGGTTCGTCTGGCTACGCGTTACTACGGCGTGGCTTACGGTTACCGCAAAGGTGTCGATATCGTTAAAGATATGGGCGGCGGCTTCCTGCAGAAACTGACTGAGGGGGCGTCAATCCTCGGCCTGTTTGTCATGGGAGCATTGGTTAACAAGTGGACGCATGTAAACATTCCGCTGGTGGTTTCCACTATCACCGGTCAGGATGGTCAGACTCGCGTTACCACCGTGCAGACTATCCTTGACCAGCTGATGCCGGGCCTGGTGCCTCTGCTGCTGACCTTCGCCTGTATGTGGCTGCTACGTAAGAAAGTTAACGCCCTGTGGATCATCGTTGGCTTCTTCGTCATCGGTATCGCGGGTTACTCTGTCGGCCTGCTCGGCCTGTAAGAGTGCTGTACATCACCGGGGGCATGCCCCCGGTTTTTCTATTTAGAGGGTTGAGGATTCATGACTATCACGGACCTGGTGCTGGTTCTTTTTATCTTATCGCTACTGGCGTTTGCTATTTACGATCAGTTCATCATGCCCCGCCGTAATGGCCCTACTCTGCTCGCCGTTCCCCTGCTTCCTCGTAGCCGTGTTGATAGCGTCATCTTCATTGGGCTGATCGTTATTCTTATCTACAACAACATCACCAGCCACGGGGCGCAATTCACCACATGGTTATTATGTGCACTGGTACTCATGGGGATATATCTGTTCTGGATCCGCACCCCAAAAATCATCTTTAAACAAAAAGGATTCTTCTTCGCCAATGTCTGGATTGAATATAACCGGATAAAAGAAATGAATTTATCTGAAGATGGCGTACTGGTAATGCAATTAGAACAGAGACGATTGCTCATTCGCGTACGAAATATAGACGATCTCGAAAAAATATATAAACTTTTAATTTCAAATCAATAAGTTAAAAAGATAGCCTGAACTATGTTTTTTTGTATTTCACCGAAAACACAACATAGCTAAGGCTATATTCTGGCGCTATGAATGTTATTTATTTTAACGTTTTATCCACACTTAAATCTAAATGAAAATCGTTTTCAATTAGAAGTCAAATAATATTTCCCCCTTTCTTGTTTTATATTCTCCAAATATGTTAAGGTTGCGACCGTCGTTGGGGAGTAGCCGATTTCCAGAATCCGGAAATGTACGTGTCAACATACTCGTCGCAAGACGTGGCACGTACGGACTAATCATAATTAGTCAGGCGAGACCATAGACACATCAACTGCAATGCATGCTTTATGAACCGCGTGTTCTGGCATGTATGGTTACTGGGGGCAGTGATGTGTTATATGGATACCCCGGTCAGGACGCTGTTATGAATATCACCGCTACTGTTCTTCTCGCTTTCGGCATGTCGATGGATGCCTTCGCAGCATCGATTGGCAAAGGTGCCACCCTACATAAACCCAAATTCTCAGAAGCCCTGCGTACTGGCCTTATTTTTGGCGCAGTTGAAACACTCACGCCGCTGATCGGCTGGGGTATGGGCATGTTGGCAAGTAAATTTGTACTCGAATGGAACCACTGGATTGCGTTCATCCTGCTGATTTTTCTGGGCGGACGAATGATCATTGAAGGCTTCCGCGACAACGATGATGAAGATGAAGAGCCGCAGCGTCGACATGGTTTCTGGCTGCTGGTCACTACCGCGATTGCCACCAGTCTGGATGCGATGGCTGTCGGTGTGGGTTTGGCTTTCCTGCAGGTAAACATCATCGCAACTGCCCTGGCCATAGGCTGTGCCACGCTAATAATGTCTACACTGGGAATGATGATTGGTCGCTTTATCGGCCCGATGTTGGGCAAACGGGCTGAAATTCTGGGTGGGCTGGTACTGATTGGCATCGGTGCCCAGATCCTCTGGGCACATTTCCACGGTTAATTTTCACGCTGCCAGATATGAATGCTAAAGTCTGTCTGGCAGTCAAATGTCGTTTTCCCCGCCAGCGTCTCCCAGACCTCCGGTTTTGCCCGCCAGGCGAACGGTGTCATTTGCAGTAATGCCACTGCCTCACTGCCGCTCAGTTGCATCTGATATCCCAGCGCAATGCTCTGTTGCAGGTCAAAGCCTTCCAGTTGCTCGGTATGGGGCGCATGCAGACGCACGTCGTCATAGATCAGCCCTTTCAGCTCCATTAAATGACGCGGTCCCGGCGTGGCCGTAATCACCCATCCGCCAGGTTTAACAACCCTGGCAAGCTCTTGCGCCTTGCAGGGGGCATAAATCCTGACAATGGCGTCCATTGATGCATCAGCAAATGGCAAACGATGACTTGATGCTACGCAAAATGTCACCTGCGGATACCGCCTGGCTGCGGCCTTAATCGCCACTTTTGAAACATCCAGACCGAATGTTGAGCTGCCCGTTATCGCGTCGGCAAAAGCATGCGTGTAATACCCTTCCCCACAGCCGATATCAAGAATCGCCGCCTGCTCTGGCACGAGTCTTTCTTTCAGTACATTCACAATCGCATCGCGCAGCGGCTGATAATGTCCGGCATCGAGAAATGCCCGGCGTGCTTGCATCATTTCTGCGCTGTCACCGGGATCGCGCGACCGCTTATGCTGAACAGGAAGTAAGTTGACATACCCTTCTTTCGCCACGTCAAACTGATGCCGTTGAGGGCATATAAAGCTGTTTTTATCTTGAGTAAGAGATTGATGGCAAAGGGGACAGGAAAACGACATGACAACTCCGGCTGATGACTTCGGGGCGCAAGTGTAACGCGAATTACGCCCCGGGAAAATAACTTACAACGATGGTGCAGAGAGCTTATCGTCGTGCATAACCAGCAAATGGCTCGAGTCGGCGGGCATTCCATCCGGTTTAACGTTCTCCAGACGCAGAACGTCCCCCATTATCTGGCTAAATACAGGAGCCGATACTGCGCCACCATAGTAAGCCCCATTTTGTGGGTTGTTGATAACGACCACCAGTGCAAATTTAGGGTCGCTTGCCGGAGCGACACCTGCGGTATAGGCCACGTATTTATCGACATATTTACCGTCATCGCCAATTTTTTTCGCCGTACCGGTTTTAACCGCAACCCGATAATCTCTCACCGCAGCCTTTGTTCCCCCGCCACCGGGTAAAGCGACACTTTCCATCATATGTTCAACTTGATGAACTAACGCTTCCGGCATGACGCGTCTGCCAATGACCGGCGGGTCGATACGGGTGATGGAAAGCGGTCGGTAAATGCCAAAGCTGCCAATCGTGGCATAAACATGCGCCAGCTGTAGCGGCGTCACCATCAAACCGTAACCAAACGCGAAAGTTGCACGGTCCAGATCGCTCCAGTAACGCCTCTGAGGCATTAGACCGTTGCTTTCACCGGTTAATCCCAACCCGGTAGGATCGCCAAAACCAAAGCTTTTGTAGGTATCAAGCAAGCGCTGTACGGGCATTGCAAGCGAGAGATGGGAGACACCAGTATCGCTCGACTTTTGCAAAATACCGGTCAAAGATAGTTCAGGATAAAATCCTACGTCACGAATGCGATGCCCATCGACATAAAAAGGATGAGTATCAATCACGCTGTCTGGCTGCACAATTCCCTGTTGAAGAGCCGTCATAATTACCAGCGGCTTGACGGTAGAGCCAGGCTCAAAAGTATCGCTAATCGCACGATTGCGAAAATCATCCAGCACCGCACCGTCGCGGTTGTTGGGGTTGAAGTCAGGGAAACTTGCCATAGAGAGAATTTCACCCGTGGCAATACTGACCAGCACTGCAGCACCGGACTCTGCCCTGTTCCACGTAACGGCATTGTCCAGCGCGTCCTCGGTTACTGTCTGCAAACGTTCATCAATACTAAGCTGCAATTCATGCGCAGGTACCGGCATTACTTCGGTGATATTTTCTATTACATGCCCAAATTTGTCTTTACGTACCAGCCGGGAACCCGGTTTACCCATCAACTGGGCATTGAAGCTTTTCTCAATCCCTTCGATACCCTGACCATCAATGTTAGTAAAGCCAATCAGGTTGGCAGCGACATGCCCTGCGGGATAGAAGCGACGGGTCTCTTCGCGCAGATTGATACCCGGAAGATTGAGCTTATCGATCCATTCAGCTTGCTGAGGTGAAATCTGTCGAGCCAGGTAGATAAAACGTCCGGCAGGATTGCTGTTAACCCGTGCAGCCAGTGTACTAAGCGACAGATGCAGCGTCTTTGCCAGCGCTTGCCAGCGTTCGCTATATCCAACGCCACCCTTGCTAATAATGATCTTAGGATCGGCCCAGACAGCATTAACCGGTACGCTTACTGCCAGCGGACGCCCTTCTCTGTCAGTAATCATTCCGCGTGGCGAGGCCGTTGTCACCTCACGTAAAGAACGCATATCTTCCTGTTTTACCAGACTCGTTGGCGTAACAATTTGCAGCCATGCCACCCGACCAAGTAACAACCCCAGACTCAACAATATTGCCACGCAGAGCAGGGCAAAACGTACGGGAGTAAAATTGCGTGTATCGCCGTCGTTTCTCTTTTTCACCCGACCTCCAGCAAGATAGTTTTTCAGGTGACTGATTTAACGGGAATTGACGAGAGAAAGCGGGAAAAACAATGCTACGAACATCGTGCCTTTGCAACAAAGCGCTAATGGGAGGGCATTCAGAAATGTTTTGACGTAATTTGAATTAAAAAGCCCCGCATATGCGAGGCTTTATATCTGAGGTTGATGCGCCTGGGCGCTTCAAATCAGTGGTATCGATCAGATAGCTGTTACGTTAACAGCAGCCGGACCTTTCTGGCCGTCCTGAATTTCGAACTCAACGTTCTGGCCTTCAGCCAGAGTTTTGAAGCCGTTACCCTGGATTGCAGAGAAGTGTACGAACACGTCTTTGCTGCCGTCAGCAGGAGTAATGAAACCAAAACCTTTAGACTCGTTGAACCACTTAACTTGACCTTTAATCTTTGCCATTTGCAAAATTCCTTAGAGTATTTTCTTCGCCCGCAGGCATAACATAGATAAAACTGAGACATTACTGCTTGAGGCACTAATATAAGGTTCGGCAGAGAAGCGGTATTCAACGTCAACGTGTTTACTCAGGACTTCTTTACTGAAAATGCCACACATAAACAGAACTGTACCTCGTTTAACCCAAAACGTGTTATCACATACAACGATAATAATGGCAAGCCATTTTTAAACGTGTCTCGATCGGTCGCACAAATCCAGAAGTTCATCAAACAGCGACTGCACAGTTATGCGCCAAATCGAGTAAGGATATATCCATACCGCCCTCGCCCTGCCCCAACTGGCTTGCGCCATTGCCGGGACATTTCTACCATAGCTCAATAGGTTCGGTTGTTCCAGATTCTCTGATGCGTCGTGTGCTGAATATCATTTTTTATGCTTAGTAATGCATAAATTATCACAACGGTAAAAATGGGATCCGCATTCTGATTTTGCAGAAAAATAATGAAAGAATGATGACAATGCACAAAAAAGTTAGAGAAACGTTTCGCTGATAATAAAAACGATCGCTATCACAAAAATGCAATAATCATATTATTAACGTATGGATAATTATATTTAAGCCATTTCAGGAATAAGGAATTAATTGGTCAGGGGGTCTGGAGAAGTGACGTTGTGTGCATGATCACACGTGTATTGCACAACCGAGACAGCGGAAAATGATCTTGATATTGTTGTCGACAGGATGAAGCATCTGAGAACAATGTCAGCAGACTCTCACCCTGTCTTTCTGGTTACTACCGTTCTGCTACCAGGCGGATGATGTCGTCATCTTCATCCTGTTTTTGCACCGCAGGCTCTGCTGCCTTCTCGGGCTCGTTAGCTTCACAAAGACGACGAAGCAAAGCGTTCTGTCGTTTTTGCTGCTCCAACAATGCTTCGAGCAACTCAATCTGCTCATTAGTACGTGAACTTGCACGATTGATGAAAAACCACAGCACAAGCCCGATTACCAGAACCACCACCGATACAACTAAAGACGCAAAATTCAACACGCCAGAGTTCAAAACTTCGTTCATTTCACCACCTCAATGTAGACAGCGTAGTTTACCACTGCCGCACAAGAAGGTAATCAACTGTTGCAAAAATGCGCTTACCAGGGAATAAATTTATTGATGGCGCAAATGCCGCTGAAAAATTGTACGTCCTGATCGCACATGATGTTGAACACCTGCGCCCACATCAGTATGCCCACCAGCACGACAACAATCAGAACCACCCATCGAATTTTTCTCACTCCAACTCCACTCTCCGAATCCAGATTTTATGCTGCTAAATTATCACGCGTTACCTAAACCCAGCGTTAACTGTAGCGGCATTAACTATTTTTAGGAATGATTCACTTGTTTCATCCAGTGTACAAGCTAATCTTATAATAACGAGAAAAGATAAGAGGTTGTAATGCGTCTGATTATTCGCGCTATTGTATTGTTGGCTCTGGTTTGGATTGGTTTATTACTCAGTGGCTACGGAGTTTTGATAGGAAGCAAGGAGAACGCGGCAGGTCTCGGTCTGCAATGCCAGTATCTGACCGCACGTGGCACCAGTACCGCACAGTACGTTCACAGCAACAGCGGTATCATCGGCCTGTCTGATTGCCCCGTGTTACGCAAAAGCACAATGGTTGTCGATAACGGTTAATATAAGAGCAATATAGCCGGTAAGTTATTTATTACATCTTCAACTTATATTGACTATTAAAAAAGCCCCGGAAAAATATCTGGGGCTTTTTAACATGTCGAAAACTAGCCAGATCAGAATGGGTAGTCGTTATAACCCATTTGTTCTGAAATTTTACGCGCTGCTGTGTGCAACATCGCGACATACTCATGTAAGCGCTCTTCGGAGAAACGCAAGGTCGGGAATGAAATACTCAGTCCCGCAATCACGACACCGAAACGGTCAAACACTGGTACGCCGATGCAACGCAGACCTTCTTCCTGCTCTTCGTTATCTTCGCCGTAGCCCTGCTCACGCACTTTATCTAACAGCAATAGCAGCTCATCAGTATTGGTTATTGTGCGCTCAGTGCTGCGTTTGTACTCAATACCATCGAGGATCTGCTTCACTTCCTCACGGTCACGCCAGGCCAGCAGTACTTTACCAATAGCCGTACTGTACAATGGGTTACGACGACCTACGCGAGAATACATGCGTAAATTGTACATCGAGTCGATTTTATGAATGTAGACAATGCTGTCTTCGTCCAGAGCCCCCAGATGCACAGTCTCTTTTGTCAGACGCGAAAGTTCGCGCATCTGAATGTCAGCGCTTCTAATCAAATCAACGTTTTGCAACGCGCGAGCGCCCAACTCAAACAATTTCAGGGTCAGCGAATATTTCTCAGACTCCCCTTCTTGTGCCACATACCCCAGCGTTTTCATGGTCTGCAAAAAGCGATAAACGGTGCTTTTCGACATCATGACGCGTTGCGACAGTTCGGTAATACCAATTTCGCGCTCTTCACCCAGCGCCTGCAGGATGCCAAAAACCTTCAGCACGGAAGATACAGAATCGGGTTGTTTATCCAGATCTGCGATAGCCATTTATCACCTCATTACGAGTGTTTTATAAAAATCAGAACCGGTTTTTATTATAATTTCACGCAATGGCCCTCGCAATCCATCTTTGCTTACTTAGTTACAAATCTGCGACATAACGCCTGAATATCAATGCTAATATCATTATTCTCATCATCATATCCGACAACATTGACTTCCTATGGAAAGAATCCAGGCCGATGGCCTGCCATTGCCCCAGCGATATGGCGCAATTTTAACCATTATTATTGGTATCTCTATGGCAGTGCTGGATGGTGCAATTGCTAACGTTGCTCTTCCGACGATTGCCGCAGATCTTCAGGCCTCCGCAGCCAGTTCAATTTGGGTCGTTAACGCCTATCAAATTGCGATTGTCGTCTCACTCCTGTCACTCTCTTTTTTGGGCGATATGTTTGGCTACCGACGTATTTATAAATGTGGGTTGGTCATTTTTCTGTTCGCTTCATTATTTTGTGCCTTATCAGATTCCTTACAAATGCTAACGCTGGCGCGAGTGGCTCAAGGTTTTGGCGGGGCAGCGCTAATGAGCGTTAATACGGCGCTGATAAGACTTATTTATCCCCAACGCCAGCTTGGCCGGGGGATGGGCATTAACTCCTTTATTGTGGCGGTCTCTTCAGCAGCCGGTCCTACAATTGCCGCGGCAATACTGTCCGTTGCGTCATGGAAATGGTTATTTTTGATTAACGTGCCGTTGGGGATTATTGCGTTACTACTGGCAATGCGTTTTTTACCGGCCAATGCTGCCCGGCAGTCAACACCACGTTTTGACTTACCGAGCGCGGTGATGAATGCCCTGACCTTCGGATTGCTGATTACCGCACTCAGTGGATTTGCGCAGGGACAGTCTTTGACGCTCATTGGTATAGAACTGGCGATGATGATCGTGGTCGGTTTTTTCTTTATTCGCCGTCAACTATCACTGCCAGTCCCTCTGCTGCCGGTCGACTTGCTGCGTATCCCACTTTTCTCATTGTCTATCGGCACGTCTATCTGTTCTTTTTGCGCTCAGATGTTAGCTATGGTGTCACTCCCCTTTTACCTGCAAACCGTGTTGGGTCGCAGTGAAGTGGAAACAGGTTTGCTATTGACTCCCTGGCCGCTAGCCACCATGGTCATGGCCCCACTTGCTGGCTATTTAATTGAACGGGTACATGCCGGACTATTGGGGGCAATGGGGCTGGCGACAATGGCTGTTGGCCTTTTCTCGCTGATGCTACTACCCCCTTCACCGTCTGATTTTAATATCATCTGGCCGATGATACTTTGTGGCGCCGGATTTGGCCTTTTCCAGTCACCAAATAACCATACTATCATCATGTCGGCCCCCCGGGATCGTAGCGGAGGCGCAAGCGGTATGTTGGGGACGGCACGTTTGCTGGGACAAAGCAGCGGTGCGGCGTTAGTCGCGTTGATGCTGAATCAGTTTGGTGACAGCGGGACGCACATGTCGTTAATGACGGCAGGTATTCTGGCCACGGTAGCCGCGATTGTGAGTGGTTTACGTATTACGCAACCTCGGGTTCAGGGGTAAAAAAAAGCGCGTCCAGGGACGCGCTTTTCTCTCATACTTCCGCAGGTTATTTCAGGTATTCCCCACTGCGCAACGCTTCAATACGTTTATCCAACGGAGGGTGGGTCATAAACAACTCACTCAACGATTTAGATTTACCATTGATGCAGAACGCCATCATGCTGGTTGCTTCCTGTGGCTCATAGCTGGTTTTCAGACGCTGCAGTGCAGCAATCATTTTCTCACGACCAACCAGTTTTGCTGAACCCGCATCCGCATGGAATTCACGATGACGCGAGAACCACATGGTAATAATGCTCGCCAGAATACCAAACACCAGTTCCAGCACCGTCGCTACCGCAAAATAAATTAACGGGTTGCCGTTGCTGCCCTCACCTTCTTCACGGTTTCCGCCCATAAAACCAGCGGCAATCTGCGCGAGAATACGCGAGATAAAGATTACGAAGGTGTTCACCACGCCCTGAATCAGCGTCATGGTGACCATATCGCCATTGGCAATGTGGCTTATCTCATGTGCAATAACGGCTTCAGCTTCATCCGGGCTCATGTTTTGCAGCAAGCCCGTACTGACCGCCACCAGTGACGCATCACGGCGCGCACCAGTTGCAAACGCGTTAATATCTGGCGCATGGTAGATAGCAACCTGCGGCATAGCGATACCAGCCTGACGAGCCTGTGTGGCTACAGTATTCATCAGCCAGCGTTCTCTTTCATTACGGGGCTGTTCAATCACTTCCCCGCCAACGGACTTTAACGCCATCCATTTGGACATCAGCAGCGAAATGAAGGAACCACCAAAACCAAACAGCAGTGCCATGATCAACAAGCCTTGAACGCTGCTTGACTGGATCCCTGTCAGGCTCAATACCAGCCCGAAAACGACCATCACAGCCAGGTTCGTCAGCAGGAAGAGCGCGATTCGCATCATAATTTTCTTTTAACCTCAATTTAACAAAACGCACTATGCGATTACCCATATCGTATGGGTCTTACAGCTATTTTCAAGCATGCATACGTGCTAAGTCACCAGAAAGACACAACTTTACATTTTATCGTATCAGGCTGACGACTTCATGCGCTTGTTAAAAAAAACAGGCACAATTTCTTGTGCCTGTTTGTTTTTACTGACTTGTTGCGGGCTGTTCCGCTGGTTTATCTTTTTCCAGATGCGCCAGATCGAGCGCGATTTTAACCGTTTCATCCAGGTACGGATCCGGCTCCTGGTAATCCTTCGGCAGATCGTCCAGTTTCTTCAGCGGCGGCTTGCCTTCACGTTTAAAACGATCGTTTATGCGCGCCAGACGCATCGCGTCATCTTCGTTATTCTCTTTCTCACGCTGGGCGTAATTAAGAGAAGCGATGTTGCGCTTATCCTTCATTGCATTGAAACGGGCAATATCTTTCATGATGTACTGGAACTCAGGATCGTTCGCAATACGTGCATTATGCTCTTTCAGCAATTCAGGACCGAACGGCGTCAAATTATCCGACTTCGTATAGGTCGCCGCATCGATGCTATCCCAAGGCAAAGCGTTATCTTCAAACTTCTCACCGGTTTCTGTTTCTTCATTACCTGTCGGCATGATGATATCCGGCGTAACGCCCTTACGCTGCGTACTGCCACCGTTTACACGGTAGAACTTCTGAATAGTGTACTGAACTGAACCCAGCGCAGGCCATTCCGGACGTAACATCTGATCGTAGATACGGTTCAGAGAACGGTACTGCTGTACCGTGCCTTTCCCGAAGGTCGGTTCACCGACAATCAACGCACGACCGTAGTCCTGCATTGCCGCAGCAAAAATCTCCGATGCCGAGGCACTGAAGCGGTCAACCAACACCACCAGCGGACCTTTGTAGTAAACAACGCCGTCGGTATCGCTGTCTTCGCGCACCTTACCGTTATTATCACGAACCTGAACAACCGGACCAGAAGGAATAAACAGACCGGAAAGCGAAACGGCTTCAGTAAGCGCCCCACCACCATTAGTACGCAGATCGATAATCACACTGCTGACATTCTGTTTTTCCAGCTTCTGCAGCTGAACTTTGACATCGTCCGTCAGACCAACATAGAAGCCTGGAATATCCAGTACGCCGACTTTTTCTTTGCCAACGGTTTTCACGGACATTTTAACAGCACGATCTTCCAGACGAATGCGTTCACGCGTCAGCGTTACAGTACGCGTCTTAGTGCCTTTACCGGCAGGCAGGATCTCAAGACGAACCTTGCTGCCTTTTGGTCCTTTGATCAGCGCTACAACGTCATCAAGACGCCAGCCAATGACATCAACCATGCCTTTACCCGACTGACCTACGCCGACAATGCGATCGCCTACGCTAATCGCCTTGCTCTTGGCCGCCGGGCCACCCGCAACCATAGAATTAATGACGGTATAGTCATCATCCATTTGCAGAACGGCACCAATACCTTCCAGAGACAAACTCATTTCGGTATTGAACTGTTCAGTGTTACGCGGGGACAAGTAGTTAGTATGCGGATCGATTTCGCGCGCAAAAGCGGTCATAGCCAGTGAGAACACGTCTTCACTGTTAGTCTGCGCCAGTCGGCGGATCGCAAATTTGTAACGACGCGTCAGCGTTTCACGAATTTCTGCATCGGTCTTGCCGGTCAGTTTCAGGCTAAGTTCGTCGAATTTAACTTTGCCGTCCCACAGAGCATTAAGCTCTGCTTCGCTTTTCGGCCACGGCGCTTTGCTGCGATCAAGATTAAAGGTGTCGTTACCGGTGAAATCCATTGGACGCGCCAGCACGCTTAATGCGTACTGATAGCGTTCAAATCGACGTTTTTGCGCCAGATTATAGAGGTCGTAAAACACATCCAGCTTGCCCGTACGCAGTTCATCAGCCAGGACGGCTTTCTTTTTGGCAAACTGCTCTATATCACTCGCCAACAGCACGTTATGGCTGTAGTCGAGCAAATTCAGATAGCGGTCAAAAATTTTTGCCGAAAACGCCTGATCCAGATCGAACTGGCGATAATGTGAACGCGTAAAGCGCGATGTTACACGTTCACTCACTGTCGCATGCTGCGTTTCTTCCTTTAAAACGGGGATTTGATCGGCACGCGTGATGTCTTCCACAGCGAATGCCTGGCCTGCTAATGCAAGCAGACCAGCTAACGCGGTAAGCCTAAAAAAAGTGTTCATGCCAGGCCAGGCCTCCGTTTCAGAACACCAGGTGTTCTGCGCGTACAATCAAAGACATACCCGAATTCAGCTGTACACGGACGCCATCTTTGGTGATTTCTAATACGGTGGCATCCATCGCATTATTTCCTGCTTTCACCTTCAAAGACTGCCCTACCTTCAGCACTGAAATATCAGAGACTGGGGTATGCTGTTCTTCACGAGGAGCACGCGGTGCCTGAGCAGCCGGTTTTTCAGCGCGAGGATTACGCGGAGCGGCATCTTTACGACGCGGAGCAGGACGCGGCTTACGCTCACGACGCGGTGCGTCCTCTTTTTCACCCGCAGCAGCGGCCGCTTCGCGTTTTTTCGCCTGTTGCTCTGCACGCTGCGCCTGAACGCGAGCTTTTGCTTCTTCAAGCTGTTTACGCGCATGCTCAACGTGCTGCTCATCCAGCTCACCACATGGGTTGCCGTCGAGATCAACACGCGTTGCGCCCAGCTTAACGCCATACAGATAGCGCCAGCTTGAAGTATATAGACGTAAGGCAGAACGAAGCTGAGTCTTGCTGAGGTTCATTTCACCCTCAACACGCTCTACCAGATCCTGAAAAATGCCAATTTTCAGCGGGCGCGCTTCGCCTTCCGCACTAAAACACTGCGGGAAGCGTTCGGCCAGAAACGCGATGACTTCTTTACTACTATTCAACTTAGGTTGATTTTCCATGAAATTTCCTGATTACAACGGACGTAGCCAACAAGCGCAGGCATGAACAGGCGTCATTATAATGACGCCATCAGTAATTGCTACGTTATCCGTTGATTATCCTGCGACGGGAGCAAAGAATTTTTTGTAATCCGTCGTTGCAAGCACGGTTTCAAGCTGTGCCACGAGCGTACGCAGCCCCTGTTCATCTTCTTCAGTAAAGCGGCCAAAAGCCGTGCTATCAATATCCAGCACGCCTATTATCTGATTTTCGACCGTTATCGGCAGTACAATTTCAGCGTTGCTGGCCGCATCGCAAGCGATATGCCCATCAAAAGCATGAACGTCTTCAATGCGCTGAACCTGGTTCTGCGCCACTGCGGTGCCGCATACCCCCCGACCAACCGGAATACGTACGCAGGCGATCTTGCCCTGGAAAGGGCCAAGCACCAGCGTGTCGTTTTCGAGCAGGTAAAAACCAGCCCAGTTCACTTCTGCAAGACGCTCGTACAACAAAGCGCTGGTATTCGCCAGCGTTGCCAGAAAACTGGTTTCACCTGCCATTAATGCGCGAAAATCACGGTTCAGATCCGTGTATAGCTCTATTTTGTTCATTATGTAATCACTTAGTTGTCTTACTCAAAACTGCAGCCTACTAAAATAAACATTAAATGCGTTAATGCTCAAGATCATTCCCGTCATGAGTTAAGATAACATTACTCTAACACTTTGATCTGCGATACATGGCCTTAAATACTCCGCGCACCAAGCCATCGAAAAAAATAGCGATCAGGTCCATCGGTGAGGCGCTACCCCGCGCACATTATCAGCGGTGCCCTGAATGTGACACGCTATTTAGCTTGCCGAAAATGCGTTCGCACCAAAGTGCATACTGCCCTCGCTGTCAGGCAAAAATCCGTGACGGACGCGACTGGTCATTGACGCGACTGGCGGCGATGGCCGTCACAATGTTGCTACTGATGCCCTTTGCCTGGGGAGAACCACTGTTACACATCTATTTATTGGGCATCCGTATTGACGCTAATGTGGTACAGGGTATCTGGCAAATGACCCGGCAAGGCGATCCGCTAACCGCATCCATCGTGCTATTTTGCGTAGCCGGCGCGCCGATAATACTCGTCTCCTCTATCGCATATCTGTGGTTTGGTAATATTCTCGGTATGAACCTGCGCCCGGTATTGCTGATGCTGGAAAGGCTTAAAGAGTGGGTCATGCTGGATATCTATCTGGTAGGTATTGGCGTCGCTTCAATCAAAGTGCAAGATTATGCTTTTCTGCAACCCGGCGTGGGGCTTTTTGCATTTATCGCGTTGGTGATCCTCAGTATTCTGACGCTATCGCACCTCAATGTTGAGCAACTGTGGGAACGTTTTTATCCGCAAAGACCAGCCCGTCGCCCTGATGAAAAGCTTCGCGTCTGCCTTGGCTGTCACTTTACAGGCTATCCCGATGCTCGCGGGCGTTGCCCCCGTTGCCATATTCCGCTGCGCTGGCGCAGGAATCAGAGCATCCAAAAGTGCTGGGCTGCACTGTTAGCCTCGATTGTCTTTCTCCTGCCTGCTAATCTGCTGCCTATATCGGTCATATACGTTAACGGATCCCGGCAGGAAGACACTATTCTCTCGGGGATCATGTCTCTGGCCAACAGTAATGTCGGCGTCGCGGCAATCGTCTTTATCGCCAGTATCCTGGTGCCTTTCACCAAAGTGATTGTGATGTTTACTTTGTTGTTCAGCATCCACTTTAAATGTGAACAAGGATTACGCACGCGCATCTTATTACTGCGCATGGTGACCTGGATCGGCCGCTGGTCAATGCTGGATCTCTTTGTTATCGCCTTAACTATGTCGCTGATTAACCGCGATCAGATACTTGCTTTTACTATGGGACCGGCTGCGTTTTATTTCGGCGCAGCGGTAATATTGACTATTCTTGCTGTGGAATGGCTGGACAGCCGCTTACTTTGGGATGCACATGAGTCAGGAAACGCCCGCTTCGCAGACTGAAGCACAGATTAAAACAAAACGCCGCATTTCTCCGTTCTGGCTGCTGCCCATCATTGCATTGATGATCGCAGGGTGGCTTATCTGGGGAAGCTATGAAGATCGCGGCAACACCGTAACCATCGACTTTATGTCTGCGGATGGCATTGTACCGGGCCGTACTCCCGTTCGTTACCAGGGTGTCGAAGTTGGTACAGTGCAGGATATCAGTCTCAGCAAAGATCTGCGTAAGATTGAGGTTCGGGTTAGCATCAAATCCAGCATGAAAGATGCTCTGCGCAAAGACACACAATTCTGGCTGGTGACGCCGAAAGCATCGCTGGCAGGCGTCTCTGGCCTTGATGCACTGGTTGGCGGTAACTATATCGGAATGATGCCCGGAACCGGTGAAGCAGAGGATCATTTTGTCGCGCTTGATACGCAACCAAAGTACCGCCTGAACAACGGCGATTTGATGCTTCATCTGCATGCGCCCGACCTCGGCTCCCTCAACAGTGGTTCATTAGTTTACTTCCGCAAAATACCGGTAGGCCGGGTGTATGACTACACCATAAATCCCAACAATCAGGGCGTGACTATCGACGTACTGATTGAGCGCCGATTTACCAATCTGGTGAAAAAAGGCAGCCGTTTCTGGAATGTTTCCGGTGTAAATGCGGATGTCAGCCTCAGCGGCGCGAAGGTCAAACTGGAAAGCCTGGCTGCACTGGTTAATGGCGCGATCGCCTTTGATTCACCGGAGGATTCGCAACCCGCCGTCGCAGACGATACTTTCGGTCTGTACCAGGACCTGGCACACAGCCAACGCGGCGTGATAGTGAAACTCGAACTCCCCAGTGGCGATGGTCTAAAAGCAGGTTCAACGGCACTGATGTATCAGGGGCTGGAGGTAGGCGAACTCACTAAACTGGATTTGAATCCAGGGGGTAAAGTCACCGGTGAGATGACGGTCGACCCCAGCGTCGTCACGCTGCTGCGGGAGAACACGCGTATCGAATTACACAGCCCCAAATTGTCGTTGAGCGATGTGAATCTCAGTTCACTGCTCACGGGTAAAACCTTCGAACTGGTGCCCGGTGAGGGCGAGCCTCGAAGCCAGTTTGTGGTTGTTCCCGGCGAGAAATCCTTGCTTCATGACCCGGGCGTGATGACGTTCACCCTGACGGCACCGGAAAGCTATGGCATTGATGCCGGGCAACCGTTGATCCTGCACGGTGTACAAGTCGGACAAGTTATTGAACGAACCCTATCCAGCAAAGGCGTCTCTTTTACCGTCGCCATCGAACCGCAACATCGCGACCTGGTGCTGGGTGACAGTAAATTTGTGGTCAATAGCCGGGTGGATGTCAAAGTAGGTATTGATGGCGTGGAGTTCCTCGGCGCCAGCGCCAGCGAATGGATTAGCGGAGGCATTCGCATTTTACCGGGTACGAAAGGTGAAATGAAAAGCAGCTATCCGCTGTATGCCAATCTGGAAAAAGCCATCGAAAACAGCCTGAGCGATCTACCGACCACCACGCTCAGCCTGCGTGCCGAAACGCTGCCGGATGTGCAAGCTGGCTCAGTGGTGTTATACCGTAAATTTGAGGTGGGCGAAGTTATTAGTGTACGTCCTCGTGCCGAGGCGTTTGACATCGATCTGCATATCAAACCTGAATATCGCAATCTGTTGACCAGCAACAGCGTGTTCTGGGCTGAAGGTGGCGCAAAAGTTCAACTCAACGGCAGCGGTTTGACCGTGCAGGCATCCCCTCTGTCGCGCGCGCTCAAGGGTGCGATTAGCTTCGATAACCTGAGCGGAGCCAGCGCCAGTCAGCGCAAAGGCGACAAACGTATCCTGTATGCCTCTGAAACCGCTGCGCGTGCTGTGGGGGGGCAAATTACCTTGCACGCATTTGATGCCGGTAAGCTCGCCGCGGGCATGCCGATTCGCTACCTGGGTATCGATATCGGTCAGATCCAGACTCTTGAACTGATCACTGCTCGTAACGAAGTTCAGGCGAAAGCGGTACTATACCCGGAGTATGTCCAGACTTTTGCACGTGCCGGCACCCGCTTCTCGGTCATTACTCCACAAATCTCCGCCGCAGGCGTGGAGCACCTGGATACAATCCTGCAACCTTACATTAATGTTGAACCAGGACGAGGCAATCCACGCCGCGATTTCGAACTACAAGAAGCCACTATTACTGATTCGCGTTACCTTGATGGCCTGAGCATCGTGGTGGAAGCATCAGAAGCTGGATCGCTGAATATCGGTACACCAGTCCTGTTCAGAGGGATTGAAGTGGGAACCGTCACCGGACTGACGCTGGGTTCACTTTCTGACCGCGTAATGATCGCCATGCGTATCAGCAAGCGCTATCAGCATCTGGTGCGTAATAATTCCGTGTTCTGGCTGGCCTCCGGTTACAACCTCGACTTCGGCCTGACTGGCGGCGTCGTGAAAACCGGTACCTTCAACCAATTCATTCGCGGCGGTATCGCCTTCGCTACCCCACCGGGCACTCCACTGGCTCCAAAAGCACAGGAGGGTAAACACTTCCTGTTGCTGGAGAGCGAACCGAAAGAATGGCGCGAATGGGGTACCGCCCTGCCGCGCTAATGTCCCCTGCTCCGGCGTACGCGCGCCGGAGCGTTTATACCTTTCATACTTCAAGTTGCAGGTGAGTTGGTTTCACTCGCTTACCGCGTTACTGGCCTGTGGCCTCGACCCTTAGCGGCCAGCGCAAGCGTTGTTGTCCTGCAACTCGAAATATTCAGGGTATATGCTAAACTGCGCACCTGTTTTTTTGCCGGTGCGACCAAGTGGCTTATTTTCCAGACGCCTTTCTGACTCAAATGCGTGAAGCAATGCCTTCCACGCTCTCTTTCGATGACTTTCTTGCCGCCTGCCAGCGTCCGTTACGCCGCAGCATTCGCGTGAATACGCTAAAAATCTCCGTTGCCGATTTTCTCGACCTAACTGCACCTTACGGCTGGTCGCTCACGCCAGTTCCCTGGTGTGAGGAAGGTTTCTGGATCGAACGTGGTGATGAAGAGTCAGTGCCGCTGGGCAGCACCGCTGAGCATTTAAGCGGTCTTTTTTATATTCAGGAAGCCAGCTCAATGCTGCCGGTTGCCGCGCTGTTTGCCGAAGGTAATATGCCGGATCGTGTGATGGATGTCGCAGCAGCTCCTGGCTCTAAAACCACACAAATAGCGGCAAAAATGAATAACAAGGGCGCAATCCTGGCGAATGAGTTTTCCGCCAGTCGCGTTAAAGTGCTGCATGCCAATATCAGCCGCTGCGGGATCAGTAACGTCGCCTTAACCCACTTTGACGGGCGCGTGTTTGGCGCTGCTCTTCCGGAAACTTTTGATGCGATTTTACTGGATGCTCCGTGTTCCGGCGAAGGCGTGGTGCGTAAAGATCCCGATGCGCTGAAAAACTGGTCCGTTGAAAGTAATCTTGAGATTGCCGCCACGCAGCGCGAACTGCTCGACAGCGCATTTCACGCCTTACGTCCCGGTGGCACGCTGGTTTATTCAACGTGCACTTTAAACCGTGACGAAAACGAATCCATCATGCAGTGGCTGATAGAAACTTATCCAGATGCCGTCGAGTTTCTTCCATTGGGTGACTTATTTCCTGGAGCCGAACGCGCCCTCACGCCGGAGGGATTTCTACATGTATTCCCGCAAATTTACGACTGTGAAGGGTTCTTTGTCGCGCGTTTGCGCAAAACCGCCGCGATTCACGCCCTGCCAGCCCCAAAATACAAGGTTGGAAACTTTCCATTCAGTCCGCTGAAAGGACGTGAAACTGCGCAAATCACCGCCGCGGCGAATGCCTGTGCAATACAATGGGATAATAATCTGCGTCTCTGGCAACGTGATAAAGAGCTCTGGCTATTCCCCGTAGAAATTGAAGCGCTGATCGGTAGGGTCCGTTTTTCCCGCCTCGGGATCAAGCTGGCTGAAACCCATAATAAAGGATACCGCTGGCAGCATGAGGCAGTGATCGCCCTTGCTAATCCGAATCACAATAATGCGTTCGAACTGACCCTTGAGGAAGCGGAAGAGTGGTATCGCGGCAGAGATGTCTATCCGCAAACCTCACCGGCCACCGACGACGTGCTGGTCACATTCCAGCAGCAGCCAATTGGTCTGGCGAAGCGTATTGGTTCGCGATTAAAGAACAGTTATCCGCGCGATCTTGTCCGGGATGGCAAACTCTTTACAGGATAACGCACATTTTTACTGGCGCTTTTGCTGACGTTGACTACGCTGAAAAATGGACGACCTAACTGGTCGTACCACAACCAGCAAATCAACGGAGAGCACGATGATGAAAACCAGTGTGCGCATTGGCGCTTTTGAAATCGACGACGCCGAGTTACATGGCGAATCGCCGGGAGACCGAACGTTAACCATTCCGTGCAAATCCGATCCGGATTTATGCATGCAACTGGATGCCTGGGACGCCGATACCAGCATCCCGGCACTCCTTAATGGGGAACATTCTGTTCTATTCCGTCAGCACTACGATCGTAAGTCAGATGCCTGGATCATGCGTTTTGCCTGATTCAAAAAGAACCCGTCGCCAGGCGGGTTATTTCTTTTCTTAATTACCCCCTCGCTTCAACCTCTTCTACACTATCGGTACGGCAGTACAATTTGAGGATGTAATGTTCACGCTGGTTCTTTTTGTTTGCTACCTGGATGGCGGTTGTGAAGATATCGTGGTCGATGTCTACAATACGGAACAGCAGTGCCTTATTTCGATGGACGATCAGCGTATTCGCAACGGAGGATGTCTACCTGCGGATGGCTATATCGACAGTTTCTGGCGCCCGGCGCAGGAATACAGCGATTTTTGATTATTGTAACTGCACCAGCGTAAGCTCACCGCCAAACACCGCGCCGGTATCAATATAGTGCAGGTTATCGATATCCAGCCGATGGCGTAGCGGCGTATGGCCAAACCAAAAATGATCCGCCCCACGTATCCCCCCGCGTTTGCTCATCAACCTTTCGCGACCCCAAATAACACCTTGTAAATCAACATCTTTCTGCCACTGATAATTCTCGTCAGGGTAATCAGCATGGGCAATAACATGTATACCGGTCTGACAGTGAAGTTCCAGAATCCAGGGTAATTGTTGACAGAATTCAAGTGCGATTCGCGCGCTCGGTTGTGGCGCACGGGTAAACCAGGATCCCCCATTCAGCAACCACAGCAGCTGCTCGCCCGTCGCCAGCGCATCCAGTGCCATCTGCTCGTGATTGCCTCTGACCGCCACAACCCAGGTTTTACGCAGTAATTTCAGGCAGCGGAGGCTGTCTGGCCCACGGTCAATAACATCCCCGACAGACACCAACAGATCCTGCCACGGGTCAAAACGGCACTGGCGCAATTTATCCACCAGCATGGAGAAACAGCCGTGGATATCCCCGACGACCCAGACATGACGCCAGCGTGTACCTTCCACTCTCTGGTAGATATTACCAGGCAGCCCCATTTGACCTCCTGCGCAGAAAATTATCTACACATGTAGGAAAACCATGCGCGATACTCACATGAGCCTTCCCTTTCAACGCCTTTATGCAGTTAACCTGTACGAATTTGTTCAGAAAAATCTCTGACAATGTCCAGATTATCTGGCTCTAAATGTCCGCCACCATCCGGGTATTTGGGTTATCTTCTCCAGCCAGGGAAAATCGTATTTATTCTCCAGAATAATCGACGTAGTTAGAGTATAGTAAAAGAAATCTGAACAAATTAACGAGACGGTTATTATTTTGTTTAAAAACCTCCACATCATTAATTAATGAGAGATTAAAAAACATATTTACAATCAACTTACACTATACGTTCGAGAAGATACTTTTTTACTCCCCAGCTCCGTTTCGCAATGACCGAGATATATACGCAATGTCATCATCATGATGATAACATTCATCAAGCAGGAGTCTGCAGGTTGAATGGGCTTACAAACGGGAACTGGTCTGATCAGATTGAATAGACTAAGCTAATCATGCACACTACGCGCCCTCACAACTAACAAGAGGTTACTTTCCTGATGGATCAGGTTGCCATTCTCCAACAGATGTTCGAGCAAGTGAGAAAGGAGTTAAATTTTTACTGGTTTTATTCTGAATTGAAGCGACACAACATTGCGCATTATATCTACTATCTGGCTACAGATAACATCAGGATCGTCACGCATAATGACGACGTTTTGTTAATAAGAGGATACAGAAGCTTATTAAAAATCAGTACGATTAAGAACGTCGAACTTATAAAAGAAGCGGCACGGATTCATATCTCCGGGAAGTCAACATTTCGGGAGTACTGCATCACACTTGCCAGTGCTGGTGTTTTTCGCTGGGTAACCGATGTCAATGATAATAAACGTTGTTATTATTCTTTTGATAATTCACTTTTATATATTGAAGATATCGAGAACAATAAACCCCTCATATAATGCTTTGGGCCCTTGGTCTGGGACCCTTAATGGAAACGGCAGAATGTAAAAAATCGCAGGTGCATTTTGCACCTGCGACTGTGAAAATACATACTGATAGTCAGTTTTCTCAATACGCAGACGTCACCGAAGTTGTTCAGGCTTCGGCAGCCTGCTAAGCGTATCAAGTGAGAGGTGGAATTTCCCCCCCCCCCCCCCCGTTCATACGGTGATTTAGAGCCTATCCCATTGGGCTATTTATTTAATGTACTGCGCTTCGCGATAACAAATTAATAATGAGAACACCTGCACAAATTAGTGCCATTCCGATAATAGCGGGCAAATCTAGTCGTTGCCCATGTATAACCCAGGCAAGAAGACTGATCAGCACAATACCCACACCAGACCAGATAGCATATGCAATTCCTGTAGGTATATGCGCCAGCGTCTGGGAAAGCAGCCAGAATGAAGCACAGTAACACACAATTGTACCAACAGAAGGCCATAGCCGAGTGAACCCATCGGTAAACTTCATTAACGTTGTCCCGGTCACTTCAGCCAGAATAGCCGCACCAAGATAGATATAAGTATTCATAACCATTCATTTTTTAAACAAGACAAAGAAAGATTCTACTATATCTTCACCTTACATGATCTTTTCTTGCTGCAGCTTCTTTCTGTATACATATGTTGCGGTTTCGAAAGAACATGGAAATTCGGCTGTTTTCGAGCTCCTGTGCGCTAAAACCGGGGAGAGCTTCACGGTTAGCGTGATATTAAAAATTATGCTTCATACCTGCCATGGCACAGCTGTCCCTGTACCCCTTATTCCTCATCCGAGCACTATTTGCTGATCTAATTTTCTGCGCAAATGAATTGTGATTGTTAAAAAACGTGTGGTATAACGAATGAACAGCAAAGATCAGAATTCGGACAGATTTCGGGCATAGAACCTTAAGTGTTTGAAATCAAAGTCTGATAAAAAGAGACCGAATAAAGCTTCACGAACAACAAGCCAGGAGTTGGAAGTGACGGTCGGAACAATTCAGTCAGATAAATTTCAGCTTGGATATAAGGTCATTGGCTCAGGGGCTGCGGCAATCATTGTTGGTAGCAACCTGTATTATTCCCGCACTTTCTCGACTGACCTGGCAAAGCGTTTTTGCCTATACTTTATCGATCATCGAGCCTATGCTCCGGCAAGCAAACCCGTTCAAGAGGATGATTTCTCCTTAGATAAGGTCGTTAGTGATATTGAATTGTCTCGTGTTGCCCTTGGCGTTGATAGAATGACGATCATCGGGCACTCTGGAAACGGATTCATGGCACTGGAATACGCACGTCTGTATCCTAGCCGGGTATCACATGTAATACTCATTAGCACTCCACCCAATTTGAGCGCCGATCTCAATGATAAATCGGAACAAAGATTCAAGACAGAAGCGTCTAAGCTCCGTCAGGAAATATACGATAAAGAAATATCCCTGCTTTCATCGGATGCAAAAAAGCACCCGCAGGAGCAATTCAAATATCTTCTCCTCCGAACCGGTCCCCGGTCTTGGTTAGACCCATTTTTTGACGCGGCTCCACTCTGGCGTGATGTTATCACGCACGATGTCGGATTTGACTTGCTCTGGGGAAAGGTATTTCCCGACTTCGATATGAAATGTGTTGCAGCAGCGATCAGCGCGCCCGTTTTCTTGGCCCTTGGTCGTCACGACTATATCAATCCACCTATCGAATCGTGGAAAGAGTATCAAGGCTATTTCAGAGACATTGAGATCGAAATTTTTGAGAAAAGCGGCCACACGCCGCAACTTGAAGAACCGGAGAGGTTCAACGAGGCCCTGATAAGATTCATTCAACGCCATCAATAGGGATTGTCGCGGAAATACTGATTATCTGACTGGATCGCCGCAATCTGATTTCGTTCAACAATTGCTATCGAAAAACCGTCCTTGCGGCGACGTCTCCATTCATCAGAGCGGGCGCTTTTTTCCGGCATGCCGCCTTTGTAAATCAGTAAACATCGACTCTCTGGCAGATAATTTCCGCGTACGTATCGATACTGTGCAGGATGTTGGCAGCGCCAAAGCACTCCGAACTGATATCGAAAGCGCGAAGGTTACGCTGGGTTCAGCCTTGTTCACCGAATTGAAGAACAAAGCAGTTAAGCGCTATTGCCTGGTGGATGCACATAACAAGGTAGAAGCCGAGATCAACTCCCTGCCTACTCCGGACGAACCGGATGCAGCAGAACGGTTTGGGGAAGTTGAGCGAGTTCTTGTAACGGCGAAAAGTCTCAGGGTGACGAACTGCACGATCAGTTCAGCATCCTCCTGGCAGATATGAAACCGGTAATATGTGGGCTAACTGAGCTGGAATGGTTCGCCCTCCCCTTGAGGAGATGTAATGCGACTGATTAACCGAGGCAATCAGCAATCCCCGTTAGCGCGTCAGGCATGCGACATCAAGCTGGCCATTCATCACACTCCGGAACTTCACGGTAAAGAATATAAGGTTCAGCCTGATGCCATCTGTGTGGATCCGAGCAAAACGAATCTTCGTCCCAAAAGATCGACAGGAAAGACGCTATTTCTCAGGCCATCGTGGTCAATAACTACATTGAAAGGAATCCGGCAGAGCCGACAAGAACGCCGACGCCCAAAGTGAAGCGTGAGCGTCTTTTGCTTGAGCAGTTCGAGATAATAAGGGATGCCGCAACCGCCCATTCCGAATGGGCTGCAAATGCATGTGGTCTGGCACTTGTCACCGGGCAAAGAAGAGAGGACGTATCGTTGTTCAGATTCAGCGATATCAGGGATTCTACAGAGTTAAAGTTTGGCCCCAACCCTCCTCCTTTCCATGAGATCAGGAGCTTGGCGAGCAGACTGTGTGAAAGGGAGCGTGGAGAGGATTTCGCACAGAGACTGCTGGGGCATAAAAATTTAACAATGACCAAAAAATACCTGGACGCACGCGGTGCAGAATATGTTATGGTTTAGACAGGATATGGAAATTTCGAGTAATTTTCGTGGGGTTTCGTGAAAGCACCGAGAAAACCCAACGAAAATAAGCTCATAAAAAGAGACCGAATACGATTCCTGTATTCGGTCCAGGGAAATGGCTCTTGGGAGAGAGCCGTGCGCTAAAAGTTGGCATTAATGCAGGCTAAGTTACCCTGCCATTTAAGAATAGATGACAGCGCCAGGTTTTCCAGTCCGTGACTCAGGTTTTCCAGTCCGTGACTAAAGTGGCCTGAAAAAAAGGACGATTGTCACCCGCAACAACGCAAAAACCGCAAGTTCTCCTGAGAGATCCTTGCGGTTTTTTATTGGAAATCAGAGAGGTATATCTGACAACTAACAGAGCTTTTCTGCACGTTCGATAAACGGCGCAAGGCTCATTTTTTCGCCTGGTTTCGCCGGATCATCAATCTGAATAATGTCGATCGGTTTTGCCGTCGTTTTACCGTTTTCAACCTGCTCTCTGGCAATATCATTCAGTGGGTATTGCACCAACGTGCTGGGATTAATGACATACAGTGCGTTGCCAGGCCGACAGGTCAACATCACCTCTTCACGATTAAACGCCCACTTATCTTTACCAACCTCAAAACGGCTGACGGTAATGACCTGTGGTGCAGCCAGTGCAGCTCCTGAACTTGTCAGGAGTAATAAAGAGATAACTATTTTTTTCATACGTTTGCCAGTCCATCAGAAAGGTTCAAGAGTTGCAAACAGGCTGACAATCGCCAGCACGACAGCCCCTATTCCCCATTCAAGCTTCGTCATCCAGATAAAGTAGAGAGTCATACAGCGGTTATCTTGCTGCATGCGTGGTACGAGAACATACCGATTCACGAGTGCAATCGCCACCATTAGCGCGACCAGGGCACATTTTAACAAAAGCAATTGCCCATACGCTGCGTGCCAGGGGACTGACAAACCGACAATAAACAACACATTCGCCATGCCGGTAAGCAATACGCCGATAACAAAAAGATGCCCGTAGCGGGAAAATCGCATCATAGTGCTAATAGCCTGCTGTCGCCAACGGCCCTTAGCCATCCTCATACAGTAAATAACTGGCAGCAGGCCGCCAAACCAGGCTGCAGCGCATATCAGATGTAACGCATGATTAAGCTGCTGTATAGCCCGCACGACGCCGTCATGTAGGGTTGCATGTCCGACACCAGCCAATAGGATAAACTGGGCAATTGCCATAATCAGCAACAACCGTGACATGCTGTGCGGCACAATGATAGTTACCACCAGCGTGACCAGCGCGAGAATAATCTGCCATAACCACACGCCACCAAACTGCGTTTGCAGAACCGCTCCCCATATTTCTACAGAGATAACATCCTGCCAGCCCGATCCCATTAATCCACCCTGGATCGCCAACATCAGTGTTGCGCTAATAAAACTCCATGTCGCGGCATGCCGTTGCAAACGCAAAAAGCGGCGCATCATCAAGCGACGGACTGAGACAGGAGCCAGCCATGCACTGTAAAGCGCACAGCCAAATACCAGCATTAAAGTGGTGAAATGGATAAAACGCAGAGCGACCCAGGTAAGTGCCAGCATGGTTTATTTCACGCTAAAGGTATATTGCCCTTTCGTCTTGTGACCATCCACTGATACAACATGCCAGTCAACCGTATATTTCCCGGCATCCAGTGACTGAGCGAGCGGAATGATCAGTTGCGTCTTATCTTGTTCATTGCGCGTCGGCTTGCCGGTTTTGATCTGTGTCTGTTTTGGGCCTGTAAGCGTTGCGCCACTGAACGCAGGCTCAACGCCTTCAGAAAAATTAAGAGTCAACGCCTGGGGAGAGGCTATGATCTGCGCATCCGCCTCAGGACTTTGCGTTGTCAAATGCGCATGAGCCAGCGCTGCGGGAGTTGCCAGAGCGGAAGTCAGTGCGATGAGGGCATAGCGAAGTAAAGATGCAGTAGAAAGCATATCAACTATTCCTTTTTGTTATGTCTAATTTGTAGAGAATAACCTTCTACAATGATCGAGTCGAGAATCATCATTTCTGGCTTGCCATTAATGCACTCTCTTAGTAACTTTTGCGCGCCAATGGATAGATATAAGGAGAAGCCCATGAACATCAACCTGGCTAAACTTGAACAAGATGAGATGGATAAGGTCAATGTTGATTTGGCCGCGGCAGGTGTCGCATTTAAAGAGCGCTATAACATGCCTGTCGTTGCAGAAGTCGTCGAGCGCGAGCAACCTGAACATCTACGCGACTGGTTTCGCGAGCGGCTGATCGCACACCGTTTGGCATCGGTTTCCCTCTCACGTTTACCTTACGAGCCGAAAGTTAAATAAACCTTATATTACGTTACAATTCCTTACATGGTGGCTGCTAAAGTATAAGCACATTCTTAATCTATAATTTAAGGATGATTGTAGACACTATGAAAAGGAAGTCATTATGTCACACTGGAAAATTGCCGCAGCACAGTACGAACCTCTACAGACAACGCTAACAGAACATGTCGCGCATCACCTGCAATTCATCAGAGCAGCTGCCAAATGTCAGTGTGAATTGCTGGTTTTCCCCTCCCTTTCGCTGTTGGGATGCGTAGATGGGGATGATTTTCTTCCGGCACCTCCTGATGAGGCTCTCCTGCAACCCCTGGCCCATGCCGCTGCGAGTTATCGCATGACCATAATTACGGGGTTACCGGTTGAACATAACAACCAGTTTGTGAAGGGTATTGCCCTTTTTTCACCCGGGCTGGCGTCACCGTTAACATTTCATCAGAGCCATGGAGCCTGTATTGCCAGACAGCGAAACACCATAAGCGTTGTCGATACTCAGCCGGAAGGCATTGATATTGACCCTGAGTTTTCGCTGTTCACCACCAGCCAGTGTATCAGCGAACCTGAGCTTCTCTCCTCCACCTCGCGACTGCAGAGTTTTTCGCATAAATTCGCCATTGCAGTGCTGATGGCCAATGCGCGCGGCAGCAGCGCTTTATGGGATGAGCGCGGTCGTTTGATTGTGCGCGCCGACCGCGGTTCACTGCTCTTAACCGGTCAACGCACCTCTCAGGGTTGGCAAGGTGATATCATTCCATTACGCTAGTCGTTTTGGTCAGGAGCTTGGCATGTTGCGCATAATAGATACAGAAACCTGTGGCCTGCAGGGAGGCATTGTTGAGATTGCTTCTGTCGATGTAGTAGACGGACAGATTGTCAATCCAATGAGCCACCTGGTGCGCCCTGACCGTCCCATTAGTCCTCAGGCGATGGCAATTCACCGTATTACCGAATCCATGGTGGCGGATAAACCCTGGATTGAAGACGTCATCCCGCATTATTACGGCAGCGAGTGGTACGTAGCGCACAATGCGAGTTTTGACCGTCGTGTATTGCCAGACATGCCCGGAGAGTGGATTTGCACCATGAAGCTTTCCCGCCGTCTGTGGCCGGGAATTAAATACAGCAATATGGCACTCTATAAATCCCGCAAACTGAATGTACAGACGCCTTCCGGTCTGCATCATCACCGTGCCCTTTACGATTGCTACATCACTGCGGCATTGCTGATCGACATCATAAACACGTCGGGTTGGTCGGCAGAGCAAATGGCCGACATCACCGGTCGCCCGGCACTGTTGACCACATTTACCTTTGGCAAATACCGCGGCAAAGCGGTATCAGAAGTGGCTGAACGCGATCCGGGCTATTTGCGCTGGCTGTTTAATAACCTTGACAGTATGAGCCCGGAACTACGACTAACGCTTAAGCACTATCTCGATAACGCCTGAGTTGTTGCCTGCCCGGGTAGTGTCCCTTGCGCCAGTCCTATCAAAAAAGCGAACTCAAGGGCCACGCCTTCATACGATTTAAAGCGACCAGATTTGCCCCCGTGCCCGGAGTCCATATCCGTACACAGTAGCAGCAGGTGGTCATCCGTTTTCAGCTCCCGCAGTTTCGCTACCCACTTTGCCGGCTCCCAGTATTGCACCTGAGAATCATGTAGCCCGGTGGTGACCAACAGATGCGGATAGGCTTGCGCGGTGACATTATCGTACGGGCTGTAGCTTTTCATGTAGGCATAGTACTCCGCGTCCTGCGGATTACCCCACTCTTCAAATTCCCCGGTGGTCAGTGGAATTGACTCATCCAGCATCGTGGTCAAGACATCGACGAACGGCACCTGCGCAATAACACCATGAAACAGCTGCGGGCGTTCGTTAATTGCAACCCCCATTAGCATCCCACCAGCGCTTCCCCCCATGCCGTAACACAGTGAAGCTGCACCGTAACCCAGTTTTAATAGTGCCTCGCAAACATCGAGATAATCATTAAAGGTATTTTTCTTTTGCAGAAACTTACCATCTTCGTACCACTGCTGTCCCAGTTCACCGCCGCCCCGCACATGGGCGATGGCATAAACAAACCCCCGATCCAGCAGACTCAGGCGACTGCTGCTGAAATCTGCATCCATGCTAGCGCCATAAGAGCCATAACCATAAACCAGTAAGGGATTTTTCCCTTTGCGAAAATGCTTTTGATGGTAAACCAACGAGACAGGAACCTCCGTACCATCGCGCGCGGTGATCCACACATGCTCACTGCGGTAATCGGCCGCGTCGAATCCGGGGACATCCGTCTGTTTGAGTACACGTCGCTCTCCGGTGTCCATATCCAGTTCAAACAGGGTGTCCGGCGTCGTCATGGATGAATAGCCATAACGCAGGCGCGATGTCTCCGGCTCGGGATTGTACGCCAGCCACGTTACGTAAGCCGGATCGTCGAAAGCAATCCCGACCACTTCACGCGTTTTGCGGTTGATTTGTCGTAAACTGGTTAAACCGCGCTGACGCTCCTCCACCACCAGCCAGTCGGTAAACAGCGTAAATCCTTCCAGCATGACGCTATCACGCGGCGGGATCAGCACTTCCCAGGCCTGTTCATCACGCACGCGGGTGCGATACAAACCAAAGTTTTTCCCCTGACGGTTAGATCGCAGATAAAACGCGTGCTGATAGTGATCAAGACTGTACTCATGGTCTTTACGCCGTGGCAAAAATACCAGCGGCTCGGCATCGGCCAGCTCCGCATCAAGCAACAACACTTCGCTGGTTGTCGCGCTGGCGACATGGATAACAACATAATGCTGCGAGGTGGTTTTGTGCAGACTGACATAAAACATATCGTCAGCTTCTTCATACACCAGTTGATCATGAATGGATGGTGATCCAACGGTATGCCGCCATACCTGATACGGTAATAATGTTGTTTCATGTTTGCGAACATAATAAAAGGTCTGAGAATCGTTCGCCCAGACCAATTCCGGCTCAACATTATCCAGTACTTCCGGATACCAGTTCCCGGTTTGTAGATTGCGAAAACGAATGCCATATTGCCGACGAGACAGGTAATCCTCCGCCAGAGCCATAACGGTATTATCGGGTGATATTGCGAGTCCTCCCAGCGTATAGAATTCGCTGTGGGCTGCACGCTGGTTACCATCCAGCAAGGTATCCCATTCATCCCACTCTTCATTGAGAGCAGACTGACGCTGATAAATGGCATATTCACATCCCGGTTCATAAATATGCCGGTAGCGATAACCATTTTTCACATAAGGAGCGGAAACATCCTGAGGGGGAATACGGTCGATAATTTCTTTCAGCACACGATCCTGCAATGCCTGCTGGGAAGCCATAACCTGGCGGCCATATGCATTTTCTTGTTGCAGATAGTCCAGCACTTCTGGCTGCGAGCGGGTGTCATCTCGCAACCAGTAATAATTATCAACACGAGTATCGCCATGCTGCGTCATGGCATGTGGAATACGAGGAGCTTTTGGTAGCATGTCATTGTTCTTCTGCTTAAACATCCTATAAGGGTGGCAAAAGTCAGCAATGATGCAAGCGAAACGTGCTCCTCAAGCGTAACTATTTAACCCGGCAACGCCTGTTTTTGCTGTTTGAGATCCTGCTCGATACCCTCACGAACATCCTGTGGGATCTTCAGTGCATCACCCAGCGCATTCAGATAACTGCGCTCCATAAAGTGGTCGATATCAATAGCTGCACAGCTCAGGAAGTAAATTTCCAGCGCCTCTTCTTCGTTGCGGATCCCTTGAGCGAGGCGTTGAGGATCAAGCGGTTGTTCAATGGCCCGCTCAATCAGAACACGCCCTTGCTCTTCCACTCCCGCGTCACGCAGCTGTTGTTCGATAGCGGCTCGCTCTTTAGCATCAATATGACCATCGCTTTTAGCCGCAAATACCAGCGCCAGGATCAGACGTTCAGTACGTTCATCCAGCGGTGTACTCTGCGTGCCAAACTGAGGTTCATCCTGGTGCGCTGCGCGGACTTTATCTTTGTATTTATTCCATAAAACGCTACCGGCGATCGCACCGCCACCAACCAACAGTGCGCTGGTACCGTATTTAGTGAGTAATTTGCGTGAGGATTTGTTGGCGACCAGTAATCCTGCCAGACCGCCTAATGCACCGGGAACCAGCAGTTTGCTCAGTCCTTGTTCACCAGAAGATGAACCGGATGATCCTTTTTGCCCAAGAAGAGATTGAAGTTGATTCAGCCAGTTAGCCATTTTGCCCCTCAAGTACAGACGAATAATCATCAAAGCGTACCCGAGGGGATGTCAGGAAGTGTTCAGGTCATCAAAAGATGTGCAAATTCAGCTACTGACGTTGCAGGTACTCCGCCGTGCCGGCTTTACAATCAAGCTTAACCTGATATTGAATATCGCTGCTTTTCCCACGAACGGTAAGAGGTACCGTCCATTGTCCGTCTTTACCAACAATATCCTGCGGGTTCACCCAGGCAACAGGATCAAGTTGCCCGAGTCTTTTTTGATCGTCGGCCCAACGTACAATACGGTTTTGCAGGTAGTCGCGTTTCACACTTGCCGCGATACCGTCAGCTTTCAAACCTTCACAGTTTGGAAAATTGACTGATTTACTCTCCGTATTAACCGCAAAAACTGACACGCTGGCAGATAACAGCAGCAGGCTCAACAACGCTCTTGTTTTATTCATTCTTTTCTCCTTTATCCCCTTCGTCTTTCAGTCGCTATTAATGCAACGTGAAATCAGTTGGGTACAGCACAATGATTCAGGGAAAAGCATGGTACAAAACCTCAGGAGCGCAAGTCGGATCAGGCAGCCTGTGTATCATCCTCAGCAGAAGCATCGTTATCGACCACCTGTGGGGATGGCAGTTTGCCGTTTTTCAGGATCGCGCTCAGCACATCTTTTTGCTCAGCCAGCCACAGGGAAAGCGCTTCACGCTGCTCATCTTCCAGCGCGACCGGTGACTGCTCCAGCCACGTATCGAGCAGATCTGCTGTATCAAGCATTTTGTCATAGGCATCGGCTTCCTTTTTGCTGGTAAACGACATTTTTTCCTCACCTTCCCGAATGACTACGTATTTAACTTCAACCGCCATTTTTGCAGCCTCATAAATTACCTGTATTTATGTACAGTATATTCTTTTTCACCCTTGAAATCAACCTGGTAATAAAGACAGACGCAAACGTTTTCGTATATACTGCGCCCAGATAAAACAGGGGATTAATTTATGACGTTATTAGGCACAGCGCTGCGTCCGGCAGCAACGCGAGTGATGTTATTAGGATCAGGTGAACTGGGTAAAGAAGTCGCGATTGAATGCCAACGCCTGGGTGTAGAAGTCATTGCCGTGGATCGTTACCCTGACGCACCAGCTATGCACGTTGCCCATCGCTCATACGTAATCAATATGCTGGATGGTGACGCTTTGCGTCAGGTTGTCGCGCACGAAAAACCACACTATATCGTTCCTGAGATTGAAGCCATTGCCACGAGTACGCTGGTAGCGCTGGAGCAGGAAGGTCTGAACGTCGTGCCTTGCGCGCGCGCGACCCAACTGACCATGAATCGTGAAGGTATCCGTCGCCTCGCCGCGGAAGAACTGTCCTTACCGACCTCATCTTTCCGCTTTGCTGACAGCGAAACTCGCTTTCGCGAAGCCGTGGCCGAAATTGGATTCCCCTGCATCGTGAAGCCGGTGATGAGTTCCTCCGGAAAAGGACAGAGTTTTATCCGTTCAGCCGATCAGCTTGCCAGAGCCTGGGATTATGCCCAGCAGGGTGGCCGAGCGGGCGCAGGACGCGTTATCGTGGAAGGTGTGGTTAATTTCGACTTTGAAATCACCCTGTTGACCGTAAGCGCCGTCGATGGTGTGCACTTTTGTGCGCCGGTAGGCCATCGTCAGGAAGATGGCGACTATCGTGAATCCTGGCAGCCCCAGAAAATGAGCGAACTGGCGCTGGAACGTGCACAGGAAATCGCTCGCAAAGTGGTACTGGCGTTGGGCGGTTACGGATTGTTTGGCGTAGAGCTGTTTGTGTGCGGTGACGAGGTGATTTTCAGCGAGGTATCCCCTCGCCCACATGATACGGGTATGGTGACATTGATTTCACAGGATCTATCCGAGTTTGCCCTGCACGTTCGCGCATTCCTCAGGCTTCCGGTTGGCGCAATCCGCCAGTATGGGCCATCTGCATCAGCCGTTATCCTGCCACAGCTTACCAGTCAGAATGTCACATTTGATAACGTTGACAGTGCCGTTGGTGCAGGGTTGCAACTCCGTCTGTTCGGTAAACCTGAAATCGACGGAACCCGTCGCTTAGGCGTCGTACTGGCGACGGCAGACAACGTTGACGAGGCGGTTGAACGCGCGAAAAACGCCGCCGCGCAGGTGAATGTAGCAGGATAAAAAAAAACGGGCCCGATGGCCCATTTTAAAGTATTCGCAGGCCGGGTCAGTGCAGCACTGCCCGGCACAACAGATCTTACTGCTTCGCGCCTTCTACGGCTTCGCGAGCCAGTTTAGTGATGCGATCGTAATCACCCGCTTCCAGCGCGTCTGCCGGAACCAGCCAGGATCCACCGATGCACAGTACGCTTTTCAGCGCCAGGTAGTCACGGTAATTCGCCGGGGAGATACCACCGGTCGGGCAGAAACGTACCTGGGAGAACGGACCTGCAATCGCCTGCAACGCTTTAGTACCGCCGTTAGCTTCTGCCGGGAAGAATTTAAACTCTTTCAAACCATAGTCCATACCCAGCATCAGTTCAGAAACGGTGCTGATACCTGGGATCAACGGAATAGTTCCTTCAGTTGCGGCTTTCAACAGGGGCTCGGTCAGACCAGGGCTAATCGCAAACTGCGCGCCCGCTTCCGTTACTTCCGCCAGTTGCTGTGGATTCAGAACGGTACCTGCGCCGACAATCGCGTCCGGGACTTCTTTAGCTATCGCGCGAATGGCATCCATCGCACATGCGGTACGTAAGGTCACTTCCAGAACGCGCACGCCCCCTGCAACCAACGCTTTCGCCATCGGCACCGCGTGTTCCAGTTTATTTACCACGATAACCGGTACTACCGGGCCAGTGGTCAGGATTGCTTCTGCACTTGTCTTCCAGTTTTTCATCAGAGTTTTCTCTCGCCTGATTACAAAATTTGTCGTTTAAAAAGTGATACAGGTTGCGCCCTGCTCCGCACCGGACAGCTTTTCGCGCAACGCGCTGAACATCTCACGGCCTGTTCCCACACGCGAAGCGCTGAGGTCAGGAATATGAGGCTGACGAGAGGCAAGTTCCTCTTCATCCACCAGCAGCGTCAATTCACCTGTCTGTCCATTCACACGAATGATGTCGCCATCACGCACTTTAGCCAGCAGCCCGCCATCATAGGCTTCCGGGGTTACATGGATTGCTGAAGGCACTTTACCTGAAGCACCTGAAAGTCGTCCATCGGTAACTAACGCGATTTTGAAACAACGGTCCAATAATACACCAAGTGGCGGCATGAGTTTATGTAATTCTGGCATTCCATTCGCTTTTGGTCCCTGATGGCGCACAACCACCACGCAATCGCGGTCCAACAGACCAGCATCAAAAGCAGGTAACACATCATGCTGACTTTCAAAGACAATAGCCGGAGCCTCTATGACCTGGTTCTCTACCGGCACGGCTGATGTCTTCATCACCGCACGTCCCAGGTTACCACTCAGCACTTTAGTACCGCCGTGATGCGAGAACGGCTTATCGAAAGTCGCGATCACATTGCTGTCGAGAGACTTCGTGGCACCTTCACGCCAGTCCAGCTCACCGTTGTTAAGCCATGGTTCAAGGGTGTAGCGAGATAAACCAAACCCGGCTACGGTGTTAACATCTTCGTGCAGCAGACCTGCATTAAGCAGTTCACGCATTAATACCGGTACACCACCTGCAGCCTGGAAGTGGTTGATATCCGCCGGACCATTCGGGTACAAGCGTGCCATCAGCGGCACGATATCGGACAGATCGGAGAAGTCATCCCAGTTGATCAAAATTCCGGCCGCGCGCGCCATCGCTACCAGATGCATCGTATGGTTGGTAGACCCCCCTGTCGCCAGCAGCGCTACGATCCCGTTGACCACCACTTTTTCATCGATCATTTTGCCGATCGGCATCCATTCGTTGCCATTTCCGGTAAGGCGCGTTACCTGACGAGCAGCAGCAGCTGTCAGTGCTTCACGTAACGGAGCATCCGGATGTACGAAAGAGGAGCCTGGCAGTTGCATCCCCATAAACTCAACGACCATCTGGTTGGTATTAGCGGTGCCGTAGAACGTACAGGTTCCTGGTGCGTGATAAGACGCAGCCTCGGATTCAAGCAGAGCCATACGGTCCACTTTTCCTTCTGCATACAGCTGACGAATACGCACTTTTTCTTTGTTCGCCAAACCGCTCGCCATCGGACCTGATGGGATAAAGACAGAAGGCAGATGACCAAAGGACAACGCCGCCATCGCCAGGCCCGGGACAATTTTATCGCACACGCCGAGGAACAATGCGCCGTCGAACATATTATGAGATAAACCCACCGCCGCAGACATCGCAATCACTTCGCGGCTTAGCAGTGAAAGCTCCATCCCATCCTGCCCCTGGGTCACGCCATCACACATAGCAGGCACACCACCGGCAACCTGCCCTACCGCATTGGCTTCATGCAGTGCTTTGCGAATGATAGCCGGATAATGTTCATACGGCTGATGCGCGGAAAGCATGTCGTTATAGGAGGTAATGATCGCGATATTGTTATGCAACATGCTTTTCAGCGATGCTTTGTCATCAGGCTGGCAGGCAGCAAAACCGTGCGCCAGATTTCCGCATGCCAACTGTGAACGGTGAACAGTTGTCGTTTTAGCCTGTTCGATGCGCGAGAGGTAGGCGGAACGTGTCTCACGAGAACGTTCGATGATACGTTGTGTTACGCGTAACAAATTCGGATTCATAGAGGCTCCTAAAATTTATCTGTCAGAGCGGTCGGATTAACAATGCGTTTCAAGATAGTTAAATTATGCTGAATCGCTTACTAGCCGTAGCTCAGGGGCAAAATCGTTTCAGGCAGTGTAATAAAAAAAGCCTCGCGGGTGAATCCACGCGAGGCTTAAAAGTGCAAAAATTATTCTACAATCTGTGTTAGATCATGTTACCGGTAAAATAACACCTAATGATTAGGTGATATTTTATTCGAATTCATTCCAGGAACGACCGTCACGAGTGATCATCGCCACGGAGGCAACCGGTCCCCAGGTCCCCGCCTGGTATGGCTTCGGCGCGTCGTTATCCATCGCCCAGGCTTCGGTGATGGAGTCGACCCACTTCCACGCTTCTTCTACCTCATCACGGCGTACAAACAGCGCCTGAATACCACGCATGGTTTCCAGCAGCAAACGTTCGTAAGCATCGGCCAGATGCGTTTGATTGAAGGTTTCGGAGTAACTCAGATCCAGCTTGGTGATCTGCAGATTATGCTTGTGGTCCAGGCCCGGTACTTTGTTAAGCACCTGAATATCGACACCCTCATCAGGCTGCAAACGGATTGTCAGTTTGTTCTGCGGCAGATCCTGCCAGGATTCTTTAAACAGATTCAGCTCAGGCGTTTTGAAGTAGACAACAACTTCAGAGCATTTCGTCGGCAGGCGCTTACCGGTACGCAGGTAGAATGGAACACCCGCCCAGCGCCAGTTGTCGATATCCACGCGGATAGCAACAAAGGTTTCCGTATTGCTGCTCTTGTTCGCGCCTTCTTCTTCCAGATACCCCGGAACTTTTTTACCCTGAGCAAATCCGGTGGTGTACTGGCCACGAACCGTTTTTTCACGTACGTTCGAGCGATCGATACGGCGCAGTGATTTCAGTACCTTCACTTTTTCGTCACGGATGCTGTCAGCGCTCAGGTCGGACGGCGGCGACATCGCGATCATGCACAGGATCTGCAACAGGTGGTTCTGGATCATATCGCGCATTTGACCGGCCTGGTCAAAATAACCCCAACGACCTTCAATACCCACCTCTTCCGCCACGGTAATTTCTACGTGATCGATAGTGCGGTTATCCCAGTTGTTCACAAACAGGGAGTTGGCAAAACGCAGGGCCAACAGGTTCAGTACCGTCTCTTTGCCGAGATAGTGGTCGATACGGTAAACCTGGCACTCTTCGAAATACTCGCCCACCTGGTCGTTGATTTCGCGGGAGGTCGCCAGCGACGTCCCCAACGGTTTTTCCATTACCACACGAGCAGGTTTAGCGTTCAGTTTTGCTTCGCCCAAACCTTTGCAGATTGCGCCAAAGGTGCTTGGCGGCATAGCAAAATAGTTAATAGTGGTACGTGCTTTCTGATCCAGCATCTCGCCCAGACGGTTAAATGCCGCGGTATCATTAACGTCCAGATTACAAAACTCCAGGCGACCACTGAGGGTGTCCCACAAACCTTCATCAATCTTTTCTTTCATGAAGGTTTCGAGCGCTTCGCGTACAACCTTGGTATAGGCTGCTTTGTCCCAGTCGGCACGTCCTACCCCAATAATGCGGGTATCCGGGCTAATCTGACCGGCCTTTTCCAGTTGATACAGGGAAGGCAGCAATTTCCGTCGCGCAAGATCGCCCTTCGCACCGAAAATGACCAGGTCACATGCCTGGGCTGTTTGCGTTACCGCCATGTCATTCTCCTCAGTTAAGTGCCTGGTGCTTTTGCCAGACACTGGTTGTAATTTTATTACAGTGCACTGTACTGCTTTTACGTGATTCAGTGAACCGTAAACGCTTATCCAGCCGTGCTGTTACCGTAAACAACGGCTTTGTTGGCGTTTACCGCAGCAAAATGGATAAAAAAGTCGCTTTTTTTCGTAGCCATAAAGAACCAGGAAAACCCGACTCCGATCATGTAATGAAAAAAAACAACAACTTTTCTGTCCATTTTGCCCCGTTCCTTCCTTAGCAGGGGTACTATCTACCAAAATTATCTCTCGATTTCCTGTATCGTTGAAATCGTTTTTGCCCATGACCCATGAGTCCACCTACATCATGAATATGCTGGAAAAAATCCAGTTAAAACTGGAACATCTGAGCAAGTCAGAACGTAAAGTCGCCGACGTTATTCTTACTTCACCCGACCAGGCAATTCATTCAAGCATTGCCACGCTGGCCCTGGAAGCCAATGTCAGCGAACCGACCGTCAATCGATTCTGTCGCAGTATGGACACGCGTGGTTTTCCTGATTTTAAACTGCATCTGGCGCAAAGTCTGGCAAATGGTACCCCTTATGTTAATCGCAATGTGGACGAGGATGACAGCGTAGAATCCTACACGGGGAAAATCTTCGAATCGGCGATGGCTAGTCTGGATCATGTTCGTCAGTCGCTGGATAGCTCGGCGGTAAATCGTGCAGTCGATCTATTAACCCAGGCGAAAAAAATTGCCTTTTTTGGGCTGGGTTCATCTGCAGCCGTGGCGCACGACGCCATGAATAAATTCTTCCGTTTTAACGTTCCAGTTATTTATTCAGACGACATAGTTCTGCAACGCATGAGTTGTATGAATTGTAGCGATGATGATGTCATTGTGCTCATTTCCCATACCGGAAGAACAAAGAGCCTGGTGGAGCTTGCTCAGCTGGCACGGGAAAACGATGCTATGGTAATCGCACTGACTTCTCCCGGAACGCCTCTGGCGCGAGAAGCTACGTTAGCTATTACCCTCGACGTACCGGAAGATACTGACATTTATATGCCCATGGTCTCTCGACTTGCTCAACTGACCGTGATAGATGTGCTGGCTACAGGATTTACTTTGCGCCGAGGGACAAAATTTAGAGATAACTTGAAGCGTGTCAAGGAAGCGCTCAAGGAATCGCGTTTTGATAAAGAATTACTCATCAAGGGTAATGACCGCTAAAAGCAATAACAATGTTCTACCCTTTTATCATCCGGGTCGTTCATTTTTACCGTTAATTTTTGAGAACGGCCGGATCAATGTTCACGCAACACCTAGTTGTTTCAGTCAACGGAGTATTACATGTCCAGAAGGCTTCGCAGAACCAAAATCGTTACCACGTTAGGCCCGGCAACTGACCGCGATAACAACCTTGAAAAAATTATCGCTGCGGGTGCGAACGTCGTACGTATGAACTTTTCACACGGCTCTCCAGAAGATCACAAAATGCGTGCGGATAAGGTCCGTGAAATAGCCGCAAAACTGGGACGCCATGTAGCCATTTTGGGTGACCTGCAGGGGCCTAAAATCCGCGTATCCACCTTTAAAGAAGGTAAAGTATTTCTCAATGTTGGCGACAAGTTCCTGTTAGACGCCAACCTGGGTAAAGGTGAAGGCGACAAGGAAAAAGTTGGTATTGATTATAAAGGACTGCCAGCCGACGTCGTGCCAGGCGATATCCTGCTGCTGGACGATGGTCGCGTACAGCTAAAAGTACTGGAAGTTCAGGGCATGAAAGTCTTTACCGAAGTCACCGTCGGCGGCCCGCTCTCCAACAACAAAGGCATCAACAAACTGGGTGGTGGCCTCTCTGCTGAAGCGCTGACCGACAAAGACAAGGCCGACATTATTACTGCCGCACAGATAAGCGTCGACTATCTGGCGGTCTCCTTCCCACGCTGTGGCGAAGATCTTAACTATGCCCGCCGTCTGGCGCGCGATGCAGGTTGTGATGCGAAGATTGTCGCAAAAGTAGAACGTGCAGAAGCTGTCTGTGACCAGAATGCGATGGATGACATCATCCTTGCGTCTGACGTGGTCATGGTTGCTCGTGGTGATCTGGGCGTTGAGATTGGCGACCCGGAACTGGTGGGTATTCAGAAAGCGTTGATTCGTCGTGCTCGTCAGTTGAACCGTGCGGTCATTACCGCTACGCAGATGATGGAGTCGATGATCACCAACCCGATGCCAACCCGTGCGGAAGTCATGGACGTAGCTAACGCCGTGCTGGATGGCACCGACGCCGTGATGCTTTCGGCAGAAACAGCCGCAGGCCAGTACCCGGCTGAAACCGTCGCGGCAATGGCGCGCGTATGTCTGGGTGCTGAAAAAATCCCAAGTATTAATGTCTCTAAACACCGCCTCGACGTACAGTTTGATAACGTTGAAGAAGCGATTGCCATGTCCGCAATGTATGCCGCTAACCACCTGAAAGGGGTGACCGCTATCATCGCCATGACGGAATCAGGACGTACTGCGCTGATGACTTCGCGTATCAGTTCCGGTCTGCCAATTTTCGCCATGTCCCGTCATGAGCGTACGCTGAACCTGACATCTCTGTACCGTGGCGTCACGCCGGTTCATTTTGACAGCGAAACTGACGGCGTAGTTGCGGCCAGTGAGGCAGTTAACCTGCTGCGCGACAAAGGCTATCTGGTCTCCGGTGACCTGGTTATTGTGACGCAGGGCGATGTCATGAGCACCATAGGCTCCACTAACACCACGCGTATTCTGACTGTAGAATAGTGACGCGGTTGTATGTAAAAAAGCCTCTCTAACGAGAGGCTTTTTTTTACTTTTTAGGGTAGAGATCTTTGCGTTTGTACGGCTCAATTTCGCCAGGTTTACGGGTCTTAAGCAACTTTAAAATCCAGGTATACTGTTCGAGGTGCGGAGCGACAAAAATCTCCACCTCTTCATTCATCCGTCTGGCAATGGTGTTGTCATCCGCCGTCAGAATGTCGTCCATGGGCGGACGTACCTGAATCGTCAGACGGTGCGTTTTGCCGTCATACACCGGGAAAAGCGGCACTACGCGAGCATGACATACCTTCATCAGGCGGCCAATCGCCGGCAATGTTGCTTTATAGGTGGCAAAGAAATCCACAAACTCGCTATGCTCGGGACCATGATCCTGATCCGGTAAATAGTATCCCCAGTATCCCTGACGAACCGACTGAATAAAGGGTTTGATACCATCATTACGCGCATGTAAACGACCGCCGAAACGACGGCGTACTGTGTTCCAGACATAATCAAATACCGGGTTTCCCTGGTTGTGGAACATCGCGGCCATTTTCTGCCCCTGAGACGCCATCAGCATCGCCGGGATGTCCACGCCCCAACCGTGAGGAACGAGAAAAATCACCTTCTCGTTGTTCTGGCGCATCTCATCAATGATATCCAGACCTTGCCAGTCTACCCGATGTTGAATTTTCTCCGGACCACGCAGCGCCAGCTCTGCCATCATGACCATCGCCTGAGGTGCGGTCGCAAACATCTCATCGACAATGGCTTCGCGCTCGGCTTCACTACGTTCAGGAAAGCAGAGAGATAAATTGATTAACGCTCTGCGGCGGGAGCTTTTCCCCAGACGACCAACAAGACGCCCCAGCTTCGCCAAAAGAGGATCGCGAAACGACGCAGGTGTTAATGCAATCCCGGCTATCGCCGCCACTCCCAGCCAGGCGCCCCAGTAGCGCGGATGACGAAATGATTTATGAAACTCCGGAATGTACTCAATATTCTTTTTTTTCGTTTCCATGCTCTTCCAGTATCTGGTGCCGCGAAAAGTAAATCTGCTGATAGTGTAGCGGCGCAGTGTGTCCCGTACAAAATAAAAAAAGCCGGCACGCATTGCGTACCGGCTCCATCAGTATGTTTATTAATCGAAGCGCAGTTGAGGCAGAACCTCTTTCACCTGTGCCAGGTAATCGGTACGATCCGAGCCGGTCAACCCTTCCGTACGCGGCAGTTTTGCCGTCAGCGGATTCACGGCCTGCTGGTTAACCCATACTTCGTAGTGCAGATGTGGACCGGTTGAACGTCCGGTGTTGCCTGAAAGCGCAATACGGTCGCCACGTTTCACTTTCTGCCCCGGCTTAACCAACAGCTTACGCAGGTGCATATAGCGGGTGGTATAGGTACGGCCATGACGGATAGCTACATAGTAACCAGCAGCACCACTGCGTTTCGCGACAACCACTTCACCATCACCCACCGACAGTACCGGCGTCCCCTGCGGCATCGCAAAATCGACACCTTTATGCGGTGCAACGCGTCCGGTTACAGGATTCAGGCGGCGCGGGTTAAAGTTCGATGAGATACGGAATTGCTTCGCCGTAGGGAAGCGCATAAAACCTTTCGCAAGCCCCGTACCATTACGGTCATAGAATTTACCGTCTTCAGCGCGGATCGCGTAATAATCTTTGCCTTCAGAGCGTAAGCGTACGCCCAGCAACTGACTTTGTTCACGCTTCCCGTCCAGCATTTCGCGAGACATCAGAACAGAGAACTCATCGCCTTTTTTCAGTTTACGGAAGTCCATCTGCCACTGCATGGCCTTGATCACCGCACTGATTTCAGAACTGGTCAATCCGGCATCTCTTGCGCTGGCGACAAAACTCCCGCCCACGGTTCCTTTGATACGGCTGTTAACCCAGTCGCCCTGCTGCATTTCGCTGCTCATTTTGAAACCCGTCGCGGTGCGATCGTAAGTGCGGGTTTCACGACGAGAAACTTCCCAGGTCAAGCGCTGTAAATCACCTTCCGAACTCAGTGTCCAGGAAAGCTGCTGACCAATTTTCAGGTTTCGCAACTCTTTATCCGCAGCGGCAAGCTGGCTGATATCACCCATATCAATGCCATACTGATTCAGAATGCTGCTCAGCGTATCACCGGTAGAAACAACATATTCATGAACGCCAACCTCGCCAGAGGTTTTATCATCCAGCTCATCCTGTGGAATTGCTTCATCTTCCTGAGCGGCCTGATCGATAGGTTCGCTGGCCTCGGGCAACAGAGAACGGATCTCGCTTTTTTCCAGCTCGATGGTTTTAACAATTGGTGCAGATTCGGGGTGGTAAACATAAGGCCGCCAGACGGCGACGGCCAGTGTAAGAACGGTAAGCGACCCCAGCATAACGCGATGGGGTCGGGGCAGATTATTAAATGCCAGAGCGACAGAGCGGGCTATCTGTTGCACGTATTCACTTCCTCATTAATCTCCTTTCAGGCAGCTCGCATACTGGTTGGCTAATTGGTTCAGAAACGCTGAATAGCTTGTTTTACCCAGTTTGATATTTGTTCCGAGGGGATCCAACGTTCCCATTCGAACGGACGTCCCTCTCGCAACGGCTTCAACGACCGCTGGCCTGAACTGTGGCTCAGCAAAAACGCAGGTTGCTTTTTGCTCAACCAACTGTGTTCTTATTTCATGTAAACGCTGCGCACCAGGCTGAATCTCAGGGTTCACGGTAAAGTGACCAAGCGGTGTTAGTCCGTAGTGTTTTTCGTAGTAGCCGTAAGCATCATGAAAAACGAAATAACCTTTACCCTTGAGCGGCGCGAGCTCGTTACCTACCTGCTTATCGGTTGCGGCTAATTGTGCCTCAAAATCCTTCAGGTTGGCGTCAAGTTTGGCTCGACTTTGCGGCATAAGTTCCACTAATTTTTCATGGATTGCAACCGCTGAAGCCCGCGCTATCTCTGGGGAGAGCCAAAGATGCATGTTGTAATCACCATGATGGTGATGTTCGTCACTTTTTTCACCATGTGCATCACCGTGCCCATGATCGTCATCGTCATCGTCAGCCCCTTTCATGAGCAACGGTTTCACGTCGGAGAGCTGCGCAATCGTTACCTGTTTTCCATTAGGAATATTCTTGACGGATTTTTCCATAAACGCTTCCATTTCTGGGCCAATCCAGACAACTAAGTCCGCGCCCTGTAAGCGTTTTACGTCTGATGGACGTAATGAATAATCATGTTCGGATGCGCCATCAGGCAGGAGAACCTGGGTGTCTGTTACCCCATCAGCAATCGCTGAAGCGATGAAACCTAGTGGCTTGAGAGAGGCCACCACAGCGGCATTTGCAGCCTGTGTTGCACTACCCCAAAGAGCAGCGGATAATGCTGCGAAAAGAAGCGTATTTTTATGTAACATAATGCGACCAATCATCGTAATGAATGTGAGAAATGTGATATTATAACATTCTATAACTTCTGCAAGACTAAAATTGATATGACGACTTTGGTTTCACTGGAAAATGTCTCGGTCTCTTATGGTCAACGCCGCGTCCTTTCTGACGTATCGCTTGAGCTTCGACCCGGTAAAATTTTAACGCTCCTCGGCCCGAATGGCGCCGGGAAGTCTACGCTGGTGCGCGTTGTCCTGGGGCTGGTAGCGGCTGATGAAGGAGTTATCACGCGCAACGGACAGTTGCGAATTGGCTATGTGCCACAAAAACTATACCTCGACACCACGCTGCCACTAACGGTAAGCCGTTTTCTACGCTTACGTCCAGACACGCAAAAAGCAGATATTCTTCCTGCTCTCAAACGCGTTCAGGCCGGACACCTGATGAATGCGCCGATGCAAAAGCTGTCTGGCGGAGAAACACAGCGTGTTCTGCTGGCCCGCGCATTGCTAAACAAACCCCAGTTACTGGTGCTTGATGAGCCGACTCAAGGAGTCGATGTGAATGGTCAGGTCGCTTTGTACGACCTTATTGATCAACTGCGACGTGAACTGGACTGTGCCGTACTGATGGTTTCTCATGACCTGCATCTGGTGATGGCAAAAACAGATGAAGTACTGTGTCTGAACCATCACATTTGCTGCTCCGGCACGCCGGAAGTGGTTTCTATGCATCCGGAATTCATCTCTATGTTCGGGCAGCGCGGCGCCGAACAACTCGGAATATACCGCCACAACCATAATCATCGCCACGATTTACAGGGTCGTATCGTATTACGTCGGGGAAATGGTCACTCATGATTGAATTGTTATTGCCCGGTTGGTTAGCCGGGATCATGCTGGCCTGCGCTGCCGGCCCGCTCGGCTCGTTTGTTGTCTGGCGTCGTATGTCCTATTTTGGCGATACACTGGCGCATGCCTCACTGCTGGGTGTCGCCTTTGGCCTGCTGCTGGATGTTAATCCTTTCTATGCCGTCATTGCTGTCACGCTAATGCTGGCCGCTGGCCTGGTGTGGCTGGAGAAACGCCCTCACCTCGCGATCGATACTTTACTCGGCATTATGGCGCACAGTGCGTTGTCACTGGGTCTGGTTGTCGTTAGCCTGATGTCCAATATTCGCGTGGATCTGATGGCTTATCTGTTCGGTGATTTGCTGGCTGTTACGCCGGAGGATTTGATCTCCATTGCCATTGGCGTTGTGATTGTTCTGGCAATACTTTTTTGGCAGTGGCGCAACTTACTGTCGATGACCATCAGCCCGGACCTCGCATTTGTCGATGGCGTGAAGCTGCAGCGCGTTAAATTGCTGCTGATGCTGGTGACAGCGTTAACTATTGGTGTCGCGATGAAGTTCGTTGGGGCTCTGATTATTACCTCACTGCTGATAATCCCGGCAGCAACCGCACGTCGTTTCGCTCGTACGCCAGAGCAGATGGCAGGCGTTGCTGTTGGCGTGGGAATAATAGCGGTTACAGGCGGGTTAACGTTCTCAGCCTTCTATGATACGCCAGCAGGTCCTTCAGTAGTGCTGTGCGCTGCGCTGCTGTTTATCTTCAGTATGATGAAGAAGCAGGCTAGCTGAGTGCGCTGTATTAGCGAATAGTGATGCTGATGTATCTTATCCGGCCTACAGAATTGTAGGTCGGATAAACGCATTACGCTGACTCAGGGCATTGCAGGCGGTGTAATACCGAAATGGTTCCACGCGCGAACCGTCGCCATGCGTCCCCGCGGCGTACGTTGCAGAAACCCTTGTTGAATCAAATACGGTTCCAGCACGTCCTCAATGGTTTCGCGTTCTTCCCCAATCGCAGCGGCCAGGTTATCCAGCCCCACAGGTCCACCAAAGAATTTATCGATCACTGCCAGCAACAGTTTGCGGTCCATGTAGTCGAACCCTTCGGCGTCAACATTGAGCATATCCAGCGCCTGGGCAGCAATATCCGCTGAGATTGTTCCGTCATGCTTCACTTCGGCAAAATCTCGTACGCGACGTAGCAAGCGGTTGGCTATACGCGGGGTGCCACGTGCACGACGAGCCACTTCCAGCGCCCCTTCGTCACTCATTTCCAGCCCCATGTAACGTGCGCTACGTCCGACAATGTGCTGAAGGTCCGCAACCTGATAGAACTCCAGTCGCTGCACAATACCAAAACGATCGCGCAATGGGGACGTTAACGACCCGGCACGGGTTGTCGCGCCGATCAACGTAAACGGTGGCAAATCAATCTTAATAGAGCGCGCAGCCGGCCCTTCGCCAATCATGATATCCAGCTGATAATCTTCCATCGCCGGATACAGAACCTCTTCCACAACGGGCGATAAGCGATGAATTTCATCGATAAACAGGACATCGTGAGGTTCAAGGTTGGTGAGCATTGCTGCCAAATCGCCTGCTTTTTCCAGTACCGGGCCGGAAGTGGTACGCAGGTTTACCCCCATTTCATTGGCAACGATATTGGCAAGTGTCGTTTTTCCGAGACCGGGAGGCCCAAAGATCAGCAGGTGATCGAGGGCATCGCCGCGCAGTTTCGCTGCCTGGATAAAGATTTCCATTTGCGAGCGAACCTGAGGCTGGCCGATATACTCCTCCAGCAATTTGGGGCGGATCGCGCGATCCACCAGGTCTTCAGGCGTGGTGCTGGCAGCCGAAATCAGGCGATCTGCTTCAATCATCCTTTACCTCACAATGCAGCGCGGAGCGCTTCACGAATCAGGGTTTCACTGCTGGCATCAGGGCGGGCAATTTTGCTCACCATGCGACTGGCTTCCTGTGGTTTATAGCCTAACGCCACGAGCGCAGCAACCGCTTCCTGCTCAGCGTCATCCGTTTCCGGACCGGCAGGTGACGTCAGCACCAGATCGGCTGCCGGCGTGAAGAGATCGCCATGCAGCCCCTTAAAGCGGTCCTTCATCTCGACAATCAGGCGTTCAGCGGTTTTCTTACCAATACCCGGTAGTTTGACCAGCGCGCCTAGCTCTTCACGTTCAACGGCATTAACGAACTGCTGCGCAGACATACCCGAGAGAATAGCCAGTGCCAGCTTGGGTCCAACGCCGTTGGTTTTTATTAACTCTTTAAACAGTGTACGTTCCTGTTTGTTATTAAAGCCGTACAGCAACTGTGCGTCTTCACGTACGACAAAATGCGTGAAAACAATGGCTTCTTTTCCTGACTCCGGCAGCTCATAGAAGCAGGTCATCGGCATGTGGACTTCATAGCCTACACCGCCTACTTCTAACAGTACCAGCGGGGGTTGTTTTTCGAGAATGATGCCTCTGAGTCTGCCAATCACGTGACGCTCCTGCGTTAAGGGCTAAAAGGTAATGCGCTATCATAAAAAAAGGCTGGATAGATATCCAGCCTCATTTATCACTAACGTAATCGACCACGCGCTAAATTCAGCCGGGTATCGCTCATTTGCATGGCGTTCTGGCTGACGTGGCAGTGGGTGATGGCAATAGCCAGCGCATCCGCAGCATCTGCCTGGGGGTTTGCCGGGAGTTTAAGTAACGTGCGCACCATGTGCTGTACCTGACTTTTCTCCGCGCTGCCTATCCCTACGACGGTTTGTTTCACCTGCCGCGCAGCATATTCAAACACCGGAAGGTCCTGGTTTACAGCAGCAACAATCGCTACTCCGCGCGCTTGCCCGAGCTTGAGCGCCGAGTCAGCGTTTTTCGCCATAAAGACCTGCTCTATGGCGAAATAATCTGGCTTAAACTGGGTGATGATTTCCGAAACGCCCGCATAAATCAGCTTCAGGCGCGACGGCAGATCGTCAACTTTAGTGCGAATACACCCACTACCGAGATAGGTTAGCTGTCTGCCAACCTGACGGATTACGCCATAACCGGTGATGCGCGATCCCGGGTCAATGCCGAGAATAATAGACATCACGCATCTCCTGTTAGTTTATGGCTTAACCACATCATTCTAACGTAGCGGCAACCTCATCAGAGATCTCACCGTTATGATAAACTTCCTGAACGTCGTCGCAGTCTTCCAGCATATCGATCAGACGCATCAGTTTCGGCGCAGTTTCTGCATCCATATCCGCTTTGGTTGACGGGATCATCGTCACTTCAGCGCTGTCTGCTTTCAGACCTGCAGCTTCCAGTGCATCACGCACTTTACCCATCTCTTCCCACGCGGTGTAAACGTCAATTGCACCGTCGTCGAAGGTTACAACGTCTTCAGCACCCGCTTCCAACGCCGCTTCCATGATGGTGTCTTCGTCACCCTGCTCGAAGGAAATCACGCCTTTTTTGCTGAACAGGTAAGCAACGGAACCGTCGGTGCCAAGGTTGCCACCGGTTTTGGTGAACGCATGGCGCACTTCCGCAACGGTACGGTTACGGTTATCAGACAGGCATTCAATCATGACCGCAGTGCCGCCAGGACCATAACCTTCATAGATGATGGTTTCCATGTTCGCATCATCATCACCGCCGACGCCACGCGCGATTGCACGGTTCAGGGTGTCACGCGTCATGTTGTTAGCCAGTGCTTTATCAACCGCTGCGCGCAGACGCGGGTTCGCATCCGGATCGCCGCCGCCAAGTTTGGCCGCCGTCACCAACTCACGAATGATCTTGGTGAAGATTTTGCCACGCTTAGCATCCTGCGCTGCTTTACGATGTCTGGTGTTGGCCCATTTACTATGACCTGCCATAAATAATATCTCCAAAAAGCGTGCCTTCTCAGGCGACGTTAATTACAAATTCTTCAATCGCCTGCCGGTTACTCCACGACTTGGTTAACTGTGCAGCCTCTGCTGCATCAACCCAACGATAGGTCAGATGTTCGGTGAACACGATCTCTCGTTCAGAGGGAAGTGCCAGGCAAAACCAGGATTCCGTATTTCGTTCGATTCCCGGTGCGTAGCGATGACGTAAATGACTAAAAATCTCGAACTCCACCGTGCGCTGGCAGTCAATTAAGGTCAGTTGCTCGCAGGCAACATCAATGGTGACCTCTTCCTTTACTTCGCGCATGGCGGCTTGCGACGCGGTTTCACCTTCTTCAAGGCTGCCGGTGACCGACTGCCAGAAATCAGGATCGTCGCGTCGCTGTAACATCAGCACTCTCCCGGTGTCCTTTGCATAAATCACGACTAACACCGAGACAGGCTGTTTGTACTTCATATCAGTTATTCTCTGCCTTCTTCACAACCTGGATGCTCAGTTCCGCCAGCGCAGCTTCGTTGGCAAAACTTGGCGCTTCGGTCATCAGACACGCGGCAGCCGTCGTTTTCGGGAAGGCAATAACGTCACGAATGTTGTCGGTACCGGTCAACAGCATGGTCAGACGATCCAGACCAAATGCCAGACCCGCATGCGGCGGAGTACCGTATTTCAGCGCATCCAGCAGGAAGCCGAACTTCTCGCGCTGTTCTTGCTCATTAATACCCAGAATACCGAATACAGTCTGCTGCATGTCACCGTTGTGGATACGTACAGAACCGCCACCCACTTCATAACCGTTGATAACCATATCGTAAGCGTTGGCAACCGCATCTTCCGGCGCAGCTTTCAGCTCTGCGGCAGTCATATCTTTCGGTGCGGTAAACGGATGGTGCATCGCGGTCAGACCGCCTTCGCCGTCGTCTTCGAACATTGGGAAATCGATGACCCACAGCGGCGCCCATTTGGATTCATCTGTCAGGTTCAGGTCTTTACCCAGTTTCAGACGCAGTGCGCCGAGGGCATCAGCAACCACTTTCTTGTTGTCGGCACCGAAGAAAATCATATCGCCGTCTTGTGCGCCGGTACGTTCCAGAATCGCTTCTACGATTGAAGCATTCAGGAACTTAGCCACCGGACTGTTGATCCCTTCCAGACCTTTCGCACGCTCGGTGACTTTGATGTAAGCCAGACCTTTAGCGCCGTAGATCTTAATGAAGTTACCGTAGTCGTCGATCTGCTTACGACTCAGAGCGGCACCGCCAGGTACGCGCAGGGCAGCTACGCGGCCTTTCGGATCGTTAGCCGGGCCAGAGAACACAGCAAATTCGACAGATTTCAGCAGGTCAGCAACGTCGACCAGTTCCATCGGGTTACGCAGATCCGGCTTATCGGAACCGTAACGACGCTCAGCTTCGGCAAAGGTCATGATCGGGAAATCGCCCAGGTCCACACCTTTTACTTCCAGCCACAAATTACGCACCAGAGCTTCCATCACTTCACGCACCTGTGGTGCAGTCATGAAGGAAGTCTCAACATCGATCTGGGTAAATTCAGGCTGACGGTCAGCACGTAAATCTTCGTCACGGAAGCATTTGACGATCTGGTAGTAACGGTCGAAGCCGGACATCATCAGCAGCTGTTTAAACAACTGAGGAGACTGCGGCAGCGCGTAGAATTTACCTTTATGCACACGTGAAGGCACCAGATAGTCGCGCGCGCCTTCCGGTGTAGCTTTGGTCAACATCGGGGTTTCGATGTCGAGGAAGCCATGGTCATCCATAAAGCGACGAACCAGGCTGGTAATTTTAGCGCGGGTCTTCAGACGCTGCGCCATTTCCGGGCGACGCAGATCCAGATAGCGATACTTCAGACGCGCTTCTTCAGTATTTACATGGTTAGAGTCGAGCGGCAGTGAATCTGAACGGTTAATGATGGTCAGATCGGACGCCAGAACTTCAATTTCGCCGGTCGCCATATCGGCGTTGACGTTTTTCGCATCACGCGCACGTACAGTGCCCGTAACCTGAATGCAGAACTCATTACGCAGTTCGGAGGCCAGCTTTAACGCGTCCGCACGGTCCGGATCGAAAAACACCTGCACGATACCTTCGCGGTCGCGCATATCGATAAAGATCAGGCTACCAAGATCACGACGACGGTTGACCCAACCACACAGAGTCACCTGCTGCCCCTCGTGGGACAGGCGTAGCTGTCCGCAATATTCTGTACGCATGAGATATCCCTTAACTTTGCCGCAGGCGGATTGTCATCTGCTTTGCAGATGACGAAGTCGCAGCTTTAGCTGAATGTCACAACTGAATGAAAAAAGGCGGCTATTATACTGGAAATTCTGCCGCACGATAAGTCCGGTACTGACTGTACGCGTGTTTCCTACGCGGGTATTGCGTAATCTCACAAAAAATAACAAAAATTGTCGCCCCTTTCACACAGAATCGCGATTAAGGTGTAACGGAATTCTTTTTTTACTGGAGTCACCATGCTGGAACTGAACCCTAAAACTACCGCCCTTGTCGCAATTGACCTACAGGAAGGGATTTTGCCCTTTGCCGGTGGTCCTCACACAGCTAACGACGTTGTGGCCCGTGCGGCAAGCCTCGCGGAAAAATTTCGTGCTCACGGTTCGCCAGTAGTGTGGGTTCGCGTCGGCTGGTCTGATAATTATGCCGAAGCGTTGAAACAGCCGGTTGATGCACAGATCCCGGCAAAAGCATTACCCGACAACTGGTGGGATTACCCGCACGCTCTGGGCAAATGTGCCAGCGATCTGGAAGTTACCAAACGCCAGTGGGGAGCATTCTACGGCACTGACCTTGAGCTACAATTGCGCCGTCGCGGCATCGACACCATCGTCCTGTGCGGCATCTCCACCAATATCGGCGTCGAGTCAACGGCTCGTAACGCCTGGGAACTGGGTTTCAGCCTTATCATTGCGGAAGACGCCTGTAGCGCCGCCAGTGCCGATCAACATCAGGGCAGCATGACGCATATTTTCCCGCGTATTGCTCGCGTGCGCAGCGTTAACGAGATCCTGCAAGCGCTATGATCTATATCGGCTTACCGCAGTGGTCGCACCCGAAATGGGTGCGCCTGGGTATCACCAGTCTGGAAGAGTATGCCCGCCACTTTAACTGTGTGGAAGGCAATACTACTCTGTACGCGCTGCCGAAAGTCGATATCGTTTCTCGCTGGCATGCTCAAACCACAGACGCATTTCGGTTCTGCTTTAAGTTTCCAGCCACAATTTCGCATCAGGCCGCGCTGCGTAACTGCGACGATTTAGTGCAGGAATTTTTAACGCGGATGTCCCCGCTGGAAGCACGGATTGGGCAATACTGGCTACAGTTACCCGCGACTTTTGGCCCGAGTGACATCAATGCTCTGTGGCATTTTCTCGATACGCTTCCCGCAACCTTTACCTACGGCGTTGAAGTGCGTCATCCCGCGTTTTTTGCCAAAGGCGAGGAAGAGAAACAACTTAATCGCGGTCTGCATGAGCGTGGGGTCAATCAGGTCGTTTTAGATAGCCGCCCGGTACACGCGGCAATCCCTCATACTGAAGCCATACGCGATGCGCAACGTAAGAAACCGAAGGTGCCGGTTCATGCCGTAGTGACAGCAAACAATCCGATGGTACGGTTTATCGGTAGCGATGATATGGCGCAAAATCGGCAATTTTTTGCCGTCTGGCTGGCAAAGCTATCGCTCTGGCGGCAGACCTCAACGCCATATCTGTTCTTGCATACGCCCGACATCGCACAAGCGCCACAACTGGTGGATACGCTATGGAGCGATCTGCGCACCGTGCTGCCAGAGATCGGATCAGCGCCATCTATTCCACAGCAATCTTCTCTTTTCTGAAAATGCCACCTATCATAGACAGTGCCATAAGCCATTTTAAAGGGAGTTTGTATGGTAAGCGCGCTTTATGCCGTATTAGGTGCGTTATTGTTGATAAAGTTCTCCTTTGACGTCGTTCGCCTGCGTATGCAGTATCGCGTTGCCTATGGCGACGGCGGCTTTAGTGAACTGCAAAGTGCTATCCGCATTCATGGTAATGCAGTGGAATATATTCCTGTCGCATTAGTGCTGCTGTTATTTATGGAAATGAACGGCGCAGAAACGTGGATGGTGCATATTTGCGGGCTTATTTTGATTGCCGGTCGACTGATGCATTATTACGGATTCCACCACCGCCTGTTTCGCTGGCGTCGTTCTGGCATGAGCGCCACCTGGTGTTCACTGTTGCTGATGGTGCTGGCGAATCTTTGGTATATGCCCTGGGAGTTGGTTTTCTCCCTGCATTAGCGCACAATACGCCACTTTATTTTTCCCGGATTTTTACGTTATGTCTCACCGCGACACGCTTTTTTCTGCGCCTATCGCCAGTCTGGGTGACTGGACCTTTGATGAACGGGTAGCTGAAGTCTTCCCGGACATGATCCAGCGTTCCGTTCCCGGCTACTCAAACATCATTTCAATGATTGGTATGCTGGCCGAACGTTTCGTGCAACCCCACTCACAGATCTATGATCTGGGCTGCTCTCTGGGCGCTGCGACGCTCTCGGTGCGTCGCAATATTCATCATGATAATTGCAAAATTATCGCCGTCGATAATTCCCCGGCGATGGTCGAACGTTGCCGCCGCCATATTGATGCCTATAAAGCACCGACTCCGGTCGAGATTGTCGAGGGAGATATTCGCAACATCACTATTGAAAACGCCTCTATGGTGGTGCTGAATTTTACCCTGCAATTCCTTGAGCCGGCTGAGCGCCAGGCATTGTTGGATAAGATTTATCAGGGGCTTAATCCCGGCGGCGCACTAGTGCTGTCAGAGAAATTCAGCTTCGAAGATACCCACGTTGGCGAACTGCTGTTCAACATGCACCACGACTTCAAACGGGCAAATGGCTACAGCGAACTGGAGATCAGCCAGAAGCGCAGCATGCTGGAAAACGTGATGCTGACCGACTCTGTTGAAACTCACAAAGCGCGTCTGCGCAAGGCCGGCTTTGAACACAGCGAACTGTGGTTCCAGTGCTTCAATTTTGGTTCTCTGGTAGCGCTGAAAGCTGAGGTTTCTGCATGATCGACTTTGGTAACTTTTATCAGCTAATCGCCAAGAATCATCTTTCTCATTGGCTGGAAACACTACCGGCGCAAATTGCCGCCTGGCAGCGAGATCAACATGGCTTGTTTAAGCAGTGGTCGAACGCGGTCGAGTTTTTACCGGAGCTGACGCCACATCGTCTGGATTTACTGCACAGCGTGACCGCCGAAAGTGCAGAGCCACTGAGTGAAGGGCAGCGCAAACGCATCGATACCCTGATGCGTAACTTGATGCCGTGGCGTAAAGGGCCCTACTCGCTGTACGGTGTGAATATCGATACCGAATGGCGCTCTGACTGGAAATGGGATCGCGTTTTGCCGCATCTGTCTGATCTAACCGGGCGAACCATTCTTGATGTTGGCTGTGGCAGCGGATACCACATGTGGCGCATGATTGGCGCAGGTGCGCATCTGGCGGTGGGGATTGATCCTACGCAGCTGTTCCTGTGTCAGTTTGAAGCGGTACGTAAGCTTTTAGGCAACGACCAACGCGCACACCTGCTGCCGCTGGGTATTGAGCAGCTTCCGGCGCTAAAAGCATTTGATACCGTTTTCTCGATGGGCGTGCTTTATCACCGCCGTTCTCCGCTGGAACATCTCTGGCAGTTGAAAGATCAACTGGTACAAGATGGTGAACTGGTGCTGGAAACGCTGGTGGTCGAAGGTGACGAAAACACCGTGCTGGTGCCGGGTGACCGCTACGCGCAAATGCGTAACGTCTATTTTATTCCTTCTGCGCTGGCGCTTAAAAACTGGCTGGAAAAATGTGGATTTGTCGATGTGCGTATCGCTGACGTGAGTGTTACCAGCACAGAAGAACAGCGCCGTACCGAGTGGATGATTACCGAATCACTGGCCGACTTCCTTGACCCGAACGACCACAGCAAAACGGTTGAAGGCTACCCCGCCCCATTACGTGCGGTTTTGATTGCGCGTAAACCGTAATGGATTGCCAGATAGCTGTTACGTATAGCACCACTTCTCCAAAATAGTTCAAGTTGCAGCAAGGCAGCCAACACCGCTGCGGCTTGGAATATGAAGGAGAAAAAAAGGCCCCTGTTGAAATTGCAGGGGCCTGGTACGAGCAAGCATCATATTGGGCGACATGATGCAACGGTAAAAATCAGCTGGCCTGATGGCATGCAATGATTGCTTTCATTTCAGCAACCGCCGCCCCGTCTACCGCATAGCGGGAATATTCATCCGCTTGTGCATCCGAAGACATCGACAACCCCGAATTGCGATAACGCATGGGTGAAGCCAGCCATACTCCGGCAGAACTGTGGACTTCCTGCACTCCGGCGTCGAGGAACTGCGACAAATTCGCGGCGCGAACCCCCGCTCCGGCCATAATGATTGGAGCACCCTCCTGCGCAATAAGTTCCATTATTTTTGTTAAACCTTGCTGTGCGTCTGATTTTTGACCAGAAGTCAGTACTCTTGCGATGCCCAATTGAGATAAATTTTTCAGTGCATTTAATGGGTTAGAACACATATCAAAGGCCCGGTGAAAGGTGACGCTTAACGGGCCGGCGGCAGCCATTATTTTTTCCATACGCGGCATATCGATATTGCCATCGACATCTAATACGCCGGTCACCACCCCTGAGAACCCCAACTCTTTGACCATAGCGATATCATCAAGCATCGCGGCAAATTCCCCATCGGTATAACAAAAATCCCCCCCACGCGGACGGATAATTGGGTTAACAGGGATGGAAACGTGCTGACGTACTGACCGTAATACGCCCAGAGACGGCGTTAAGCCTCCCTCCTTGGGGGCAGAGCAAAGTTCTATGCGATCCGCGCCATATTGCTGCGCTGTGCGCGCACACTCCATGCTGTAACAGCAGATTTCCAGCAATGCCATACTCACTCCTGTTGTTCGCTTGCCACAATCGCTTCAATTGACCACGGATGAAACTTGATGGTCACATTACCATCGCTAACCGCCAGCGTCGGATTCGGTAAACGCTCACGCTCTCCTTTCGGCGAACTGGTCTTGACGAATATTCCCGGCTGACTTAATCCCTCATCACACAGCAGTGCCAGTGCCCGGGTATTAAGTAATTCCGGGTCGCCAGGCAGAACGATTTCAATATGCTCCCAACCCTCGTGCGGGTAACGCTTCTCACCCGGCCATGGCAACTCGACAACTGTAAACTGCCAGTGTGCTACACAAACCGGCTCATTCAGTTTGAACAGGCAAATGGGTCTGCCGTTAATGATATTTTCCGACAGCAGTTCGCCACACTGTTCGAATCCGCGGTGCCAGCGCTCTGCGGTAGTATTTTGATGACAGCGCAGAGAAATGTGATCGGCTTCAAGCGATGAGATATCCAGACCAAGACGGGTGGAAAGCTCCGTTAACGCCTGAGTGAAATGCGGTAAATCTGCGGAAATATCATGCAGTTCTTCAACAGTCTGCCAGTTAGCCATATTGAATGCTCATATCCATATTCAAAGCCGCTAATTTACTCTGTTGCGCAGCCCCATCCAACTGCTGATTTTTTCAGATACAACATGAATAATTATACGTAATTACATTGTTTATATTTCAGTCAGCCGGCGACACTCGCAATGCTGACGGCAACGGCCATTTGCAGTATACTCCCGCCCTAAATTCTTAAACTGGTGCGGTGTACATCAACCCGCTTCATAAATGTAAGGTATTCCGGTGAATATTCAGGCTCTTCTCTCAGAAAAAGTCAGTCAGGCCATGATTGCTGCAGGCGCGCCTGCAGATTGCGAACCACAGGTTCGTCAGTCAGCAAAAGTACAGTTCGGCGACTATCAGGCCAACGGCATGATGGCAGTTGCTAAAAAACTGGGTATGGCGCCGCGACAACTTGCAGAGCAGGTGCTGACTCATCTGGATCTCAACGGGATTGCCAGCAAAGTTGAAATCGCTGGCCCGGGCTTTATCAACATTTTTCTCGATCCGGCATTTCTGGCGCAACACGTCCAGCAGGCGCTGACTTCCGAGCGTTTGGGCGTCACCCAGCCCGCTAAACAAACCGTTGTCGTCGACTACTCTGCGCCTAACGTGGCGAAAGAGATGCACGTTGGTCACCTGCGCTCTACCATCATCGGTGACGCGGCGGTACGTACACTGGAGTTCCTTGGTCATAATGTGATTCGCGCAAACCACGTCGGTGACTGGGGTACGCAGTTCGGTATGCTCATCGCGTGGCTGGAAAAACAACAGCAGGAAAATGCCGGAGAGATGGCGCTGGCCGATCTTGAAGGTTTCTACCGCGATGCAAAAAAACATTACGACGAAGATGAAGAATTCGCCGAGCGCGCCCGTAGCTATGTGGTGAAGTTGCAAGGTGGCGATGCCTATTTCCGCGAGATGTGGCGCAAGCTGGTGGACATCACCATGTCGCAGAACCAGTTAACCTACGATCGTCTGAACGTCACTCTGACGCGCGATGACGTGATGGGTGAAAGCCTGTACAACCCAATGCTGCCTAGCATTGTTGCTGACCTGAAAGCCAAAGGCCTGGCCGTTGAGAGTGAAGGCGCAACCGTTGTATTCCTTGATGAGTATAAAAACAAGGAAGGCGAACCGATGGGCGTTATCATTCAGAAGAAAGATGGCGGCTATCTCTACACCACGACTGACATCGCCTGTGCGAAGTATCGTTATGAAACGCTGCACGCCGATCGTGTACTGTATTACATCGACTCCCGCCAGCATCAGCATTTAATGCAGGCATGGACTATCGTGCGTAAAGCAGGTTACGTGCCAGACTCCGTACCACTGGAACACCACATGTTCGGTATGATGCTCGGTAAAGACGGGAAGCCGTTTAAAACGCGTGCCGGCGGTACGGTAAAACTGGCCGATCTGCTGGATGAAGCGCTGGAGCGCGCACGTCGCCTGGTGGCTGAAAAGAACCCGGACATGCCTGCCGACGAACTGGAAAAACTGGCGAATGCGGTCGGTATCGGCGCGGTGAAATATGCAGATCTGTCAAAAAACCGTACTACCGACTACATCTTCGACTGGGACAACATGCTCGCCTTTGAAGGCAATACCGCACCGTATATGCAGTATGCCTACACCCGTGTGCTGTCAGTTTTCCGTAAAGCGGATATCGATGAAAGCGCGCTTGCCAGTGCGCAGGTCATTATCAGCGAAGATCGCGAAGCCCAGTTGGCGGCCCGCCTGCTGCAGTTTGAAGAAACACTGACCGTTGTTGCGCGCGAAGGTACGCCGCACGTGATGTGTGCCTACCTGTACGACGTTGCCGGTCTGTTCTCTGGCTTTTACGAACATTGTCCAATCCTCAGCGCTGAAAACGAAGAGATCCGTAACAGCCGCCTGAAACTGGCACAGTTAACGGCGAAAACGCTGAAACTGGGTCTGGATACACTGGGTATCGAAACCGTAGAACGCATGTAAGCATATTAAAATATACCAGGCCTGAGTTCGTAATCCGGACTCAGGCCTTTTTTATTTCCGGACATGCTGGTCTGAAACAATTCACAAGGAATGACACATTTCCATCGAGAGATGGAACATCTTTTGTCTGTTATCCCGTTTCAGCCTCCGTATCATTAGGCGGCGAATTAATCGGGTACGGGTCAATGACATTCAGAGATTTTGCAGCGGAAGAGAAACTCTTTCAGCGACGGGTAATGGTGGCCTTTGGCCTGGTGGTCATCTGTTTTGGCATCCTTGTCTATAACCTCTACAACTTACAAATTCGCGAGCACCAGTATTACACCACCCGCTCGAATGCCAATGACATCAAAATGCTGCCTGTCGCCCCAACACGCGGCATCATTTACGATCGCAACGGTATCCCACTGGTACGCAACGTCACCTGGTACGATATTTCAGTTACCCCTTATAAGATCAACGACATGGATACACTGCTAAAACAGTTAACGCCAATTGTTGACCTTACTGCGGATGATATTGACCAGTTTCGCCATGATCTGAAATCCAGCAGCCGCTATCGCCCTGTGGTGCTTAAAAATGCGCTGACCGATGTGGAGATCGCCCGCTTCTCGGTTAACCAGTTTCATTTCAGCGGCGTCACCATCAACAGCTATGAAGATCGCCAGTACCCTTATGGTGCAGAGCTGGCGCATGTACTCGGCTATGTCTCTAAAATCAACGACAGCGATCTAAAAGCGCTGGATAAAAAAGGGCTGGCAGAAAATTATGCCGCCGACCATAACATCGGCAAACAGGGAATTGAGCACTACTACGAAAACGATCTGCACGGTAAAACCGGGTATCAGGAAGTGGAAGTGGATAACCACGGACGCATCGTGCGCTTGCTAAAAGATGTACCGCCTGTCGCCGGTAAGGATGTTCATCTGACGCTGGATTTACACTTACAGGAATATATTGAGAGCCTGTTGGCAGGTCAGCGTGCTGCCGTACTGGTTGAAGATCCGCACGACGGTTCAGTGCTGGCCATGGTGTCGAATCCCAGCTACGACCCGAATCCGTTTGTAAAAGGCATTAGCTACCAGGACTATAACAAGCTACTACAGGATAAAGACCTGCCGCTGATAAACCGCGTCACGCAAGGGTTGTATCCCCCCGCCTCAACCGTAAAACCATACATGGCAATGTCAGCCTTATTGAGCGGAGTAATCACGCCACAAACCAGCTTCTTCGGCGCCCCGACCTGGACGCTACCCGGCACTGAACGCCATTACCGTGACTGGAAAAAAACCGGTCACGGTATGCTGGATGTGACCAAAGCAATAGAAGAATCTGCCGATACATTCTTCTATCAGGTGGCATATATGATGGGCATAGACCGGATACACAACACGCTCAGTCAGTTTGGCTACGGTAAACCCACCGGCATCGATCTCGATGAAGAGTACGACGGTCTATTACCAAGCCGCGACTGGAAACAACGGGTACATAAAAAAGCCTGGTATCAGGGTGATACGATTTCAGTCGGCATTGGTCAGGGTTACTGGATAGCCACGCCGATCCAGATGGTGAAAGCCATGGTGGCGCTGATTAACAATGGGAAAGTGATCTCCCCTCACCTGTTACAAGATGAAGAAAGCGGCAAATCCGTCACACCTTATCAGGCACCAAAAACGTCAACACAAATTGCCTCTGCCGCATCTCCCTATTGGGGGCTGGTGCGTCAGGCGATGTTTGGCATGGCGAATGAACCGAACGGCACGGGTTACAAATTCTTCCACACCGCGCACTATGGTATTGCCGCTAAAAGTGGCACATCACAGGTTTTTAGTTTGAAGGAAAACCAGACCTACAATGCGAAGATGATCCCCATCCGCTTGCGGGATCATGTGTTCTATACCGCTTTTGCTCCGTATAAAAACCCGAAAGTCGCAGTGGCGTTGATTCTCGAGAACGGCGGCAGCGACGGTGTTACCGCCGCACCGATAATGCGTCAAATCATGGATCATCTGTTTGCGCCGCAGGAGAGCAACACACCATCAGATGCCACAGCAACACCAGGCCCGATAATTGCGGCGTCATCGGGCCTCGCCATCAAAAATACTTACGCAAGTATTCGGTAAGACACAACATCGCCATCGCCTGTCCATAAGGCATCGAGGTCAGCGGGATATGGCGATAAAAATCGAGGTTGTGCCCCATCCCGGTACCAAAGGAGGTTTGCAGCAGTTCACCTTCCGGCGAAATATGTTTCACAATGCCTCTGATGGCCTTCTCCGCCACAGCCGCGTATTCCTGACCGACATAGCGTTTACGCACTGCTTTCAGGATCCCATAAGCAAACCCCGCAGTGGCCGAGGCTTCCAGATAAGAGTGCGGATCGTCCAACAACGTATGCCATAAACCACTCTCATCCTGACATTTCGCCAGAGCTGCAATCTGCGCGTTCAACACCTGTACCAGATAGCGGCGAACCGCATTATTTTCCGGTAAATCTACCAGTTCAAGGAAGTCAGGAATAACGATAGTTAACCAGCTGTTCCCGCGCGCCCAGCGCGCGTTGGCGAAGTTATGATGCCCTTCATAGTTCCAACCGTGAAACCACAGCCCCGTTTCTTTATCCATCAGGTTTTGTACATGCAACAGGAACTGATACGTTGCTTCTTCGACATATTCTGGTCGATTGAGCAATTGACCAATCTTCGCCAACGGTAAAACCGTCATCATCAGCGTGTCATCCCACATCTGCTGATGATTCTCTTCCGCCAGCGTAATGTGCTGCATGCCGCCGAAGTCAGTTCGCGGCATTTCATACATTGCCCACTCAGCCCAGGAATCAAGCCACGGTAAATAAGCGGGATTACGCGTTTCTTCATAGCGATACGCCAGCGTCAAAAACGGTGCCATGGTGTTGACGTTTTTGGTGGTAGCCCCTTCAGCAAAGCGGTCGGCAAACCAGCTGTCGATGGTATCGCGCATCGTTTCATCGCCAGTTTGCTGATAATACTGATACATTCCGTACAAGCCGAGACCGTGCGTCCACTCCCATCCAGCCCATCCTTTGGTATCAATGACGCGTCCATCGTCCAGTCGCAACAAGAACTCACCCGTTTGATCATTGATATTGACAAGGTTATGGGTCACCTTCTTAATAAGGTTTTTTAATTCATCTCTAGCAATAAAGTGTTCTGGCTGACGCAACAACGGACTGTGTTTCACCGGGTAAACAATCATCTACTTAACCTCTGTGCAATGTCGAATTCAATGCTGTGCCATGTTCCAGCCGTGACGCAGCAGGTTTATTACGATTCAGGTAACCAATATTGTTATTACCCCAAAGCGATTCATACGGCATGCCCGACAGCATCTCTACGGTAGCGCGAACCTGTGGCGTGAGCGTTTCCGGCATCGCCCGCCCCGACTCACGCATTTTCGCAGTCTCTTCACGCAGGATGCTATGCGTTTGCAGGTTTAGCTTGAAACGCAGGGAAACGAGAAATCCAAGCGCCAGAACAATTAGCGTCCCGCAACTCAGGATTAACAAGATGGTATGGCTGACCGCCGCAGGTTGCGTGCTTTGACCTGATACAAATCCAGACATCTGCATGACAATCCCCACCAGCATGACGGCTCCCGCCTGTGAGGCTTTGCGCGTTAGCGTCATAATGCCCGCGAAGATCCCTTCGCGACGCTGACCCGTAATCACCTCATCAACATCGGCAATATAAGTGTAGGTATTCCACGGTACGTAATTGATGCCGCCACGCCCCAGACCAGCCATGGCGGAAACCAGCAACAATAAGGTATAAATATCGCTCAACCCGGCGTAATACAGCACTGCGTAAGAGAGTGAACTCAAACCAAACAGCACAACCACCATTCGGTAAGACGGCGCAGGTCCAAAGCGGATGCACAGCGGTATCATGGCGATAACCGCAATAAACTGGAAGATAGCCATCGTCCCCAGCAGATTCGAGGCCATTGAGGCATCCTGCATCAGCACGAAAACAACGTAATAAGTAAAGACTGCATTAAAGACGTCCTGCGCGATGTAGCCACCCAGATACATGCCCAAATGTTGGCGGAAAATCCTGACCCGCAGCGTCGAACTTAGCTCGACAAACAGACGGTTCATACTCTGACCAAAGTTCAGGCTTTTCTTCTCTTCTTCAGCCCGAAGCGCTGCTTCAGTCCATTCCTCACGCGGGCGCTCCCAGGTAAAAAACCATACGAAGGTTAGCATCAGCGCACACAGCACCGAAAACACCAGACTCGCATAGAAAAATGAAACTGGGTTGTCTTTACCAAACAGAGTAAGCAGCACTCCCGGTAAGAACGAGGCAAGAATGGCTGACATTTGCGCCATTGAAATACGTGCACCAGAAAACTTGGTTTTCTGTTTAAAGTCATCCGTCATTTCCGGTACCAGTGTTTCATAAGGCACCAGAATCATGGTGTAAACCACATCAAACAGCAGATAAGTCAGCAGGTAATACCAGAACCCCATATCGCCAACCCACATTAGTGAGTAGCTAAAAACACAGGGAATACCCAGAAGAATAAAGAATTTACGGCGGCCAAAACGCTTGCCAAGCCAGGTCGAACCAAAATTATCCGTTAAAAAACCCATTAACGGGCTAACCACCGCATCCAGCACCCTGGCGGTGGCAAAAATAAACGTCGCCTCGATAGGTGTCAGTCCACAGAAGGTAGTGTAGAAATAGAGTAACCATGCGGCGGTTAGCGCCGTTGTCCCCGCTCCTAAAAAGTCACCTGAACCGTAAGCAAAATAATTTACCAGACTAATTTTACGCGTGTTCATTGCCGTTACCCCTGCAAATTAATGGGAGGCCCCGCAATCCTCGTTTTGACATTGGGCATCCTTACAGGATCACAGTAAAAGCTAACAGCAAGTGAAACCTTTCTATTTCTGCCAGCAATTCTGACGAAATGGCAACAACACAAAGAGTCCGGCAACGTACGTCACCTATTTTATAAAACAGCGTTTCTTTTTAATCAAAGAGGTAGGTCAAAATTGCGAGGAAGCCAGCAGTTTCATCTGCTGGCTGATATAACGAAGGGAATTAACGGTAGTTCACAATCACCTGGTTACTTTGAACCTGCAAAGCCGGGATCAGACGTCCGCCACCGGGGACTTCCCAGACAAAATGCATCGGCTCAACGGCGGGAACATTGTTAAACCCGTGAGTCGTCCCGCTTTGCCCGTCAAGCTCGACACAGCGGGACTGAGAACATAAACGTACCCGTAATCCCGCAGGTGTTGGACCATTCAGCTCGTAACGCCAGGCTACCAGAGTCATCAACCCGGAAACTGGCTGGCTGGAGACAAGCGGTGCTGATGAGGCTGACTCACCACGATAATTTAAGGTAATGCCCATACCGCTTGCCTGCCAGGCGCCTTCTCCGGCGGCCTGCACCGCCAGAGGAAAGAGTAACAGCCAAAGAAACTTGCGCATTATTTACCCCCAATGGTCGCAGTCATGCGGATATGGCGGTTATCGGACAGCTCCATGTTCGACAGCACCACCAGTTGCGGTATGCTGCGACGTAGAAAGCGGGCCAGTAACGGACGCAATGCATGATTAACCAGCAGTACCGGCGGCGCCCCCAGCATCTCCTGACGTGATAATGCTTCCTGAGTCTGCGCCAGAAGTCGGTCTGCCAGCCCAGGCTCCAGACCACCACCGCCCTGCAGTGCTTGCAACAGCAAACGCTCAAGTGGCGTATCAAGGCCAATAACCTGAACTTCTTCGTTACCCGGGAACCACTGCTGAGTGATCGCCCGCCCCAGCGCAACACGCACCACAGCGGTAAGTTCATGCGGATCGTTCTGTAAAGGCGCGTGCTCTGCCAGCGTTTCGAGAATGGTGCGCATATCTCGAATGGGCACTTTTTCATCCAACAAATTCTGCAGAACTTTATGCAGCGTGGTCAGCGTCACGACGCCTGGCACTAAATCTTCAGTCAGTTTTGGCATCTCCTGCGAAACGCGATCCAGCAGCTGTTGCGCCTCCTGACGACCAAACAGCTCGGCGGCGAACTGACCAATCAAGTGATTAAGGTGGGTGGCGACGACGGTACTGGCTTCCACAACCGTAAAGCCCTGAATTTGTGCCTGTTCTTTTAGCGCGCTTTCAATCCAGATAGCATCCAGACCGAAGGCCGGGTCGACCGTTTTTTCGCCTGGCAGCGACCCGGCTGCCGTACCAGGGTTGATTGCCAGCCAGCGCCCCGGATAGGCGTCACCGCTGCCAATCTCAACGCCTTTCATCAGAATGCGATAGCGGGCGGGTTGCAGATCCATATTGTCGCGGATGTGTACCACCGGCGGCAGGAAGCCCATATCCTGGGCAAACTTCTTGCGAATGCTGCGAATTCGCCCCAGTAGCTCGCCATCCTGCTGAAAGTCCACCATCGGGATCAGGCGATAACCAACCTCCATTCCCAGAGAATCTTCCAGTTGCACATCGTTCCATGTGGCTTCCACTACCGAGTTATTTTCCGGCATCTTCACCGACTGAGGTTCCTCTGGCGCTTTTTTCTCACGACCGCGCAACCACCAGGCAAGGCCCAGCAACGCTGCGGTAAACATCAGAAATACCAGGTTGGGCATCCCCGGAACCAGACCCAATAAGCCGAGTACCGCAGCACTGAGCAACATGACGCTGGGGTTACTGAACAGCTGGGTAACCATCTGTTCACCGACGTCCTGATCGGTACTCACGCGGGTTACGATAACGCCCGCCGCCGTAGAGATAACCAGAGCAGGGATTTGCGCAACCAGCCCGTCACCGATAGTCAACAGGGTATAACTTTCTGCCGCGCTTCCCATGCTCATGCCATGCTGCAATACCCCTACCAGCAAACCGCCGATCACGTTGATAACCATGATCAAAATACCGGCGATGGCATCTCCGCGCACGAATTTACTCGCACCGTCCATTGAGCCGTAAAAATCCGCTTCCTGCGTCACTTCTGAACGACGTTTTTTAGCCTCGTCTTCACCAATAAGTCCGGCATTCAGATCGGCGTCAATTGCCATCTGTTTGCCCGGCATCCCGTCCAGCACAAAGCGCGCGCCGACCTCGGCAATACGCCCGGCACCTTTGGTGATAACCATAAAGTTGATAATGACGAGAATAACGAAGACCACGATACCGATAGCAAAGTTACCGCCAACCAGAAAGTGACCAAAGGCCTCCACTACCTTTCCCGCCGCTGCCGAGCCGGTATGACCTTCCATCAAAATAATACGTGTAGATGCAACGTTCAGCGCAAGGCGTAACAATGTAGTGAACAGCAAAATCGTCGGGAAGGCGGCAAATTCCAGCGTACGCTGGGTAAACATAGCCACCAGCAGTACCATGATCGACAGCGCAATGTTAAAGGTAAACAATAAGTCGAGGATGAAAGCCGGCAGCGGCAGCACCATCATCGACAGGATCAGCAGGATGAGGATCGGCCCGGCAAGAATTTGCCATTGCGTGGATTTCAGATTGTTGGGCAGACGCAGCATCGCGACCAGATTAGCCATCAGTATTCTTCTCGTTCATGAAATCCAGTGCTTCTGGCACTGGAAGATTTCCAGGTTGTGGTGGACGCGTTCCGCCGGCCAGACGCCAGCGTTTTAGCTGCCATACCCAGGCCAGTACTTCCGCGACGGCCGCATACAATTGGCCAGGTATTTGCTGACCAATATCAGCATGGCGATATAGCGCACGCGCCAGCGGCGGTGCTTCTAAAGTGGGAATACGATGCTCAGCGCCAATTTCACGAATACGCAAGGCCACCAGCCCTGCGCCTTTGGCAATGACTCTTGGCGCACTCATTTTATTTTCGTCATACTGCAAGGCGACCGAGTAGTGCGTGGGGTTGGTCACGATAACATCCGCTTTCGGCACATCCGCCATCATGCGACGCTGCGCTGCGGCACGCTGCATTTGGCGAATTTTTCCCTTCACATGCGGATCACCTTCACTTTCTTTAAACTCATCGCGAATATCCTGGCGTGACATCCGCAGCTTTTTAATGTGGCTATAGATCTGGAAAAAGACGTCAAATCCCACCATCGGAATGACCCCAAGCACCACCAGGAGCGCGCACATACCGACTAAATCCAGGGCATTACCCATCGCCGTCACCGGCGACTCGGCCATCAGACGCATCATCTCCGGCCAGTTATGCCAGAGATAAAATCCGGTTACGCTGCCAACCAGCGTGGATTTCAATATCGCTTTTAACAACTCCGCCCCGGTTTGCGCTGAAAACATACGCTTAATACCCGGCAGCGGATTTAACTTCGAGAATTTGGGTTGCAGCGATTTACCACTGAAGATCAAGCCTCCCAGCATCACCGGAGAGATCAAAGCCACCAGAACCACGCCGGTAATCAGCGGTAACAACGCAACCATGGCATCTTTAATCAGCAGGATGATTTGGCTGAGGATCAGGTTAGGGTCATTGACCATACTGTGATCAAAGCGCAGACCGGCAGACAACATTCCGGCCAGTTTACGGGCAAGCGACTCCCCACCGATCCAGATAATGCACACGCCCACCAGCAAAATAAGCAGTGAGGTAAGCTCTTTGGAACGGGGGATCTGCCCCTCTTCCCGCGCTTTTTCAAGTCGGTGGGGTGTGGGGGCTTCTGTTTTGTCGTCGTCGCTTTCTTCTGCCACGCATCAGACCCTGGATCGAGAGATAGGCGAGAATGATGCCAGAACAGTAATCCAGCAATGGGAAGAGTAAGCGGTAAAAAAGATGGGATTTATAGCTTTAACGCCAATTGGCAGCTCCGGCCTACATGCAAGTGTAGGCCGGATAAGATGCACGGACATCTCCATCCGGCAAATACGTATCAGAATCCGAGACTATCCAGCAGGTCGTCCACCTGATCCTGGCTTGCCACCACGCCGGCTTTCGAAGTATCAACCTGTGGGCCGTTGAGCAAGCTTTCGTTTTCGCGTTTTGGACGAGCGCCCTGCTCCGGAATATTCTCCAGCAGCACCATCAGCAGTTGACGCTCAATTTCCTGAATAACATCCATCATACGCTTGATAACCTGACCGGTCAGATCCTGGAAATCCTGCGCCATCATGATGTCCAGCAATTGGGCGTTGGTAAAGCTGGTATGACCGGGGACATCGCCCAGGAACTGTCGGGTGTCAGTGACCAGTTCACGGGCATCGGACAGCTCAATAGGATTTTCGAACCATTCATCCCAGCGTTTGGTCAGGGCTTTGGCCCCTTTTTCCATCGCATCCTGGTGCGGCTGCGAGGCTTCCACGCTGTTCAGTGCGCGCTCTGCCGCTTGCGCGGTCATCTGTACAACATAATCCAGACGATCGCGCGCATCGGGAATCGCTTCCGCCGCTTCTGCAATCGCCTGATCCAGCCCCAGTTCACGCAGGCTGTCACGCAGCATTCGGGTTAAACTACCGATGCGCGCGATGATATCCCCTGCTGAATGTTCATCAACAGGTTTAATTTGTGGTTGCATCATCATCACACCCTCACATGCCCAGTTTCTCAAAGATTTTATTGAGTTTCTCTTCCAGCGTCGCTGCCGTGAAAGGCTTCACAACATAACCACTGGCGCCAGCCTGTGCTGCCGCAATGATGTTTTCTTTCTTCGCTTCAGCTGTCACCATCAGCACCGGCAGGGAGGACATGCCACCATCTGCACGAATAGTTTTCAGCAGTTCCAGACCGTCCATATTGGGCATATTCCAGTCGGAAATGACAAAACCAAACCCACCCGCCTGCAGCTTGTTCAGCGCATCCACGCCGTCCTCAGCTTCTTCAACATTGTTGAATCCCAGCTCTTTAAGCAGGTTACGCACGATGCGACGCATGGTGGAAAAGTCATCCACAACCAAAAATCTCAGCTCTTTATCCGCCATAAAATACTGCTCCTCATTAAATACGTATTGCCTGTCCGGCACTGATTTTCGCCAGCATCTGCTGGCTTACCTGGCTAAGATCGACCACTTCGCTCACGCCACCCATATTGATGGCCTCGCGCGGCATGCCGAACACCACACAACTTGCTTCGTTTTGCGCGATAGTCCAGGCGCCAGCCTGGTGCATCGCTAACATTCCGGCAGCGCCATCGTTACCCATCCCCGTGAGGATCACTCCCACGGCATTGCGCCCCGCGTGTTTTGCTACCGAATGAAACAGCACATCCACAGAAGGCCGGTGCCGGTTCACCGGCGGGCCATCATGAATTTTGATCTGATAGTTGGCTCCGCTGCGGGCCAGCTCCATATGTTTGTCGCCAGGTGCGATATACGCATGCCCGGGTAAGACGCGCTCCCCGTCTTCTGCCTCTTTCACGCTGATCTGACACAACTTGTTCAGACGTTCGGCAAACGACCGGGTAAACCCAGGCGGCATATGCTGCGTGATAATCACCGCCGGACTGGAAAGCGGCAGTGGTTGCAGTACATGGCGTATAGCTTCCGTTCCCCCGGTCGATGCGCCAATGGCGATCAGTTTTTCAGAACTGAGCAGCGGCACAGCTTTCAGCGTCGCCGGTGCAGAAATCGGCTTATGCGCCGCCAGACGCGCGCGCGATGCGGTACGAACTTTCTCCGCAATCATCTCGCTATAGGCCAGCATCCCTTCACGGATCCCCAACTGTGGCTTGGTGACAAAATCAATAGCACCCAGCTCCAGCGCCCGCAGCGTCACTTCAGAGCCTTTTCCGGTCAAAGAAGAGACCATCACCACCGGCATCGGACGCAAACGCATGAGTTTCTCGAGAAAATCGAGACCGTCCATGCGCGGCATTTCCACATCCAGGGTCAGGACATCGGGATTGAATTTTTTGATCAAATCCCGGGCTACCAGCGGATCCGGCGCAGTTGCGACCATTTCCATATCACTGTGGCTGTTAATAATCTCGGTCATGATTTGACGCATCAATGCGGAGTCATCGACCGACAATACCCTGATTTTACTCATGCTTTATCCTTACCTAGCGCATACACCGTCTGTCCGCGCAGGCTAAACTCGCGCACGAGGTTGCTAAAGTTTTCTGAATGACCGGCAAATAACAGTCCGTCAGGTTTAAGGAGTGGAACAAAACGGTGCAAAATGTCCTGTTGAGTCGTTTTATCAAAATAGATCATGACGTTACGACAAAATATGGCGTCGAATGGACCGGGCACGTTGTATTTTTTATCCAACAAATTCACACTGGAAAATTCAACATGACTCGCCAGTTCTTGTCGTACTCGGACCAGTCCTTCATGTGGCCCGGTACCGCGCATGAAATAACGCTGCAGCTGCTGTGGCGACAGGGTTTTCAGTTCATCAAGGCGGTAAATTCCGTTTCTGGCCTTTTCCAGCACTTCAGTATCAATATCGCTGGCAAAAACGCGCCAGCGCCCCGGCGCCATACCTAAGGCATCAGCCAGCGTAATTGCAATACTGTAGGGTTCTTCCCCTGTAGACGCCGCCGCGCTCCAGACGCGGTATTCACCGTTGCGTCGACGAGCGTGGTCAGACAGCACCGGAAAATGATGCCCTTCGCGAAAAAAAGCGGTCAGATTGGTGGTCAGGGAGTTAATAAAGGCCTGCCACTCAGCACTGTTCTGGTTAGCTTCCAGCATGCTGAGATAACGACCAAAATCATCCAGTTCCAGGGTACGCAACCGACGAACCAGGCGGTTATAAACCATGTCCCGCTTGTGGTCGGCCAACACGATTCCCGCGCGCTGGTAGATTAATTGACATATCCGACGAAAATGCGCGTCAGACAGCGCGAGGCGCTGTGTCATCTGTAACAATAATGACGTTTGCCCGGAGGGCAGAGATGATGTCATAGCGCCTTCTCAATCACATTCAGGATACAACAGGTACAACCTTTGGCTGCGCCAGTTCTCGTTGTACTACGGTTTGCTCTTCAAGCTTAAAAAACGCGACGCAAGCTGAGAGATGATCGGCCTGATCGGCCAGTTGCCCGGTAGCAGCGGCTGCCTCTTCGACCAGTCCGGCGTTTTGCTGCGTCACCGAGTCCATTTGGCTGACGGCCTGCGCCACCTGCTCAATTCCTCTACGTTGTTCATCGGAGGCCGAGGCAATCTCCCCCATAATGTCGTTAACCCGGGTAACCGAGCTGACAATCTCTGTCATAGTGCGCGCTGCCATATCCACCAGTTGCGATCCCTGATGCACACGGGTGACGGACTCCTCAATCAGTCCTTTGATTTCTTTCGCAGCCTGCGCGCTGCGGCTGGCCAGATTACGAACTTCCCCAGCCACCACGGCAAAGCCACGCCCCTGTTCACCTGCACGGGCGGCTTCTACTGCGGCGTTGAGTGCCAGAATGTTGGTCTGAAAAGCAATGCTGTCAATCACGCCGATAATATCGCCTATCTTTTGCGAACTGGCTGTAATCTCATGCATCGTACTGGCGACTTTAGCCGTCTGTTCACCGCCTTTGTGCGCAGTGTCTGCGGCACTTTTCGCTATTCCGGATGCCTGGCGCGCATTATCGGCATTCTGTCCAACAGTGGCGGTAAGCTGTTCCATACTGGCTGCTGTTTGTGCCAGCGATGCAGCCTGCTGCTCGGTACGCGAAGACAAATCGTTATTGCCCATCGCTATCTCCGAGATCCCGGTATGCATCGCGGAACTGCCCTGGCGAACATCATTCACCGTTGTGCGCAGCGCCTGTTGCATCGACTTCAGGCTGGCAAAAATAGCTGATATTTCATTACGGCCATACACAGCAACCGGTCGTGCGAGGTTCCCCGCCGCGATGCTGTCGAAATGACTACCAATAATAGCCAGCGGCTGCACAATCATTTTGCGTGACCAGAACAATCCCGCAGTTGTTAACAGTACTGCCAGCACCAGCATGCTGGCGAAAATCACCGCCGACATATGGTAATTACGTTGGCTATGTTCCCCTGCCGTCTGCAAAACACGGTCAATGTTGCTCTGCCATGCGTTAACGTTCTTATCAAAATCGTCCTGAGACGCCTGCACTGGCGCAGTCAAAAAATCTGACAACTGATTACTTTCAAGCCAGGTCGCCTGATGCTCCAGATCGCTATGCCACTGGATGAAACTTTTCTCCGTCGCGTTTTGTAGCGCGTTCCCTTCTCCCGCATTCTGAGTCGTCGCCATAAAACGTTTAAACAGCAATCCAGACTGCGCCAGGCTATCTCGCGCAAGGATCATCAGCGTTTTAATCTCCTCTGGCGGATAGCTAAGAGCAGTTAGCGTCCCGGCCTTGTTTAACGCTGTACTGGCCTGTAATAACACAGCGCGGGTTTGCGCCAACGCAGCGCGTTGCTGATTACTCTGTTCGACCTGATTGAGACTCTGAAAACCGTCCCGAAATGCCCAGAAAGACAAGCCATTACTGCCAATCTGCAAAACACCGCAGAGGATTAAAATCAAAAACAGCGTGGTCGAAATTCGAATACGATTAAACATCAACGCTCCCATCAGGCGGCGCGGGCCGCGGTTCAACTATCAGTCAAAATGTTTCCCAATTAGTGTCTTGTTCGGTGGCCGTCTGTCGCGGATGCGACGCCGGAGCCGTTGTTGCAGAAGGCCGGGTATCACGCAATTTAGCCGACACTGGACGTGATGCCAGGCGGAAGGTAGATACGGACTGGGTTAAGCGACTGGCCTGTTCTTCCAGTGCTGCTGCAGCGGCGGCGGACTCCTGCACCAGCGAGGCGTTCTGTTGCGTCACGCGGTCCATCTCAGATACGGCAAGCGCAACCTGGTCTATCCCGCGACTTTGTTCATCAGAAGCCGAAGCAATTTCACCCATAATGTCAGTGACGCGCGTCACTGCATTGACGATGTCATTCATGGTTTCTCCGGCGCTTTCTACCAGAACAGAACCGGTATCGACCCGCGAGACAGAATCTTCAATTAAGGCTTTAATCTCTTTCGCCGCCTGCGCGCTACGGCTCGCCAGGTTACGCACTTCTCCCGCAACCACCGCAAAACCACGGCCCTGCTCACCTGCACGGGCAGCTTCTACCGCTGCGTTCAGCGCAAGAATGTTGGTCTGGAATGCGATACCGTCAATGACGCTGATGATGTCGGCAATTTTCTTCGAACTGTCGGCTATTTCGTGCATGGTGTTAACCACACCATCAACCACTTTGCCGCCATGTTGGGCCGTATCGGAGGCGCTTTTCGCCAGTTGAGATGCCTGACGCGCGTTATCCGCGTTTTGCTTAACAGTTGCCGTAAGCTGCTCCATGCTGGCTGCGGTTTCTTCCAGCGCAGAGGCCTGCTGCTCAGTACGGGATGAAAGGTCAGTGTTGCCACTGGCAATTTCACTGGTGCCGGAATAAATCGCATCGGATCCTTCACGCACCAGCGTTACCGTTTCAATCAGCGAACGCTGCATATGATCGACTGTGCTTGCCAGTTCGCCGATTTCATTACGCCCGCTGACGGTCAGCGATGTTGTTAAATTACCGCTGGCAATCTCACGAATATGGGCAATAACGCGGGACAACGGGTTGAGCAAGGTATGACGTATGCCGTACCAGACCACCACCAGAATCAGCACCAGTACCACGGCCAGAATACCGAGCTGCCACTGGGCAAAGTGGTAATCCCGTGCGCTTTCATCAAAAGCATGCAGGTAGAGTTTTTCGCTAACGCTGGCATATTTTCCTAACGCTTCACCGAGGGCGTTTTGCATCCCCTGAGTAGGCTGAGCGAAATATGCATCCATATTGCCGCTTTCCAGGAACTGAACCAGCTCCACTAACGCCGCATGATACTGCTGATATTTCTCATCAACGTTGCCGCTGGCTTCTGCCATATCAGGCAAAGGCGTGATGTTTTTAAAGTTTGCGTAATGCGCTTCTGCTTGCGCCAATGTGCCTTTCGCATTCTTCAGCAGTTCGTTTTTCGCGCTGCTCTGCTGATTAGATGCGTCCATCATCATGCGCGCCGATGAACGGCTCAGGTTAATGCGCGTTTGCAGCATTAAGTCCCATGTTGAGGTGAGTTCACTTTGCTGCTGTCGAAGATCGTTTGAAATAACAAAACTTTGCTGGTTCTGTTGCAATGACGAGAACAACAGACCACCGGAAACAAGCTGTAGCAGTGCGAAAACCCCCAGCACCATCATCAGCATTGTTACAACGCGGATACGGTTAAACATAAGGCACCTTCCTGAAAACGAGTTATCAACGTTATCGGCACTCACTGAGATAACTTTACGTTTGCGAAAAGGAAAACCTGGGGGAAATGAACGGCTGAGGCTGATGTGAAGACATTAACGTGCTGACGCCACAAATCGCCAACAAATAAACACCATAATTATCATGTGTATAACACGAGAAAACGGTTATTACGACGACTAACTGACCATCACTGAATGCCACTATGTGATTTAGATCACATAATCACGCCTCAAATACCACAACAAAATGGATAAAAAATTAAAAAAAGTTGTATCCGAGTACGCTTTAATTCAATTTATATGATGAATATTTCGTTACCACTTAATAAGTATAAAAAATGAGTAACCGATCAATAAATGTTAAATCCTGAGAGGGCTTTTTAGTGGCAAGTGCAAACAAACTCACGTTGTTTATCGTGATCTTCATGCTGGCGGGGATCCTGTCGGGCGCGGTGATCCACTCCTATGCCTCCCCAGGAGTCGTTACCACCTGGGCTGATAATATTACACTGCTTACCGACATCTTCTTGCGGCTGATTAAAATGGTCATCGCACCTTTAGTCTTTAGCACGCTGACTGTCGGTATCATGCGCCTGGGAGAAACGTCGACTATCGGACGCGTTGGCGGTAAAGCGATGATCTGGTTTATCAGTTCCTCTGTACTGTCTATTCTGGTAGGCCTTTTCGTTGTCTCCCTTGAGCAACCGGGAAGCGGGCTGAACCTGGCGATTCCGCTGGAAGCAACGGATACCGGTCTGGCCGTCGGTGGTATGAGCCTGAAAGGTTTTCTGTCTCATACCATCCCAACCAGCATTGCCGACGCCATGGCAAACAATGAGATCCTGCAAATCGTCGTGTTCTCAATGTTCTTCGGTATCGGTGGGGCATCACTGGGTGAGAAATTTAACGCACCGCTGGTCGCTGCGCTGGACGTGGTTTCCCACATTATGTTGAAGGTGACGGGTTATGTTATGTACGTCGCGCCGCTGGCTATCTTCGCCGCTATCTCTTCCGTCATTGCCACGCAGGGATTGGGTATTCTGCTCAACTACGCCTCATTTATTGGCGGCTATTACGTCGCCATCCTGCTGACCTGTCTGGTATTGCTGGCTGTAGGTTATATCGTGCTGAAGAAAGAGGTGTTCCGGCTGGTCAGCATGCTGAAAGATCCGGTGTTAGTCGCCTTCACTACCAGCAGCTCAGAGGCAGCCTATCCGAAAACACTGGAACAGTTAACGACGTTTGGCTGCTCCCGCAATATTGTGTCGTTTGTGCTACCCATCGGATATTCGTTTAACCTGGTCGGCTCGATGGTGTATTGCTCATTTGCCTCAATGTTTATCGCTCAGGCCTATAACATCCACCTCTCATTCGCGGAAATTACCGTACTGATGCTAACGCTGATGTTGGCTTCAAAAGGGATTGCAGGTGTGCCACGCTCAGCGCTGGTGGTACTGGCTGCGACCATTCCGAACTTCAATATTCCGGTTGCAGGGATCCTGTTACTGATGGGTATTGACCACTTCCTCGATATGGGACGTTCGGCGATTAACGTTTTAGGCAACGGGATCGCTACGGCAATGCTGGCGAAGGATGAAGGTTTGCTACAGGAAGAACCCGAACTGGTTGAGCAGAAAGTGTAAGGTGTAAAAAAGCCGGGTATCGCTAACGCTTACCCGGCCCTTTGAAATATGCCACTGTGTTCCGGCTTTATTTATGCCACGTGATTAGCCGCAATATCCAACAACGCCATCTCTTCGCTGTTAAGCAACTTCTCAATATTTACCAGAATCAGCATCCGATCTCCCAGCGCGCCCAGTCCGGTCAGGTATTCCGTTGACAGCGTGACCGCAAATTCCGGCGCAGGACGGATTTGATCTGTAGTCAGCGACAACACATCAGAAACACCATCAACCACAATACCCACCACACGTTGTCCCAGATTCAGTACAATCACTACGGTGTTCTCGTTGTAATCAACATCGCTCTGGCTGAACTTCACACGCAGGTCAACGATCGGCACAATCACACCGCGCAGGTTAGTGACCCCTTTAATAAAAGAAGGTGTATTGGCGATACGCGTGACCTGATCGTAGCCACGAATTTCCTGCACTTTCAGGATATCGATACCGTACTCTTCATCCCCCAGCGTGAACACGAGGAATTCCTGACCTGACGGTTCGCCGGCCAGTTTAGTTACATTACTCATACCGGTCATATTATTCCCTTTCTTACTCAATCAGGCGGCTGTGATCGCCACACGTTGTTCGCGGTTTAACCCCTGCAATGCAGAAACATCGACAATCAGCGCGACGCTACCGTCACCGAGGATCGTTGCAGCAGAGATGCCTGGCACTTTGCGGTAGTTGCTTTCCAGGTTTTTTACCACTACCTGGTGTTGACCAATTAACTGATCAACCAACAGCGCGTATCGACGCCCCGCGCTTTGCAAAATCACCACGATGCCCTGAGTCGCTTCGGTTTTTGCACCTTCGACTTCAAAGACTTTCCACAACTCAACCAGCGGTAGATATTCGCCGCGCACTTCCAGAACACGTTCTCCCCCGGCCAGGGGATGGAGATCTTCTTCGCGGGGTTGCAGTGATTCCATGACGGCATTCAGCGGCAGAATAAACACCTCATCCGCCACGCGGACGGACATGCCATCAAGGATAGCCAGCGTTAGCGGCAGCAAAATCCTGATAGTCGTACCCTGGCCTTGTTTTGACTGGATCTCAACATGTCCTCCCATCTCCTGGATATTACGCTTCACCACATCCATACCGACACCACGGCCGGAAACATCCGTTACCTGTTCGGCGGTCGAGAAACCAGGCGCGAAGATCAGCATGCCGACTTCGTCATCGCTCATGTTGTCGTGGATTGGCATCCCCTGGGAGATAGCTTTCGCCAGGATACGCTCACGGTTCAAGCCTGCGCCGTCGTCGGTAACTTCGATACAGATATTCCCGCCCTGGTGTTCAGCAGAAAGCGTCAAATTACCGATCGGACTTTTCCCGGACTCGAGGCGTTTTTCCGGCAGTTCAATACCGTGATCAAGGCTGTTACGCACCAGGTGCGTCAGCGGATCGATAATGCGTTCAATCAGACTCTTGTCGAGTTCAGTAGAGCTACCAATCTGCGTCAGCTCGACCTGTTTACCCAGTTTGCCCGCCAGATCGCGAACCAGACGAGGGAAACGGCTGAAGACGTACTCCATAGGCATCATACGAATTGACATCACCGATTCTTGCAAATCGCGGGCGTTACGTTGTAACTGACCCATGCTGGTGATGAGATCGCCGTGATTTACCGGATCCAATTCGTTAGAACGTTGGGCCAGCATCGACTGCGTAATCACCAATTCACCGACCAGGTTAATCAACTGATCGACTTTCTCTACCGCTACGCGAATGCTGGTTGACTCACTCGCACGAGCAGGTTTTTCACGTTCCGCACGTCCATGTTGTGGTTCACTGGCGGCCGCTTTAACCGCTGGCACCGGGGCAACCGGCTGCGGCTCGTCGACGACGGCAACTGCTGCAACTTCCGCTTCAGCAGGTGCTGAGGTGACGGTTTCAAATTCAATCTGATCGGCTTCGATCACGAAGCAGAGCACGGCGATAATGTCATCTTCTGCGAGGTCACCATCGAGCGTTGCCGACAGCGAATCGCTTCCCTTTACCACATCCGTCAAGGTCGCCAGATTCCCCAGTTCCTCTTCCAGTAAATCTACTTCACTGGCTTTCAGACGCGAGAGAACAATACGTTTTTTGACCTCTTCACCTGCTGTCGGGGCGTCTGGTGCCATCGCCTCTTCCTGCATCGCCGCACTGTCAACAACGCTCAGTTTGGCGGAGTTGACGACCGCCGGTGCGGTTTCGCCTTTGGCTTCGAGCGCTAACTGTCGTAACGCATTACAAATGTACTCAAAGCTGGCGGCATCCGGCTCCTCTGAGTTTTTATAGGCGTCGAGCTGTTCCTGCATAATATCTTTCGTTTCCAAAAACAGGTTGATAATGTCGGCATTGAGCTGCATCTCGCCACGCCGCGCTTCATCCAGCAGGTTTTCCATTAAATGGGTCGTTTCCTGCAAAATAGTAAAGCCGAAAGTGCCCGCGCCGCCTTTAATCGAGTGCGCTGCACGAAAAATGGCATTCAGTTGTTCGGAATCCGGGGCTTCAGGAACCAAATCAAGCAGGTGCTGCTCCATGTCGGCCAACAGTTCGTCAGCTTCATCAAAAAAGGTCTGATAAAAATCGCTAATATCCATGCTCACGCTATCACCTCGGATTGGCTGGTGGCGATGTGGGAACGCTTGCCGACGGCATTGCCGCAGGCTGTTGTAATACACTTACCGGCTCATTCTGGCTTTCAGCGTTTTCATGCAAAATGGCCTCTTCCGCCTGCTTATTGAGTACCAGCAGACTTATACGGCGGTTGATGGCGTCCTCAGGACCGCGATCGCTCAGACGCATCGTGGCGGCCATGCCTACCACCCGTAATACTTTTCCCGTGTCCAGGCCTCCGCTGACCAGCTCGCGACGCGATGCATTGGCGCGATCGGCTGACAATTCCCAGTTGCTGTACCCTTTCTCACCGTTGGCATAAGGATAATCATCCGTATGGCCGGAGAGACTGATGCGGTTAGGGATCCCATTCAGGACAGGTGCAATGGCTCGCAGGATATCGCGCATGTAAGGCTCAACCTCGGCGCTGCCAGTCTTAAACATCGGGCGGTTCTGGCTGTCGATAATCTGAATCCGCAGCCCTTCCTGAACTAAATCAATCTTCAAATGCGGACGTAGCGCACGCAGTTTAGGATCGGACTCGATTAACTGGTCCAGATCACCGCGTAATTTACTCAAGCGACTCTGCTCCATGCGCTTTCTCAGGTCATCGATATTCGGCTGCTTATTCACTTCACCCTGTTGCTGGGTGTAATCGTCCCCGCCGCCAGGTATTGGGCTTTGGCTATTCGAAATACGATTTCCACCGGTCACCGCAGTGGCCAGAGGGGTACGAAAATACTCTGCAATCTGGATCAACTCTTTCGGGCTGGAAATGGAAATCAGCCACATCACCAGAAAGAAGGCCATCATCGCAGTCATAAAATCGGCGTAGGCAATTTTCCATGAACCATGCGCCCCACCGCTGTGATTTTTATGTTTTCGTCGTTTTACGACGATAATAGGATGGGCCTGATTTTTCATGCGTCCTCGGTCGTTTGCTGCGGAGTCGGGTTTCTCACCGCACGAACATGTTCTTCCAGTTCGATAAACGAAGGACGCTCACTGGAATACAGCGTTTTACGACCAAATTCGACGGCAATAGGAGGGGCATAGCCATTCAGGTTTGAGAGCAGAGTGATCTTCACGCACTGCATCATTTTGGTCGTTTCAGCACTCTTCTGGCGCAGTACGCTGGCAAGCGGAGAAATGAATCCATAGGCCAGTAAAATACCGAGGAAGGTTCCTACCATGGCGTGCGCAATCAGCGCACCCAGTTCAGCCGCCGGACGATCGGCTGAGGCAAGTGCATGCACAACGCCCATAACTGCCGCCACGATACCGAATGCGGGTAAAGAATCACCGACCATCGCCAGGCTGTTGGCCGGGACTTCAGCTTCACTCTCATGAGTCTCAATTTCTTCGTCCATCAGCGCTTCAATTTCAAACGTATTCATATTGCCGCTGATAATCAGGCGCAGGTAATCGACGATAAAATCAAGCATGATGGCATCCGCGAGGATGCGCGGATAACTGGCGAAAATTTCACTTTCTTTTGGGTTTTCAATATCACGCTCGAGCGAGAACATGCCCTGCTGACGAGACTTGGCCATCAGGCGATAAAGCAGTGCCAGCAGATCCATATACATGGCTTTGGTGTATTTCGAGCGACGAAAAAGCAACGGGATCGCTTTCATCGTCCCTTTGATGGCTTTGCCGTTATTGCCGACGATGAATGCCCCAATACCCGCACCACCGATGATCACCAGCTCAGCCGGTTGATAGAGTGCCCCAAGGTGTCCGCCGGTCATCATATAACCGCCGAAAACTGTACCAATAACAACCAGGTAACCTAATAAGATAAGCACGACATCATCCTTTCGCAATTGACTATGACAGGATGCGCAGTCGGGCAGTTAACTCAGAGGTCAGGACAAAAAAAAGCAGCGGTAATCTCTTACCGCTGCTGGAGTGTTTATCCACACCGTATCAGTTAAACAGCCTGTTCGATCTGTTCATCCAGCAGTTGTGGAATAATATCGGCAGCATTCTGGGAAAGTTTACGTCTTTTTACGGCCCGCGATGGCGGCTGGCATAAACTACATGCAAAGCTGCCCACAGGTTGATGCGCGTGAGTAATAAAATTCCCGCCGCAGCAGTTGCAGGTGGACAGTTCCAGCAAGCCACTGTCGACAAAGCGCACAAGAGTCCATGCGCGTGTTAACGCCAGCAAGGGTCCTTCCTCAGGCTGCGGACACTGTTCAAGATATAAACGGTAGGCTTTAATTACGGCATCCACGCCGCTGCACAGACCCGTTTTAAGAAGAAACTGCCAGGCGTTGCAAAACATAGAAGCATGTATATTTTGCTCCCACGTCATAAACCAGTCGGTTGAGAAAGGGAGCATCCCTTTTGGCGGAGGGCTACCGCGTAATTCTTTGTAGAGCTTAATGAGTCGGCCACGGCTTAACTGCGTTTCGCTTTCCAGCATTTGCAAACGGGCGCCCAATGTGATTAATTCCATCGCTAGCTGGATATCACGCGCTTCCTGAACAATGCTTTTTTCGCTCATCATCAAGCCCTTTTCTTACGCGCCGCATCATCAATGTCGCTTAACAGACGCGTTGAAAGCATGATACCGGTGTGAATTTGCTGAAGATCGTCAACGCGAGAATCTTGCGTCAGTCGAGTAACAGTTTGGTGATCATCGAAACGGAAATGACATACCAGTTGATTTGTTTCAGCCAGTTTGACCATTTGAGGAAGTGTTAGTGTTGCCAACGTGTCCGCCATCTCTTCGCTGATACCAAGGCGGAACATCGCGGATGCTTTATCCTGAACGATCAAACGCTGTGCAAGCAATAAATATGACAAATTGATGTCATAAATGTGTTTCAGCAACTCGGATGTATGCATTATTTGCATCCATAATAACCAACATGATTTTTATGCGGTAAAACCGCACCCCGTGATGTCGCCGGGAAGGCCCGGTAAAAAAAAACAAAAGGTCAAATACATAGCAGCGTTACGGCACTTACGCGTTGTGTAAACATTCCCTTTTAAGAAGGCCGCGTTCCTTACAAGCTCACATCAATTCTTACAAATGTCTAAGATTTTTCCTAATTCGACGCAACTCTACCCGCCACCCGTTACACATACAACGGAGCGATGCTGCGAATTTAAAGAATATGTGACACAGATCACATAAAGCAGCTAAAGGATTAACATAAATCCATCAGCGCGGCTTTTACTTTGCTTGTTTTTTGAACTATCGTTCTTCATTTCAATTCCATGCGTACGAATATTATTGCAATGAAACCGAATAGCGTCCTATTTACCTGCGTTAATATCACGCACTGAAATAACATGCTGAATAACTTATTCACTATGAAACGTTATTTCATTAAATGCTTTATAAACAACAACTTAAATATTAAGGTCAATTAATTAATACCGCATGGTGACGACATCTTAAATGTTAATTAATGTTTAATTTTTATTAACACATTGTTTTCATTAGCAGTTGATTTCACTTAAATCACCTGAATGCATTTCAGGCTCATTTGACGTGATTATTCTATTTATAAGAATAATTAATGAATAATCATGATGGCATTCACACTATTGTCAGGTGAAACGATGCAGTATTGAGCTAACCCGAGTAAACATGAAAGTTCTCTCATAATTCTTATATAAAGGAGCGAGTTATGAGCTATGCGCACATTCTTGTTGCTGTTGCAGCCACCCCCGAAAGCCACCAGCTGTTAGCGAAGGCCGTTTCTATCGCTCGCCCTGTAAATGCCCGTATTAGCCTGATAACCCTTGTCTCGGACCCTGAACTGTATAATCAATTCGCTGCACCAATGCTGGAAGACCTGCGTGAAGTGATGCAAGAAGAGACACAGGATTTTATTGAGAGGCTCAGTAAAGAGGCTCAGTACCCCATTGAGAACACCTTCATCACCTATGGGGCACTGAACGAACATATTCTCGACGTGTGCCGCAAGCACGCTGTCGATCTTGTCATTTATGGCAACCATAACCAGAGCTTCTTTTCGCGAGCATCCTGCTCAGCGAAAAGCGTTGTCAGCGCAAGTCAGGTGGATGTGCTGCTGGTTCCGCTGGCGGGTGACTAATCACCGAGCATCGGATTTCAGGCCAGTTTGGGCAATGAGGCCACGTTGTCGTGCGGCTGGCTTTCAGCATGACGTGGCGCGACCTTTTTTAGGTCACGAATAAAACTGGCCTGCCAGTTGTCGATATCGTTTTTGACAATCGTCTCCAGCATCCCGGCGTGACGCGAAATACGCTCATCAAGCGGCATGATTAACGCTCTGTTCAACGCGCTGGCAACGTCATCCCGATCGTAAGGGTTAACGATCAGCGCGGAGGCCAGCTCATTCGCCGCCCCGGCAAACTGTGATAACACCAGTACGCCGGGATTGGCAGGATCCTGTGCGGCGACAAACTCTTTTGCCACCAGATTCATGCCGTCCCGTAATGGCGTAACCAGCCCAACATCCGAGTAACGGAAAATCTTCATCAGCAATTTGCGGTCAAAGTACTGGTTCAGGTAGTAGAGAGGCGTCCAGCCCAGTTGACCATATTTGCCGTTAATTCGCCCGGCTTCGGTCTCTAGCTGATGACGAATATCCTGATAAGCCTGAACTTCTTCGCGCGATGTCGGCGCTATCTGTGTATAACGAATCTTACCGTGGTGCTGAGGGTAATTTTCTAACAAAGACTCATAGGCCTGAAATCGCTCCGGCAGGCCTTTGGAGTAATCCAGCCGCTCGACGGAAAATATATTCTTCACATTCTTTAATTCAGCCTTTAACTGCGCCATTTTCGGCGGAAGCGGCCCTGCCGCCTGTTTGGCGATTTCATCCGGCGCAATACCGATAGGATACACCTCAGTGCGAAACGCTTTATTCCAGGCATGGTGATGTTTGTCGCGTGTGGTCACTCTGGTTTGAGCGCTCAGACAATCGAGAAAAGCCTGACGATCATTTTCGGTCTGGAATCCGAGTAAATCAAAATCACACAACTGCTCAAGCAATACTTTGTGTGGCGGTAGCGCGGTGAAAATTTCCGGCGTCGGAAAAGGAATATGCAGGAAAAAACCAATACGGTTATTCACACCACGCTTACGCAGTTCACTGGCAAACGGGAGTAAATGGTAGTCGTGAACCCAGATGATGTCGTCATCACTAAGCAGTGGCAGCAGTTTATCAACCAGTAAGGCATTCACCCGCTGATAGCCTTCCCATGCAGGACGCTGAAACTGCACCAGATCCAGCCGGTAGTGAAATGCAGGCCATAAAACGGCGTTCGAAAACTGACAGTAATACTCTTCGTAATCCTGTTCGCTCAGATTAAACGATGCCCAGGTAATATTGCCGCGGGTAACTTTTTTTAGCGGTTTATCTTCATTGCCTGTTTCACCGCTCCAGCCAAACCATAGCCCGCCTGCGGCCTTAAGAGCGCCCAGTACACCGACTGCAAGACCACCTGCGTTCCCTTTATCATCCGGTGAGGCAATTCGATTAGATACTACGACTAAACGGCTCATAGCTATCTCTCCTGTCATTCGTTGTTTTTTGTTCTTGCTGCGGACAGTTGATTTGCTCCAGCCAGCGCCAAACATCTGTTACGCCTGCTAGACGCCATGTCGCCTGAGTCACCCCGCTTCCCACCTTTACGGAAATACCGCCGGCGCGGTTCACTACTCTAAAACCGGCCTCATCCGTCAGGTCATCACCAATAAAAACGGGTACTCTTCCGGCAAAAGGGGCTTCCTGCATAAATGCATCTATAGCTTCTCCTTTATTCGTACCTTTTGGTTTAATCTCCACGACGCATTTCCCAGGCTGTAGCGCAAGCTGCGGCCATTTATGGATGATGTGCTGAGCCAGTGCCAACAGCGCCGCCTCATGCTCAGGAGCCTGTCGATAATGCAGGGCAAAAGCCATGCCTTTTGCTTCAAGCGTGGTGCCTGGCAGTTCTGCCATCGCCGCATTTAGTAGCACACCAATTTCACGTTCAACATCCTGAGGTAGACTCACAATATGGGCATGGCCATTGATGTCGCGGCGTTCTGCCCCATGCACTCCGGCGAGCGGAAAGCGAAAGGGAGTAGTGAGTACGTCAAGCTCAGCCATTGAGCGCCCTGAAATCAATGCCAGTGCTCCCGCATTTTGCGCCGCCAGGCGATGTAACAAATGCAGGACTGTCTTAGGGACAACTACCTGATCAGGATGCGGTTTAATCTCTGCCAGGGTTCCATCAAGATCGAAAAAATAAGCACAGTTTGCAGATAGCTCAGGGGTTACGGTTAGCGATGCTGTCACCCGAATCTCCTCCTCATCATTGTCTGTGCGACGCGCGGATCGCGCCGTATATGTGATGTATGACGGATATAAGTATAGACAGTGTGACCAGGCTCGCCATTTGGAAAAACAATCGCCAGCCGGTATAGCGGCTGGCGATGAGGAGAAGCTAGACTAAAAAGTTGGCAATGAAATTATCAAACAGTACGCTTCGCTTTTTGTTTGTAACGGTCGAAGATCACCGCCGCCAGCAGGATTAAGCCTCGAACCACATATTGTGCAAACGGAGAAATGTTCAGCAGGTTCATCGCGTTTTCAACGGTTCCAAGAATCAGCACCCCGGCGACTACATATGAGATTTTTCCGATGCCGCCTTTGAGTGAAACGCCCCCTAAAACACAGGCTGAAATCACAATAAGCTCATAACCGATAGAGGTCATTGGCTGGCCGCTGGTCATGCGTGATGCCAGAATAATCCCCGCAACGGCGGATACCAGGCCGGAAAGAATAAAGATAATTATCTTGGTGCGTACTACCGGAACCCCCGCCAGACGCGCAGCCTCCTCATTACCACCAATTGCCAGCGTATTACGTCCAAAGGTGGTTTTATTCAGCAGTAGGCCAAAAATAATAAAGCAGCCTACCGTCAACCAGATGGGTGCCGGCAACCCTAACCAGTTGGCATAGCCGAGTGCAAAAAAGCGCTCGTCTTCAATCCCTACCGCTTTACCGTCGGAGATAATGTAGGCCAGACCGCGAACAATCTGCATAGTTGCAAGCGTGGTGATCAGCGCATTAATTTTTAAACGTGCAATTACGAACCCATTCACCAGGCCGCACAGAACGCCTAACAACAGTCCTGCGGCAACGCCAATCCACAGGCTTTCCGTCATATTGATGACCACAGCGGTTGTAACCCCGGCGCAGGCAATTACCGAAGCGACCGAGAGGTCAAAGTCACCGGATGCCAGGCAAAACAGCATCCCGCAGGCGACCATACCCGACATGGAAACAGCCAGCCCCAGCCCCTTCATATTAATAAAAGTGGCAAAGTTAGGTACGAAGATGGCGCAAACCAGGAACAATGCGGCGAAAACCACCAGCATCCCATATTGATCCCAAATTCTGCCAAGATTTAGCGCCGATTTTGATGCGCCAGAACCCGATGTAGAAACCGAAGACATTATACTCTCCTTATTCAGGCTACAGCCTGGCTGACTTTAGGCATAGCAAGGCTTAGCGCCTGCCGTTCATCCGCCTGTTCATGAAGTAACACCCCCGCAATCTCCCCTTCCCTCATCACTACGATACGGTCGGCGACACCGAGAACCTCCGGCAGGTCACTGGACGCAAACAGCACGGCAACGCCGCGCGCCGCCAGCGCATAGATCACGTTATAAATCTCATGTTTCGCACCCACATCAATGCCGCGCGTAGGTTCGTCGAGCAGAATCACTTTCATCTCTTCCGATAACCAACGCCCCAGAATGGCCTTCTGCTGATTACCGCCGGAAAGGTTCATGATTAATTGCTCTGCACCCGGCGTTTTAATGTTCAGTGCGCGAATATGGTGGTCGGCATTCGTTTCTTCCCAGTTGTTGTTGATCAGGCAACCACCAAGTACATGTTTACGACGCGCGCTGATATTGATGTTGTTACGTACCGAATGCACAGGAATAATCCCTTCGGCTTTTCGATCCTCAGGACACAGCATCATCCCCGCCTCGATAGCGTGGCTGGGTTTACGGATGTTGATTGGCTTTTCATCAATAAACACCTGACCGGCGGTGATCCGCGTCCCTCCAAACAGCCCTTTCATCAGTTCGCTACGTCCGGCTCCAACCAGCCCGAATAACCCGACGATTTCGCCACTGCGTACCGATAAACTGATCGGCGTACGTACACCGGGCGCCTTCACCTCATGCAGACGCAGACGTTCTGCACCATAAGGTCTGGATTTCCAGCCGTAGATATCTCCGAGGTCACGCCCCACCATTGCCTGTACCAGCGCCTCGTGATCAACCTGCTGCATATCCGTAAAGGTTTTAACGTACTGACCATCTTTAAACACGGTGATGGCATCACTGAGGGCGAAAATCTCTTCCATTCGGTGCGAAACATACAGAATGACGCGCCCCTCATTACGCAGTTCACGAATGACGCGAAACAGATTCTCAATCTCCCTGGCGGAAAGGGAGCTGGTTGGTTCATCAAAGGCGATAATTTTGGCATTGCGCGCCAACGCTTTCGCAATCTCCACCATTTGCCACTGACCAATAGAGAGATATTTCAATGGGGTGGATGGATCGATATCCATCCCTAAATGTTTTAACTGCAGACCCGCTTCGTAGTTCAGTAGCGAGCGATTAACAATTCCACCCTTGTGCGGAAGCTGGCCTAAATAGATGTTCTCGGCGACGGTCATTTCCGGCACCAGATGCAGCTCCTGATAAATTATGGCGACACCGGCGTTCAGCGCGGTGGTTGTATCCGCAAAGGAAACCTCCTGTCCGCGGATCACCAAAGAACCCGTCGTTGGCGCATAGTTACCGCTGAGAATTTTTAATAATGTTGATTTCCCGGCGCCATTTTCACCCATCAGCGCATGCACCTGACCGGCATAGCAGTCAAAGCTGATATCCGTTAGCGCCTTAACGCCAGGAAAGGTTTTGCCAATGCCACGAAATGAGAGATACGGGGTAGACTGTTGCATAACGTCTCCGTGAGTCAGTATCGTTCTAACCTGTTGCCGGATGGCGGCGTTGCCTTGTCCGACCTGGAGTTAGCAGGTCGGACAGACGTTTCACAATTGTCGTGTTACTTACCGCCCAGCCCTTTCTTCGCCAGTTCTTCTTTGAAGTTTTCGCGGGTGATCAACACCACATCTGTGACTTCGGTGAAGACCGGGGGTTCTGCGCCTTTAGTCACCCAGTTGTAGAGCATCTCGCTGGATTTATAGCCGTGGACGTCCGGGCTTGGCAGCAGTGAGCCATAGAACCCGGTCGCTTCACCCTTGGAGAGTTCACTAATCGCATCAACGCCGTTAATGCCGATACCAATCACGTTCGGAGCTTTAAAGCCTTGTCCTTCAGTAGCACGAACGCCACCCAGTACGGTGTTGTCGTTCATACCGACAATCAGCCAGTGTTTAACCTCTGGGTGCTGAACCAGCATGGAGTTGGCGGCGTCGAATGCGCCTGGGATATCATTGGATTTGGTCGGAACCTGGTAGATCTGTTTTTCCGGGAAGCCCGCAGCTTTGAGTGCTTCCATTGATCCGGAAGTACGACGACGTGCGGTATCCAGTTCATTAGCGGTAATGGCCATCACGGCAGAAGATTTCACATCCCAGCCGCGTTTCTGCATTTCGTTGTACAACTCCTGTCCCTGACGCTCACCAATTTTTGTTGCCGCCATCATTACCAACGGTACGGTATCCATTGGCTTACCTTTGGCGTTGGCGAACTGGTCATCCACAGCGATGACTTTCATATCATAGCCACGTGCCTTGGCCATAATGGCTGGCCCAAGTTTCGGGTCAGGGGTACAAATCACGAACCCTTTTGCGCCACTTGCCGCCAGGCTGTCGATAGCATTAAGGGTTTTTTCACCGTCCGGGACAGCAATTTTAATTACCTCAAAGCCAAGATCTTTACCGGCTTTATCCGCAAAATTCCATTCTGTCTGGAACCAGGGTTCCTCCGGTTGTTTCACCAGGAAACCGAGCTTCATGGATTCAGCGATAGCGGATTGTGACATAACGGCAGCCAGACCGATGGCCGCCAGCGCTTTAGTGAATTTGTGCATGGTAAACTCCAGCTTTAACGTTCTTTTATGTAGGGTAAAATCAAACGATTTTTTGTAATTCAGACATAAAACAAGGCATTACTTTGATTGACAAGATCAACGCCAGTGCTGAGAGTAGTTGTAGCGGGAAATTGATTCTCCATAAGAGAGCGGCATCACACCACAGAATTACAGTAATTGCGTACATAAATTCAGTGGGAAATGACATAAAAAAGCGCTGCATTTCTGAAGGGAATAATAAGGAGTAGCAGATTAATCCATAACATCAGCCAGCGAATCCTTGTTCCCGAATACCGAAGCATTCGGGGATCCAGAGATTACCATGCGTAATAAATGTGTTCGGCGTGATCGCGAACAGAAGCGTCATCATCTAACAGACGAGCTGAGAGCGTGAAAGCAAAATCAAAAATATGCCCTAAACCTTTACCACTGAGAAGATTCCCATCTTCCACGACGGGCGCATCAACATATTCCCCGTCAGTAACATTTGCCCACAGTTCACCAGAGCACACATAGCGGCGTCCTTTCAACAAACCGTTACCGCCCAGCACCCGGGCTGCGGCAGAACAAACCGGGCAGATAAGTTTCCCGGCTTCATCATGACGAGCAACAAACTGAACTACCGCATCACTGGCAGCAAGGTTAACGCTTCCCTGTGGACCGCCTGGCAGCACAACTGCGTCATAAACGGTCTCCAGTCGGGCCATCAAAGTACTGTCGGTCACCATCGGGATATCGTGATAGCTCACTACCGCTCGAGACTCGGCGCAGGCCAGGGTCTCAACATCAATATTAAGACGACGCAAAATATCGATGGTAACAATGGCTTCAGCCTCTTCAAAACCGGGAGCCAGCAGCACCGCAACCTTCTTCATATACAACTCCTCGTTTAACCCACATAAACACCACAACAAATACCGAATTATTTATGCCGTCAGAGTAATTAAATTCGTTAAAACTGATCTGACGCATAAAATTAACCACCAGATAATTTCCATCAGCGTCGCTGAGAACAGAAAAATTCCATTAGCGTAATGATTGAAAATCGCCTGTAGAACCAGATTATCTTGTTGTAGAATTTATTTTTGTGACATGAAATAGCATTTCATTATTTTTATTTACCATTAATTATTGATACATCAATCAGTTAAACACACCACACTATGCAGCAGCGACAGATGCACAAATATTTTTATGACGATATGTAAAAAAATATAAATATGTAGTTTTAAGGATTTTCTTATGACCAGGCTGGCGTTATGATTATTTGTGATCGGTAAAGAGATCACTCTTTGGTCACCTAAAGGACCGGCGGAACGGAATTATTCTGCTAACAGTATGACTTGTACGTTGATGTGAAGTGCAGCGACAGCCCGTTGTACTGCCGTTAGTAACGTACAGCTTTCTTTCTGGAAATAAGGATATTGATATGGCTGCAGTTGGAATTGTTCACAAACTCAACGCGCAAATGAATCTTGAGTTTTACGCATCGAATCTCTACCTTCACTTTAGTGAATGGTGCTATGAGCATAGCCTGACAGGCACCGCAACGTTTCTGCGTACTCAGGCGCAGGCGAACGTGACGCAAATGATGCGGGTGTTTAATTTTATGAAAAAAGCAGGCGCTAATCCTATCGTGAAAGCCATCGATGTTCCCGGAGATGAGCTGACATCCCTTGAAGAGTTGTTTCAAAAAACGCTTGATGAATATCAGCAGCGCTCCAGCACGCTGTCGCGCTTAGCGATCGAAGCTGAAGCATTGAACGATGCTCCTACCATTGATTTTCTGAACGATCTGGAAAAAGAGCAGCAACAGGATGGCATGCTGTTACAAACGATTCTCGATGAAGTTCGTAGCGCCAAACAGGCAGGCCTGTGTATGGCGCAAATGGATAAGCACCTGCTAAACGTCGTTAACTACCAGCAGCACTAATCTTTGATTCACTCTGCTTTCATGCCGGATGGTGATGCGATTCACCTTACCCGGCTTACACTCGGCCATCTATACGTTCACGCCTCCCGTTCCGGGAGGCGCAAAAAAACCTTTCTAAAACCTGAAACAACGGTTTATTTTAGTGAGACTCATTCTGCGGAGTGAATTTCAGTTCGATCAATGCAACCGCTTTTTGAATTGCACGCATAGTCACTGGATCGGCACCCGCCGGGTGACTGGAAAAATCGATGTTTTTAAGCTGGCTGGACATTTTCTCCCGGACTTCAACCGGGGCAATGACATCAATGATATCCAGAATTTGCTTGATAACCAGTTGGCAGGCAACAACATCCGAGAGCAGTTCCTGATCGGCATTCAGTGTTTGGGACATAGTGAGCTCCTTATAGAAAGGTCGTCATAGTACCCATTCAGCTGTCGAAACGATAGCGGCGCAAGCAGTGTAGCTGCGCTGAAAATAAAAAAAACAGTCAATTTCTTTGAGATGGCAAGCACGACATGAGTGAACATTTAGCGGTTGAGAAATTACGTGGCCTTTCGCCGGCAGCACTGCTCGTTGCCGGGGCCTTCTTTATGGAATTTATCGATGGCACGGTCATTGCCACCGCCCTGCCCGATATGGCAAAAAGCTTTGGTGTGCAGGCGGTTGACCTGAACATCGGCATCAGTGCCTATTTGATTACGCTGGCGGTCCTGATCCCCGCCAGCGGCTGGATAGCCGATCGTTTTGGCGCACGTAAGGTATTTACCCTGGCGCTGGCAATATTTACCCTCGCATCCGTCTTTTGCGGATTATCCACCAGCCTCGAAGGCTTTGTGGCGATGCGTATATTACAGGGTGTGGGCGGCGCACTGATGGTTCCGGTCGGTCGTCTCGCCGTCCTGCGTACAACGCCAAAGCATCAATTAATCACCGCCATTGCCACTCTGACCTGGCCTGCACTGGTTGCCCCGATCATCGGCCCGCCGCTCGGCGGGTTTATCACCAGCTATGCCAACTGGCGCTGGATCTTTTTTATCAATTTACCGTTGGGACTGCTGGCGATAGCTCTTGCGTTACGTATTATTCCGGATATTCATGACGACGAGCGCCGTCCGTTTGACTTCCCCGGTTTTATGGCAATGTCTGTCGCTATGGTCAGTCTGGTGTACGCCATGGAGTTACTGGGTTCACAACAGCCTCAGGGCTGGCTCACCGCCGGGCTGCTCACTCTCGGGATTGCCACCTTCATATTCGCTCTGCGCCACTTTCATCATGCCGCCTGGCCGATGATTCGTCTGGAGGCTATGCAGGTACCAACATTCCGCGTCACAATGTACGGCGGCTCACTGTTTCGTGCATCTATCAGCGCCGTACCTTTTCTGCTGCCGTTAATGTTTCAGGTCGGCTTTGGCATGAACGCCTTTCATGCCGGATCCCTGGTGCTGGCAGTGTTTGTGGGAAACCTGACGATTAAACCAGCCACCACACCATTGATACGCTGGCTGGGCTTTAAGAAACTGCTGTTGATTAACGGAGTTCTGAATGTTCTGGCGCTGCTGGCCTGCGCACTGATTACTCCACAAACTCCGGTATGGGTGATTTTACTGGTGCTATATCTGGGCGGCGTTTTCCGCTCGATACAGTTTACCGGCGTCAGCACGCTTGCCTTCGCGGATGTCCCTGCACCACAGATGAGCTATGCCAATACGTTGTTCAGTACGGCAACACAATTAGCGGTAGGGTTGGGGATATCACTGGCGGCTATCGGGATCCGAATTGGCGATAAAATCAGTGAATGGTTGGCGCTGGACAATATTCCGGGGATCAGTTTTCGTCTGGCATTTGTGGCTATCGCCATCATTTGCCTGATTGGTATGGTTGATACATTGCGTCTGACCCGCGATGCAGGAAGCGCGGTATCAAACAAAAATCGTTAAGCCCGGCAGACCGCTACCACCGGGCAACAGGATTTAGCCAATGATCTTACGGACAAACGCTTCGATCGCTTTGTCCTGGCAATTTTCAAAGAAACACTGTTGGAAACGCGGGCCCGACACGGCGGTTTTCACCAGCTCAGGATCGATAGCGCGCAGGGTATCAAGATAGTTTTCTTTTACCACTGCCGCTTTCACCTGATTCAAAATACCTGCGTTACGCACCTGCGGTTCTTTGCGCTCCGGCGGGTAACCTTCGCCATTACGACCTGTAAATGCTTTTTCAAACATGTAGCGCACGTTCAGCTCAGCGCCCCAGCCAAAGCCTTTGGCGAACGCCAGGGAGAGCGCATTACCATTATTGATCTGCGCAAACAGGAAGGCATCTGCCGGATCGAGACAATAGCCACACACCACACCAGGATGGATATTCAGCGACATCATGGCACCTTGTCCAGTGCCACAGCCTGTCACCACAAAATCGACCGCTTTGGAATTGAGCAGAATGCTGGCCATAATACCGAGGTGAATATAGGTCAAATGATGGTCGTTTTCGTCACTCATTCCAACGTTGAAGACAGGAAATCCTTTCTCATCCGCGACAGCCTTAAGCTCGTTATGAATGATCGCGTTTTTGCTTGCCTGGCTGTTTTCCATCATCAATGCAATTTTCATTCTGTATTCTCCTGAATGCGTCGCGGGGATTCCGCTATGAGTCATAACATTCAGGTCACATTACTATCTCTCAAACACACTTTCAAATTTAATGAAATTTAGTTTTAAGAAATAATGAGATGCTCACATTTCCCCCGTTAAACGGCAGAATTCCTTACAACAAAAGCGTCGTTGTGATTAATCGCAGGTGATCTTCACGTTATTCAACCCATTGACTCGTCGCTGTATCAGTCAGGATAACGTATCACCGAATTTTCAGAGCGATATCATGAAGCCTCTTATTCTTGCACTCTTGCCGCTCGTGCTAACGGGATGCACTATCACAAAACAGGCGCAGGTCAGCGAAGCCAGCCCCATCACTGGCGTGGTTCGTCTTACTTACAACCAGGCAATGCTACAAACAGCGCGCACAGACAACTATATTGCCCAGAGTACGGCAACAAAAGAGTGTCAGCGGATGGGATACGCCAGCGCTGTAGCATTTGGTCAGCCAGTGGCAACTTGTAGCGTTTACGCAGGTTCCCTGTGTATGAATACCAGGATTACGCTTGCCTGGCAGTGTCATGGTGTGGCCGTGTCGCAGACACAACCTTTCGGCTATTAACCTTTCTGACCTGCATTGTTTTGCTGGTCTTTTATTACTTATATACCCGTCATACTTCAAACTGCAGGTGCGTTGACTACACTCAGAAACCCCAGTCACATAGTTATTTATGCTCCTGGGGATTTCCTCCCTTGCCGGGTGACTCGGCCTACGGCCTCGCCCCTTTGGGGCCTGCGCAAGCGCTGTTCAAAATACCTGCTGCATTTTGTCCTGCAACTCAAATTATTTAGAATATATCGCTCTTTTAATAGTATTAATGCGTTTTATTCCCATTCTCATTTTTAATAAATAAATTTATTATTTTACCTTTTGCAAATAATTAAATAACAAATTATAGTGGCGCCACGTAAATATATAATTAATGTTCGTGGAGCAGAACCATGCTGAAAACAGAAATGATCGACAAACTGAATGAGCAAATGAATCTTGAACTTTATTCATCTCTGCTCTATCAACAGATGAGCGCGTGGTGCAGCTACCACAGCTTCGAAGGTGCCGCTGCGTTTCTGCGTCGCCACGCCCAGGAAGAGATGACGCACATGCAGCGTCTGTTCGATTACCTGACAGATACCGGCAGCTTGCCGTGCATTAATACTGTGCCGTCACCGTTTGCTGAATATGCTTCTCTGGATGAACTGTTCCGTGTCACCTATGAACATGAGCAGTTGATCACGCAAAAAATTAATGAGCTGGCTCATGCGGCAATGACTCACCAGGATTATCCAACATTTAATTTCCTGCAGTGGTATGTTGCCGAGCAGCATGAAGAAGAGAAATTATTTAAATCTGTTATTGATAAGTTATCACTGGCAGGAAAAAGCGGTGAAGGTCTTTATTTCATCGATAAAGAACTGGCTACGCTTGATACACAGAATTAATTCTGTTGGATTACGGTGGCTGACCGCCACCGTTATTCGAGGATCTTAATGGCGGCAGATCTTGCTTTCGTGAGTAGAAAAACCGTCATCGCTGGCAATGAATTTCCCCTTCGCCGCCAAAAACGCCACCAGCTCAGCCGCCGTCATGCCTTCAGCAGAACAGGTATGAAAACGCGCCTGCTCACCAAAACGGGACGTAATCGCCGCTTCAAGACTGGCATTTGAATACTGCTCGCCAGACTCAATCATCATGTTGAGCACTTCGTGACCGTGAATAGAATCCATACTCCCTCCTTAATAAACCCCGTAGCCTAATGTGAACCATATTGCACTGCTTTGCGCTAACGCAGGTTTATGCTGGCAGGACACAAAAAATATCATCTGTAATACATCTTAACCGCCAAATATTCGTAAATTAATCTGTACACAGATTGTAACGGTGATTTGACGAAAATATCGTTATGCCTTAACCTGCGCCGCAGATATAACCGTTGATTATCTCTGGGACAGAGGAAAGCGTGAAGAATAGAACTCTGGGTAGTATTTTTATCGTGGCGGGAACCACGATTGGCGCCGGTATGTTGGCGATGCCGTTGGCTGCGGCGGGCGTGGGGTTTAGCGTCACGCTGGCGTTGTTGGTTGGGCTATGGGCACTCATGTGTTACACCGCGCTGTTGCTGCTTGAAGTGTATCAGCATGTACCAGCGGACACCGGACTTGGCACGCTGGCTAAACGCTATCTTGGTCGCTACGGGCAGTGGGTGACAGGCTTTAGCATGATGTTTTTAATGTACGCGCTAACGGCTGCATACATCAGTGGCGCAGGTGAATTACTGGCGTCAAGCATCAGCGACTGGACCGGTGCCAGCATATCCTCTACGGCGGGTGTACTGCTGTTCACCTTTGTTGCCGGGGGTGTGGTATGTGTCGGGACGTCACTGGTCGATCTGTTCAATCGCCTGTTATTCAGCGCCAAGATTATCTTCCTTGTCGTCATGCTCGCCCTGCTGATGCCGCATATCCATAAAGTGAATCTTCTCACTCTGCCGCTACAACAAGGCCTCGCACTCTCCGCAATTCCGGTGATTTTCACCTCGTTCGGTTTTCATGGCAGCGTTCCCAGCATCGTCAGCTATATGAACGGTAATATCCGTAAACTGCGCTGGGTGTTTATCACGGGTAGCGCTATTCCACTGGTCGCCTATATTTTCTGGCAACTCGCTACACTCGGCAGTATCAATTCATCGACGTTTATGGGGCTGCTCGCCAACCATGCTGGCTTAAACGGTTTGTTACAGGCGTTACGTGAAGTAGTTGCCTCGCCACACGTAGAGCTGGCGGTGCATCTGTTTGCCGACCTCGCGCTGGCAACATCCTTCCTTGGCGTTGCACTGGGATTATTCGACTATCTGGCCGATCTCTTCCAGCGCCGTAATACCGTAACAGGCAGAATACAAACCGGTGTGGTGACGTTCCTGCCGCCGCTGGCGTTCGCTCTCTTCTATCCGCGTGGTTTTGTGATGGCATTAGGCTATGCAGGCGTTGCCCTGGCGGTGCTGGCTCTGCTCATCCCGTCAATGCTGGTCTGGCAAAGCAGAAAACACAATCCACAGACAACCTGGCGCGTAGCGGGTGGTACACCAGCACTGGCGCTGGTTTTCATTTGCGGGATCATCGTGATAGGCGTGCAATTTTCTATCGCAGCAGGACTGCTACCTGAAGTCGGTTAAAACAATAGCTTTAGAGTCGCATTAAAGTTGTTAGTAAGACAAAGGGGCTAAACGCCCCTTTTTCTTAATGCAGACAGCACTGCTTATACTTTTTACCACTACCACATGGGCACGGATCGTTACGCCCAATTTTGGCATCCGTTTTTAACGGAACCTTCACCGGCGCTTCCTGTGGATGCGCCATCCAGTAGGCATGCAGATCCAGAGCCGCCAGGCGGATCGCATCCACGCTCTCGTCAAATGCTTCAGGAGTCAGTTTCTCAACGACCTCGAAGTTCTCTTCCGTACCGTGCAACGCAATTGCTTCAAGCGCCGGCTTTAACGAATCCGGTAATGAAGACCAGTCAGACAGCGCGACACCTCGCATATAGCCAAAGCACCACTCTTCAACAATAGTCAGCTCATGCTCTTCAATTTCGCGCAGGCCAAACAGCGGTTCAAACTGCTCAGGAAATTCGTCAAGGCGATCGGCTGTATCAGCCATATGCTGAAACGTCAGGTTCATGAAACGCGTCATTTCTTTCTCAGAGGACCAGCGAGGGACATACTGCGCGCCTCCCCATATAGCGACCAGCCACTGCTCCGGCTCAATTTCATAAGGTGAACTGAGCACCGCCGTCAATAAGCCATCCAGCTCTGACACATCCAGAATTGCCTTGTCCGTATTGTACTTAGTCAGTACATCATCCAGCCATTCCAGTTCGCTTTCGTTTAGTGGTCCCGTTTTCATAACGCTTTTCCTTAGTAAAAATTCTTGCCTGTGATTATCTTACATGGCTGGTGGGATAACAGATACAAATGGGCATGAGCGGTTCACTGACACCGCCTGTTCAGGTTAACAGGAAACGAGGGTAATTCCGGTAGTTAACGCACAAAAGAGGTCACAAAAAACCTGGCATCATCTTCTGATAGCCAGAAAACCACCCGCAGGTGGTTTATTGTTGTTCAATATGGTTGAGCGTGGCCGTATATCCTGTTTTTGCTACCGCCTTGAGTAGCGTATCAGTAGAGAAATCTTCAGGCACGATCACTTCAGCCTGGCGCGTCTTCAGCGACGATTTAGCCTTGATCACGCCGTCAGTTTCACGCAGCGCCTGATTAACAGAAATGACGCACAGCGAGCAGGTCATATTTTGTATATCCAGCACCACTTTTTGATGAGCAGCCTGAGCCCACAACGGCAGCAATAAGCAAGCGATCAGAGTGACTATTTTCATTCAAATACCTCATAAAACCAGGCAACCAGCGTTGGATAAAATAACACCGGTAAAATCACTATCAGCGCACACCAGTAGAGAATACGCGTCTGTTTCAGGGTCAGCCAGCCGGTACACCACAACCTTTTGGAAAAATAGAGCCGCCAAAAGAGGCGCAACAGCAGCCCAAGCGTCAGCAGAATCAAGGGGAGACGCAAAAACTCGAAACGAGCGAATACCGTAAAACTTGCCGCCGAAATGCCAAACAGCAGATATAACAGTGGCCCTACGCAGCATAATCCTGCGGTGACGGCAGCCACAGCGGCCGTCAGCAGAGTGAGGCCAGCACCTTTAGCGTTGTTCTGTTGCGACATAGCTGTAGGAGAACGCTTTAGGGTCATAGAAGTTGATCGGATCGCCGTCTACTTCCGCATAGGGGTAACCAAAATTGTTCATCGCCCCCTGTTCTGTGGCCGGGTACAGTTCAAAATCACGTCCGTAGTTGAACCCTACCCAGTTCATTTCCCAGTTACCGAACAGGTAGGTGTTAACGGCCTGCACATCAGCATCCTGATGCGTTTTTTTCTCGGCCAGACGCATTTTCGTCACGTCCGCCGGGTCGCAAGGCAACCAGCCGTAACCAGCCAGATAAAACTCTGCGCGACAGTGCTGACCGCCACTCACATCAGCAACCCCGGCACCGTCGGCTTTACCAAAGGCGCTTTTCGAGTAGCGTTCAAGATTATTGGCTTTCCCCAGACGAATCCCGAATAATTCACGCGCCGGAATGCCGCTGGCACGTGCCAGAGCGACGAAAACGGAACTCATATCGGTGCATTTCCCTTTGAGTTTGCCACTCTTCAGAATCTCCGCCACATCACCCGTTCCGCAGCCGATAACGTCATTATCACGCTCCATATGGCTACTGACCCACTCATAGATTAGGCGTGCTTTTTTCAATGGGTCCTGCTCGTTGCCGGTGATTCTACGCGCAGTTTCCTGCACAAGCCCGTCAACGGGAGTATGCGCAGTCGGCAATAAATAGGGTTTCACATCCAACGGATAAACGATCTGCTCCGGCGCCTGCCAGGTTTTTAGCGCATCCTGCTTCAGCGGCTCCCAATCGGCGGTTTCAATGTCAATATCAACCTTAATTAACAACTCTCCTTGTGAATTGGGCCAACTGGCAAACAACGTTTTCGCGCCATAAACATTATTGGTAGTGACATATGCCTGCTTATAGTTGCCGCTAAAAACAAGGTCGGTCATCTGCTGAAATGCTGTATCTACCGGCAACGGGATCCACAGCTTCACCACACCGCTTGACCCTTGTGGCGGATTCAGTTTATAGGTTTGCGATAAGGCAAAGCGCCGACGTACTACAGGCGCAACTAATGGCTCTGCGGCTTGTACCGTCTGGCTAACGACGGAAGGACCGACTAAACCGGCCGCAGAAAGGAGAACACTATTTTTAAGAAATTGTCGACGTTGCATTGCTGTCTGTCCATGTTGTATGAGTTGAGCGACGGCTAAACGAGCAGAGACCGTACACGATCATCACAGCAGACAGACGCTGACATAAAAAGGCGAGTCGATGGAGTTTATTCATCAATAACAGACCTGTTAACTGTGAATGAAAAGAGAAACAATTAAGCCATTTTCAACCACAAGAGTACAGGCGCAGCATTAAAAAAGACGAAAAACGCATAATAACAGGTAGGCTCCATATCCTTAAAAACCGGCCACATCAAAATATGTACACGTTGGTTCCTAGTTTACGGGCTAACCCTTTTGCTCCCTCACGCATTACCGTATCGTGATTCCAGCGAAAGACGGGCGCTGCCAGTGGAGCAAGGTAGTTCATCCAGCGAATAGTGGTCCGTACATGCCAGTCATACCTGACGATAGTTTCCTTGCCGTTGTCGGAAAAAGACCATACTCCTCGCCCTTCAACTTCACCACTCGCCTCCCCTTCCAGCAGACAACAAGGCAGTATATTCAGTACGTTAATATCAAAGGTTAGACGATAAGGCAGCGCCCCTTTCCAGGTATAGCGGTGCAACGCGCCAATGCCCTGTATATCCCCTTTCTTTATTTCAATAATTCGCTCCAGGCTTCCCCACCATTCAGGCCACTGATCCGGGTGAGAGAAAACATCCCATACATCCTGGATCGAAGCTTCAACCCGCCAGACGGTGGAAAACTGATATTCGGCCATAAACTCCGCGCCCTTAAGGTGTGAAAAAATCCACGGGGAAACGAATATTGATGATCATGGCATCCATAAGTACGGTTTCCAGCCACTTTCCACCAGCATCGTAACTGAGCACTTTCACGGGTAGTCGATGGTAGTTATCGAACCAAACGTCATACCGGTGAACACCATCAACGGCCATCGTCCCCGGCCCAGTCACGCAGACGTGCGTGGTCGAACGCCCCGATACGTTCTCCTCCCCGATTATCGCCGTTTTCCCCTCTCGCTGCAGGTGACGAATATTGTCCAACAATGCGCCAATGTCAGACTGATCGACCCGATGGCCACGCTCGTCTTTTATTAAAGAATTTGTTGGGGAGAGGTTTAATACTGGCAAAGTTCCCAACCCAAACGGCCAAAGCTTCACGTTATTACTGACCGGGTTATAGGTAAGAACGGCCCCAGGATGCGGCTGAGTAAAATCCATCCTTATAAAGCCTGGCTTTTTATAGCTATATCGAATGATTTTACTTTCGGCCTGGACGGAAGAGGAACGAATAAGAACCTGATAAGACTGGAGCTTATCAAAATGCTGCCGGGCGATAACGATGTGGTCTGTAGTTGTGGAACGTTGTGACAGCAGTGATGCAACGGCCAAACTTTTGTCCACCGGATACATAATGCAGCTAAGGACAAGTAATGCTGCAAACATTACCGTCGGAGAAAGTAAGTCTCTGATGTAACCTCCTGCATCTGCATGGTGAGCAAACAGGGGTGATCGCCTGTTACCTGTTCAATTATAGTGCTTAATGCCCCCCTTTAACCTTCCTGTACCGTCATCATGAACAGGGACATAACAGCTAAATTGTTCGTCCTGCACCGGGTATCGTCGCAACCAAAAGCTATACTTTAATAGCCATACTTTTTATGAGTACTAATCATGAAACTGCCATGGGCGCTTTCCTGCGCTGCCCTCGCCATCCTGTTAATGACCTCCTCCCATCTCACTGCCAGCACTTTGCAAGACCAGGCTGAACTGGAGCGAGAGTTAAGTGCCGCTTTAGCAACCGGACACAGCGTCATTATTATTGGTGGAACGGAGAATTTCGGTTTCACGCTCAGAGCCAGAAACAGGATCCACAGACCATTTGCTATCCAGGATGGTATTGGCGATCCCGTGATGATTAACGGTTTTCAGGACCACAACTATAACCCTGCACGGGATGGATTTATGAATAATCCTGCCCGGGGACGTTTTATGTTGAACGCACCTGTTCGTCGCTAAGTGCGATATACATGGCGAGTCACTAGCGAGGAGGGATTGCTGGTGGTTTTGTATTAACGGGTCATGTGCTGCATGAGAATGAACAGTTCGCGAAAACACGCACAAAAAAACCGCCGAAGCGAGTTATGATCGGGAGGATTTTTAACTAGTTACCGCCAGCGGTTAACATTCATTAGGCGAATTTTTACAGTCTGAAAACGAGTCGTTCCCCGCGACTCGTATCCCACATGGTTCTTCCCCCCTGCCGGAAGCATCTTTATAATTAATAATCAGTGATATTGACACTTATCATGTATTGCTGTTTTGTAAACAGAGAATATTTTTCAATAGCTGGCTCTATTGCTGCTGTTAATTTCCCACCAGCGCCATCATTAATTTTGGGGCTCTTATCTGCGTTATTATTGATTCTTTATAACTTTGCCAGAGGCAAGGAAAAGCCGGTGAAGAAATCTGCGGGTACATACAGTTCATCGGGTTTACATAAAACCATAGAAAAACAATCTAAGCTTAATGCCGGAGCGGCAATATGCGCTGCTACGGGCGTCACTGTCAATGCCGCCAGAACCGTTTGTGCCCGTTCAACCTGGCGATCGGCCTGTTTTATTGCTCAGTACCTGCCGTTCGGTTTACACGATTTTATATATGCCATTTGGTAAGTGCGTAGTCGCATAAAAACCAATGGTGAAAGCAATGAGCAAATTCCGAGATAACTTCCTGATATAAAAAAGGTTGTTTGAGTGTACTTAGCGAGCGGACAAAACCTAATGACAGTTAGTTATGGGATTAACAACTTTCAATTAGATCTTATATAATTTGTACGAACTCATACAAAATTATACTGAACCTGAAATCTGCATATACGTCTTGTATATAGCGATACAGGCATCAGTAACCACATCACTTTCAATCAAATCATTCACGGGGATGATTATTTACGTACATGTATCATTTTAACAAATGTAATCATAAAAAAATCACCCTTAATCCTGCCTCATATGGAATTACTACAAAAATGGATTGAAAAACTATAAGCAGAAACAGCACAGGTAAAAAAAACCGAAATGCATGCAACTTTCTTATCAACTCGACAAGACTGAGTTGCGCTGTGGTTTGGGAGTTTTGAAATTTCAAGAAATGTGATCTTCCGTTTGTCATACTGAAACAACAAATAAAAGAAAATGATTCAGCCCCTTCAAACTCTGACTATGAGCAATGGGAGCGTTCTTGTTTTCAATATGGTGAACATACGGAAGCAACATTTAATACACAAGAACTACATTGAACTGAGCTCATCAGGTTCAACTAATTAAAGAAGAAATGATAATGCATAAAATCTCGGGTACTGAAAGAAGCAGACACTTTTGCTTCTTTGCATGGTTACAAATTTTTGTACAAGTATTATTTCCCCTGGTTCCAATCATGCCCCACAGTGTTCTGGCGGACAGCTTATCTCTTTCTTCGGCTACGTCTTCTCCATTTTCGACTGTACATAGCACGACATCAACCGACTCTACGCTGCCTTATGCCGGAACATTAAACACCGTCGCCAGTTCGCTCTCTTCCAGCGGAAAAAACGGCGTAGTCAACAGTGCCAAATCAGCCGCCTCCGGTTATACCTCTTCAACGACTCAGCAGTGGCTCAGCCAGTTCGGTACCGCGCGCGTTCAGCTCAACATTGACGACAGCGGCAACTGGGACGAAAGCGCCGTCGATTTCCTTGCCCCTCTGTATGACAATAAAAACGCAGTGCTGTTTACCCAGCTTGGTCTGCGAGCTCCCGACGGGCGCACGACCGGCAATATCGGCATGGGTGTACGAACTTTCTACACCGACAAATGGATGTTTGGCGGAAATGTCTTTTTTGATGACGATTTCACAGGCAAAAACCGCCGCGTCGGTATTGGTGCAGAAGCCTGGACAGATTATCTGAAGCTTTCCGCCAACACCTATATCGGTACAACTGAATGGCATAGTTCACGTGACTTCGAGGACTATAATGAAAAACCGGCTGACGGCTATGATATCCGTGCCGAAGGCTATCTCCCTACATATCCACTGCTGGGTGCCCGGGCTATGTATGAACAATATTATGGAAATGATGTTGCCTTATTCGACAAAGACCACCTGCAGAGCAACCCTTCCGCTATAACCGTCGGTCTGAACTACACGCCAGTTCCGCTGGTTACTGCTGGTATTGATTATAAGCACGGTCAGGATTCTATGGATGAAACCCGCTTCAGTCTGAACTTCCATTACACTTTAGGTCAGTCCTGGCAGTCGCAGATGTCCTCAGACCAGGTTGCCCTGCGCCGTAGTCTCGCTGGCAGCCGCTATGACCTTGTAGAACGTAACAATGAAATCATCCTGCAGTATAAGAAAAAAGATGACACCGCAGTTCTCACAGACATGACTCTAACGAGCGTTAAAGACAACAGCCCAGCAGACGGTATTGCTACTAATACAGTGACGCTTCACGCTATTACATCTGATAATAAAGCTGCATCAAATGCATCTATTACCTGGGCCGTCACTGGTAGTGCAAAACTTAGTACGACCACATCGATGACCGACGCCAATGGCAATGCCTCAGTCAATCTGACCAGTACAACTGCCGAACAGGTTATCGTCTCAGCTTCATCTGGAACATTGACGCGCACAATGCCAAGTTCATTTTCGCTGTCAGTGGCATCACTAAATCTCAACCTGACTAAAAATAACAGCCAGGCTGACGGTAATGATCAAAATATTGGCCAGGTAGTATTGAAAGATGCCAGTGGTAAAGTTCTTTCCGGCGTTGCAGTTGCATGGCAGGTAGACAGTGGAGCCACTATCGTCAGTAGCGAAAGCGCTACTGACAGCGACGGTGAGGCAACCATAAATTTCACCAGTAAAACCGTCGGCCCTGTAAAATTAAGCGCTACGGCAGGAGGAAAAACAGAGTCGGTTAACTCAGCCTTTATTAACCAGGCTGTTTCAAATGTTACTGTCAGTATGAACAATAATAATGCCCCGGCTGACGGCAACACTGCGAACGTAGCTCAGGCTGTGGTAACAGACTCTAACGGCCAGCCAATGGCTGGCGTCAGTGTGACATGGAGTCTTGGCGTCGGTAGCGCAAAACCGGTTTCGCCACTGACGGTTATAACCAATTCCAGTGGAATTGCCACGTTAAACCTCACTGATACGGTGGCTCAGGATATTCATGTGGCCGCAAGCGCTGGAGATAAAACAGGCAATACTACTGCGACATTTGCAGAGGTGCCGTCCATTCTGGCGATTACAATGAGCCCAGATAATTCGCCAGCTGACGGTAGCACACAAAACGTCGCGCAAATCACGGTAACCCGTGCAGGCAATCCTGTAGAAGGGGCATCCGTACAATGGAGTAAATCTTCTGCGAATGCACAATATGCTTCAGCGACCGCAACATCTACGAATGCCCAGGGTGTCGCGACACTCTCGTTGACTGATCTGACAGCAGAACAATTCACCGTGACAGCAACGGTGAACGGTAGTAACAGCACCTCAGTGCAAACAACCTTTACACCAACAGACTTTGGGCCAATAACCATATCAATACCTGAAGCCGGTAATCCGTCGATTGTGAGTGTTAACCTGGCTTTGGATGGGGTTGATGTTGTGGTGGCTGCCTACAACAACATGGCAGCAGGTGATCAAATAACAGTAAGCTCAGTTATTTCAGGGGATGAATTTGGAAAAACACTCCCATATACCTCACCCATTCATATCGTATCCAGTTCAGAGGTAGGCCAGAATATTGCGTTGACTATCCCGTCGGATAACCTGATGAAAGTGGAAGGAGGTGATGGGCAACCCAAGGCACAGCTAAATGTCAGAGCTGATATTACAAAAGGTACGGTAACAAAGAGCAGCGATACGCTGAAAAGCATTATCGACACCTGCGCCCCCGGTGATACAGGTTGCTGATAATCAGTAAAACAAACAGCCCCTACAATTTGGCGCTATGGCAGGGGTACTGTTGCAATGCACCGTAGCGCCCCCCCTGCCGTATCACTGGAAAGCCAAAACCCCGCGCAGGCGGGGTTCTCGTTATGTTCAGATTTGCGCAGTTAAAATTAAACTGTAGATCGGTTGTCTGTATTTCTGGGTGTGCAAAATTAAAATAATAATCCCACATGTAACAAAGTCATCTTAGGAAAGATGTTAGGAAATCAAATTTCAGGCACAAAAAAACCACCCGTAGGTGGTTTCACGACACTGCTTATTGCTTTGATTATTCTGTTCTTTCCCATGGTACCCGGAGTGGGACTTGAACCCACACAGCGCGAACGCCGAGGGATTTTAAATCCCTTGTGTCTACCGATTCCACCATCCGGGCTCGGGAAGAAATTGGAGGCGCGTTCCGGAGTCGAACCGGACTAGACGGATTTGCAATCCGCTACATAACCGCTTTGCTAACGCGCCGAAATCTTCAGGCTTTTCAGCCAACATCCGCAAATGCCGATGTTTAAAATTTGGAGCGGGAAACGAGACTCGAACTCGCGACCCCGACCTTGGCAAGGTCGTGCTCTACCAACTGAGCTATTCCCGCATCATCAAGTAACTTTGTTAATCACTTGATTTTGCTATCGTCTGGCAATCAGTGCTGCCGTTCGATGCGTTGCATTCTACTTACCTGACGCACTGAGTCAACGATATTTTTCACCACTGACGATCGTTTGCTGAAATTTGCGGCGAAACGATCACTGATCAAGCAAATCTCCGCGTGCGGCGCTCAAATACTGGAACATTGACCATAATGTCAGGATCGCGGCAACAAAGAAAAGTGCGATCCCGGCGTACTCAACCCAGATGTTTGGACGCCACAGTAACCAGGCCAGTGCCGCCATCTGCGACGTGGTTTTAACTTTACCGATCCAGGAAACGGCCACGCTGCTACGCTTGCCGAGTTCGGCCATCCATTCGCGCAGCGCAGAAATGATAATCTCACGCGCTATCATCGTGGCGGCGGGTAATGTCACCCACCAGCTGTGATAGTGCTCCGTCACCAGCACCATCGCGATAGCCACCAGCACTTTATCCGCGACCGGATCCAGGAAAGCACCAAAACGCGTGCTTTGGTTCCAGCGGCGCGCCAGAAAACCGTCAAACCAGTCGGTAACCGCCGCGATACAGAAGATAAGTGCGCAAACAAACGGAGCCCAGGTGAATGGCAGGTAAAATGCCAATACAAAGAAAGGGATCAGAATGACGCGAAACAGCGTGAGCAATGTAGGGATATTAAATTGCATATGACGGATAACTATCTGTTGTCAGTGAAATTACCCCTATGTTGCTACAGAGGGCCTAATGTTTCAACGAGTAGAAGATCTTTTCTGCCAGACCTTGCGAAATACCCGGCACTTTTGCAATTTCTTCGACACTTGCGTTACGAAGCCCTTGCAACCCGCCCATATACTTTAACAGCATCTGTCGACGTTTAGGTCCGACGCCCTCAATAGTTTCAAGCGTACTGGTGCTTTTCACCTTCGCGCGTTTTTTACGGTGTCCGCTGATGGCATGATCGTGAGACTCATCACGAATATGCTGAATAACGTGTAGTGCTGGCGAGTCAGGCGGCAGACTGAACCCCTCTCCTTCCGGTTCAAAAAACAGCGTTTCCAGACCGGCTTTGCGATCGGCACCCTTCGCCACCCCGAGCAACAGCGGATGTTGTTTATCCCAGGGTACATCCAGCTCAGCAAAAACGGCTTTCGCCTGCCCCAGTTGACCTTTGCCGCCGTCGATCAGAATGACATCCGGGATTTTACTTTCTTCAATTGCCTTGCCGTAGCGTCGACGCAGCACCTGGTTCATCGCCGCATAATCATCGCCCGGCGTGATACCGGTGATGTTATAGCGACGATATTCCGCACGCAGCGGTCCGTTAGCATCAAAAACCACGCAGGAGGCCACCGTCTGCTCGCCCATCGTGTGGCTGATGTCAAAACACTCCATGCGTTTCACCGCAGGTAACTTCAGCACCGATGCAAGAGCCGTCAGACGCTGAGTAATGGTGGACTGCTGAGAAAGCTTTGTGGTAAGCGCCGTTGCCGCATTGGTACGAGCCAGCTTCAGATAACGCGCGCGATCTCCACGTGGTTTCGTCTGGACATTAATTCGTCGCCCGGCCAGCTCAGATAAGGAGTCCGCCAACAGCATCTTATCGCTAAGATTAAAGTCGAGCAGGATCTCACCGGGTAAGGTGCGCATCTGGCTGCCCTGTAAATAGAACTGCCCAACAAAAGTTTCAACAACTTCGCCCAACTCTGTTCCGCCCGGAACTTTAGGGAAATAGCTGCGACTGCCCAGTACCTTACCCTGGCGAATAAACAGAACGTGTACACAAGCCATCCCGGCGTCAAATGCTACGCCGATGACGTCTAGATCATCACCGGTATTCGAAACGAACTGTTTCTCGGTCACACGGCGTACGGCCTGAATTTGGTCACGAATACGAGCAGCTTCCTCAAACTCCAGATTCTGGCTGGCTTTTTCCATCCGGGCGATCAATTGTGTCAGGACCTGATCGTCTTTGCCGGATAAGAACAACCGGACGTAATCAACCTGCTGCGAATACTCTTCTTCACTCACCAGACCTGCCACACACGGCCCAAGACAGCGGCCAATCTGGTATTGCAGGCAAGGTCTCGAACGGTTGCGGTAGACACTGTTTTCACACTGGCGAATAGGGAATATTTTCTGCAATAGCGCCAGCGTTTCACGTACCGCATAACCGTTTGGGAACGGTCCAAAGTACTCACCTTTTGCATGCTTGGCCCCACGATGCATCGCCAGGCGTGGATGAGTGTCACCACTAAGGAAAATAAAAGGATAGGATTTATCGTCACGCAGCAGCACGTTGTAGCGTGGCTGATACAACTTGATGTAGTTGTGTTCGAGCAATAATGCTTCGGTCTCGGTATGCGTCACCGTAACATCAATCTGCTGGATTTGCGCGACCAGCGCTTCAGTTTTACGTGAAGCGAGATTGCTGCGGAAATAGCTGGAAAGCCGCTTTTTCAGGTCTTTCGCTTTACCGACATAGATAACCGTCCCGGCGCTATCGTACATACGATAAACACCGGGCTGACTGGTCACGGTTTTCAGAAACGCTTTTGCATCAAACTGATCGGTCACTGGCTTGTTAATGTCTCCGCATTACACAGGCCATGGCGAATTGCCAGGTGAGTCAGTTCTACATCGCCGTGAATGTTTAATTTACTGAACATTCGATAGCGGTAACTGTTCACCGTTTTAGGACTGAGATTCAGCTGCTCTGAGATCTCATTGACCTTCTGGCCTTTGGTGATCATCAGCATAATCTGCAACTCGCGTTCAGACAAACTGGCAAACGGTGTCTCCGTTTTCTCAGGCTCAATCTGGCTAAGTGCCATCTGTTGAGCGATATCGGAGGCAATATAGCGCTGCCCGGAAAAAACCGAACGAATCGCACTAACAACTTCCTGAGGCGCGGCCCCCTTGCTAAGATACCCCGCGGCACCAGCCTGCATGACTTTTGCCGGCAACGGGTTTTCGGTATGGACTGTCAGCATAATCACTTTGATGTCAGCTGTTGAACGTGCAATTTTGCGGGTTGCTTCAAGACCGCCAATACCGGGCATATTCATGTCCATCAGCACAACGTCGACGGAGTTTGAACGGCACCATTTCACCGCATCCTCGCCGCAGCACGCTTCGCCGACAACTTTTATGCCTTTTATATCTTCAAGAATGCGTCGTATCCCTGCGCGCACCAGTTCGTGGTCATCAACAAGAAAAACGTTGATCAAAGGAATATCTCCAGAATAGGGATAACGCTACCGATAGTTAATCGGTCCTATGTTAACGGGTTTTATCTCAACTTTGAAATGTAAAAAACACCCGACTTTCGATTTTGCTCTCGTTTTTGGAAATTAGATTGTACGAAGAGTGGAAACTTCCACAGCGGACAACCTTCAGAGACAGTTATATCGGTCTGGCTGTTTCAGAATAGTGACAAAAAATTCATATTCTTACGCTGAATGATAAATAGCAAAGCAAGCTTGTAACAATAATTAACGAGTCGAATACTCGCAATATACAAAGAATGGAGAAAATATATGCACTGCAACATATTGTTTATTTTAATATCGCCAGCGGACGTTTGCGCAAAAAACAACCTCTGATATTTTTAGCAAAGCTTATGGTATACTCCGGCGCCTTAAGATTTGCCATCGCACTTTTTCATTGAAACATAACGAGGAAAATAAATGAGTACGCCTGATTTTTCCACTGCCGAGAATAATCAAGAACTGGCTAATGAAGTCACCTGCCTGAAAGCCATGTTAACGCTGATGCTGCAGGCAATGGGACAAGCCGATGCAGGACGCGTGATTCTTAAAATGGAAAAACAGATCGCGCTGATTGAGGACGAAACACAGGCTGAGGTATTCTCCAGCACTGTTAAGCAAATTAAACAGGCCTACCGTCAGTAATAAGAAACCGGCTGACAGCATTGCTCTCAGCCGGTTTTTGCGCCTGATACTCAGAACGACAATTTACTCAGATAAGCCCGGTTGCTGCGGCATAGCAGGCAATCTGTGTTTTGTTCGGGGCATTGAACTTCTTCTGCATATTCTTCTGATGGAAGTTAACAGTATTTTCAGAAATCGACAGAATCATCGCTATCTCTGAAGATGTTTTTCCCTCTGCGGTCCATTTCAATATTTCTTTTTCCCGCTTGCTAAAACGCATCTCCGGCGTCATGACCATGTCATCTTCCAGTCGAGTTAGAACTGACAGACTTTCCCGTATTAGCAGTTGCATCCTTAGTTCCACCTCATCCTGCTCAAAGCTGCTATTACGCACGCTCGCACGCGACACAGACAGGAAGCCCAAAGCCCGATTCGGCAACATTAAGCACTGGGTAATCCCCTTACGTAATCCGTGATTACGCGCCGCATCCCACAGTGGTTGGGCATCGCGGAACAACGTGTCATTCCAGGGCAGATGGCCCTGACTGAAATTTTCAGGCTTCAGCACCGGATCAATAGCGAAATAATTTTCGGATTGATAATGCGCCACCCATGCTTTGGGATACGTCGTATGAAGTGCCGTTTTAGGCCGGGTAAATGGTACGGGATGACGGACACAGAGCGCGTAAAAATCGAACTCCAGATGTTGCGTCTGATGTTGTAATTCATTATAGACATCCTCTGCCGTCGCCATTTCCTGAAAGCGTAACAGCATACTCCGTCGCCAGGTGAAGAAATCATGATCCTGCATACTAAGTGGTAATGCTCCTGAGATTGATAATCATCACAAATGTATGAACACGCTAACACATAAATGTATTTTATATATGCAAATTATCGGACAAGTGTGGAATTACTTGAGTATGGCTCAACAACAGGCTATTGCAGCAGAGTGGTGAGCCCATATTAAATCAATAATTATAAATAGTTATGCAGGGCACTAACCAAAACGGCTTTGGTGAGTGCTGTGGCACTATTTATTGCATCAGAAATTTTTCAAGAAACTGGCGAGTACGAGGTTGCTGAGGATCGGTAAATAAAGCCTTTGCGGGTCCCTGCTCCACTATCCGTCCTTGATCCATAAATATCGCCCGGTCGGCAACATCACGTGCAAAGCTCATTTCATGCGTCACAATAACCATGGTGCGTTTTTCCAGCGCCAACTGACGAATGGTGCTCAGTACCTCGCCAACCAGTTCCGGATCAAGCGCGGACGTTGGCTCATCAAAGAGGATCACTTCCGGACGCATCGCCAGCGCCCGAGCAATAGCCACGCGCTGCTGCTGTCCGCCGGATAAACGCCGTGGATAACTGGTTTCTTTACCCGCAAGCCCTACCTTCGCCAGCAGTTCACGCGCACGGGCTGTCGCTTCATCCTTCGCCTCACCTTTGACAATAACCGGCCCTTCAATAATGTTCTCCAGCACCGTACGATGCGGAAACAAATTAAAGTTCTGGAATACGAAGCCCACGTGCTGACGCAACTGACGGATTAATCCCTTTTGCTGATTCAGGGAGCGTGCGGTATCAATAGTAATGTCACCAACTTTGATCGTGCCCGCCTCCGGTTGCTCGAGCAAATTAATGCTACGCAACAGGGTGGTTTTCCCCGAGCCGCTCGGCCCGATAATTGCCACGACTTCACCGGGTTTAACATCCAGATCGATACCGTGTAGCACCGTTTGCCCGTGAAATTTTTTCACCAGGTTTCTGACTTCGATAGCACTCATTTCGGCTCTCTCTCCTGGCGGTTTAGCTGCTCTTCAAAATAGTTCTGCAGTGCGGAAAGCACCGTCGCCATCACCCAGTAAATCAGCGAGGCCGCCAGATACATGGTGAACACCTCCAGCGTACGCGAAGTAATCAGTTGTGCCTGACGGAACAGTTCCGGTACCTGAATCGTCGCGGCCAGTGAAGTGTCTTTCACCAGGCTGATAAAGCTGTTACTCAGCGGCGGCAAGGCTACGCGCGCAGCCTGTGGCAGGATCGCCCTGCGCATTGTCTGCCACGGCGTCATACCAATACTCGCCCCGGCCTCCCACTGGCCTTTGTCGATGGAGGAGATTGCCGCGCGCAGCGTTTCCGCCGCGTAAGCCGCCGTATTCAGCGACAGACCAATCATCGCCGCCGGGACAGGATCCAGTTCAATGCCAAACTGCGGCAGGCCGTAATAGATCATGAACAGCTGGGCTATCAGCGGGGTTCCGCGAAAAATAGAAATGTAAAAGCGCGCCAGCCAGCGGACAGGTAACAGCGGCGACAGGCGCATCAGTGCGAGGATAAACCCCAGCACCAGCCCGAAAAACATCCCGCCAATACTCAGCTGAAGCGTAAATACCGCACCTTTCAGCAGATATGGCAGCGAATCAATCACCAGTTGGATACTTTCTTGCATTAGCGTTTTTCTACCTTGCCGTTACACATGAGGATGGTAGGCAAACAGCGCAGGCGCCCCACCGGTATGAATAAAGAGAATTGGCCCTTCATCTTTAAAGCGTTTCTGGCTGATGCCGTCGATTAATCCTGCCATCGCTTTACCGGTATAGACCGGATCTAACAAGATACCTTCCAGACGCGCTAACAGTTTTACCGCTTCCATGCCTTCTTCATTTGGCATACCGTAGCCCGGCGCAAAATACTCATCCCACAACAGAATATCTGCCGCAGCCGTCAGTTCCAGTTCACTGGCAATAGCCTGTTGAAGTGCAACAACTTTAGGCTTTTGATCGGCTACACTGCGCGATACGGTCACCCCAATCAGCTCAACGCCTGGCATCAGTTGTTCCAGGCCAACGGCCAGACCGGCATGCGTTCCCGCGCTGCCTGATGCTACCACGACAGAAGAGAGCTCAACCGCGCCCTCACACTGTTGAGCAATTTCCAGCGCGCTTTCAACATAGCCCAATGCACCAAGCGCATTTGAACCGCCGACCGGGATCACATACGGACGAAACCCTTGAGCCTCAATGCGTGTCGCCAGTTCCTGGAGCTGCGCGTTCGGGTCAGTCAGCGCATCACACATTTCAATCTGGGTATTGAACAGATCTAACAGCAGGCGGTTACCGTTACTGAGATAGTTTTCAGCAGTTGTGCCAATCGGGTTTTCCAGCAGCGCCACGCAATGTAGACCCAGCTTCGCCGCCACCGCCGCCGTCTGGCGAACGTGGTTAGACTGAATGGCGCCCGCGGTTATCAGCGTATCTGCGCCTTCACGCAGCGCGTCCGCCGCCAGAAACTCCAGCTTGCGCAGCTTATTGCCGCCCATTGCCATCGGCGTGACGTCATCACGTTTAATGAAAATATCGCGTCCGAGATAATCGGAAAAACGCGGGAGATATTCGAGCGGCGTTGGTGCGCCAATAAATTCCAGACGCGGAAAGCGCGTTAAGTTATGCAGTGGCATAGAGCCTCCGGTATTGACTCGTTGTCTTTCGGGCCGCACGTACATTGGCTGCAACCCAAAATCCATTGAGCAGACGTTGTTGTGATGTTCTTTTTATTATGCACATTAAGGCGCTGTGAAATAAAAAAAGGCGCTGTTAAAGGCGCCTTTTTTATTCGGGTGACGATTATTTCGTCACATCCGCCCCAAACCATTTCTCAGAGAGGGCTTTCAGCGTACCGTCTTTCTGCATATCCGCAATTGCTGCATCCACTGCTTTCAGCAGATCTTCGTTGCCTTTACGCAGCGCCACGCCAGACTCCTGACGGGAGAAGGCTTCACCGGTTACAGCCAGCGTGTCTTTGGTTTTCTTAACCAGATCCAACGCAGCCAGACGGTCAACCAGAATGGCGTCAATACGGCCTACGCGCAAATCCTGGTATTTAGTCGGATCGTCATCATAGGTGCGGATATCTACGCCCTGTACGTTCTGGCGCAGCCACTCTTCATAGTTGGTTCCCAGACCGACGCCAACTTTTTTACCTTTCAGATCAGCAGCGGTCTTAATAACGCCTTCATTTCCTTTTTTCACCAGCGCCTGGATACCGGAAACAGTATACGGGGTAGAGAAATCATATTTTTTCTTACGTTCGTCAGAGATGGTCACCTGGTTGATGACGACATCAATGCGCTTTGAATCAAGTGATGCCAGCATGCCATCCCATTTGGTCGGCTTCAGCGAGGCCTGAACCCCAAGGTGCTTTGCCAGTTCCTGGGCAAATTCCACCTCAAAACCGGTCAACTTGCCGTCATCACCCTGAAAACTAAACGGGGGATAGGTCCCTTCAAGACCCACCAGCAGCGTGCCGCGCTCTTTCACTTTATTTAACAGACCTTCATCCGCATAAGTCTTTACACTCATTCCGGCGACAAGTGCAACAGCCATTACACCCATCAGAGCCTGACGTCCCAGAAGTGCTAATTTCATAGTTACCCCGAATATTGTCATTAGTGACTGCTATTTATGAGCATAGTGTAAAGCGTTTGCCGTGATCCACAAACACGACTCTGTTACACCTTATTCGTTTTTAATATATATCAGAACTGGCTGTCCAGGAGGATTTCTGCATATGTCCCATATGCGTATGGGCTTTAAACTGCTCATATTTACGCAGCGCAATGCGGTAATTGTTAGTACTGGTTTGCGGTAACCACGGGGCGAGGTTTTCGTCGAGGAATCCTTCCTGCAGCAGGTCATGGGAGATATTCTGCTCGGTCAGATGATTGCCGAGGCGACGCAGGCGAACGACATATTCGCGTACCGTACCGTGGCTCATCTCGGTTTGCTCAAACAAAAATTGTTTAAAGCCGATGATGTCAAAAAAGTCGCTTTGTTCTTTGCAATGCAAATCACCGCAAAAACGGCATAACGCCACCCACTCTTTTTTTTCCTGCTCCCAGGCGGCGTCATCCATCAGCGTATCCAGGCGGGCGATAGCGATTTTATTCACAATCTGTCCCCGGCGGACCAACGTGATCCTGTCGAGTAACTTAAAGCAATGGGCGCAATGCGTCTGGCTGTGTTTGAAATCTTTGAGGTAGCGGCTTAGAGGCCGTCTTTTTGATTGCTGCACCGTCATGATAACTCCTGGTAGTCAATACGTTATGCGGCATTGTTCAGGGGTAAAATTACCCCTATAGCTTACCCAGTTTGGTGCGTAGACGTTTGATAGCCTGGCTGTGCAACTGACTGACCCGTGATTCGCCCACTTCCAGAACAGCACCAATCTCTTTCAGATTCAGCTCTTCCTGGTAGTACAGCGTCAACACCAGTTTCTCGCGCTCCGGCAACGCGTCAATCGCGTCCATCACGCGCTGGCGCAAGTTCCCCTCAAGAAGCTGTTGTAACGGGTTTTCCTGCTGGTGCTCTTCGGTCACCAGCTCAATACTATCGCCATGCTCTTCCCGCCACTCATCGTATGAGAAGAGTTGGCTGTTATTGGTATCAAGCAACATCTGACGATACTCTTGCACAGGAATAGCCAGACGCTCCGCCACTTCGGTTTCCGTCGCGTTGCGCCCTAATTCCTGCTCCAGTTGCCCCATCGCCTGTGCCACTTCGCGAGCATTGCGCCGGACACTACGCGGCACCCAATCCCGGCTGCGTAGTTCGTCCAGCATAGCTCCACGAATACGCTGCACTGCGTAAGTGGTAAATGCCGTTCCTTGCAAAGCGTCATATCGGTCAACTGCATTCAATAACCCGATGCCGCCCGCTTGTAGCAGGTCATCCAGTTCTACGCTCGCCGGCAAGCGCACCTGAAGGCGCAATGCTTCGTGACGCACCAACGGTACATAACGCTGCCACAGCGAGTGTTTATCCATTACACCTTCAGCGGTATACAGTGAATTCACGATAAACAGCCCTGCGTTAAATGAGTTATCGGCATGATTATCCGTTTCTGCAGGGGTTTTAATCGGGTGAATAGTGGGTGAAATGAGGGGTTATTTGGGGGTTACGGGTAAAGCTGAATGTAAAAAACCCCGCCGTAGCGGGGTTTGCGCGATAAGTGTAAATTAACGCAGCAGAGACAGAACGTTCTGCGGAACCTGGTTGGCCTGAGCCAGTACAGAAGTACCTGCCTGCTGCAGGATCTGTGCTTTAGACATGTTGGACACTTCGGTCGCATAGTCAGCATCTTCGATACGGCTACGAGCAGAAGTCAGGTTGTTAACGGTGTTACCCAGGTTGGTGATAGTGGAATCGAAACGGTTCTGAACCGCACCGAGATCACCACGTAAGGTATCAACCTGAGCAATTGCTTTATCTAATACATCTAACTGGTTACGCGTAGCTTCACTGGCTTTATCCTGCTCAACAAGTTTAGCGTTAGCAGTACCTGCATTCTGAACAAAAATCTGTTGAGTTCCGCCTGCATTGGATACATTGCCAGCCGAGTCTACTTTGTAATCAACAGCTCCGACTTTTAAATCTCCGCCAGTAAGGCTAGCCTTCTGTTGAACCAGATCAGATTCTTTTGCTGCAACGTTAGTTCCGTGCGTAGTCAGTTTTTTAGAGCCAGCAGCACCTTCTTCATAAAGAGCCCCACCAGCGACAGTCAACGTTGCATCTTTACCGGTAGCATCTGTAGACCCATCGACAGTTAACGTAATCTCTTTGCCATCAATTGATGCTTTGAAGCTACCATTTCCGTTTGAATCAGTATCACCTGCTGCTTTCCAGGTCGTCCCCATCCAGGTAAAGCTATTTCCTTGTTTTACATCTTTTGCTGCAACTGCAACGTCTTTAGCGCTAGCTACTTTATCTATAGCAGTATTCTTATCAGCAGCAATTAATGTTCCTGAAGAAGCGCCAATAAATACCGCCTTGTCATCAGCTGCCGTTGTGACTTCCCCGGTTGCAACATTAACATTATATCCAGTTGTTCCCAACTTATAGTCTTTTGAACCACTGGCACCGAAATCTTTTATCAACTGATCGGACGTTGCGGCTTTGTCGCCCGTAACACGAAAACCATTAAGACCTAAGGTTCCGCTGGTGATCTCTTTAAGATTAATGGAAATGCTTTCGTTATCATTTGCACCAACCTGAATTTTCAGGGTGTTATCTTGAGCCAGAACTTTCACACCGTTAAACTGGGTTTGACCAGATACACGGTCAATCTCAGCAAGACGCTGAGTAATTTCTGCCTGGATAGAGTCCAGATCGGAATCTGAGTTAGAACCGTTGGAGGCCTGAACAGACAGTTCACGTACACGCTGCAGGTTGTTGTTGATTTCATTCAACGCGCCCTCAGTGGTCTGCGCGATGGAGATACCATCATTAGCGTTACGGGAAGCCTGAGTCAGACCTTTAATGTTAGAGGTGAAGCGGTTAGCAATCGCCTGACCTGCTGCATCGTCCTTCGCACTGTTGATACGCAGACCGGAGGACAGACGCTCGATTGCGGAACTCAGGGAAGACTGAGATTTGTTCAGGTTATTCTGGGTCAACAGCGACAGGCTGTTAGTATTGATGACTTGTGCCATGATCTTTTCCTTATCAATTACAACTTGATGTTATTGGGCTGTTGCCCACGGTTTCTCACCGTAACCCATGTATCGGCACGTTAATTTCGAACTTTAGATAATTTTCACTTTCCGCCCTCTTTTTTCTTAGCCTCTGAAATACCCTCTTTAATTGCCACTATTCTGCGCATTATTTTCGCAAAACTATTATTAAACTTTGCGCGCAGATTGCCGATAAACCGCTTAACTACTGTTTGCAATCACAAGGAATTAGGCATGCCTTCATTTACATCACTGGGCGTCGGCTCAAACTTACCGCTGGATACATTGCTGACAAACCTGACTACTGCTGAAAAAAAACGTTTAACTCCAATTACTCAGCAGCAGAGTGCCAATACTGCACGTTTGACGGCCTACGGCACGCTAAAAAGCGCGCTGGAAAAATTCCAGACAGCGAATACTACGCTAAACAGTGCCGACCTGTTTAAAAGCACCACTGTAACCAGTAGTACTGAAGACCTTAAGGTATCAACATCTGCTGGTGCAGCGCCCGGAACCTATACCGTGAGCGTCAAACAGCTGGCGCAAGCGCAATCATTGAGCACCAAATCAGGTATCAGTTCTACGAAGGATGTCCTTGGCGATACATCTTCTGATAGCCGCACGATCAAAATTGAACAAAAAGGTCGTGAAAAGCCTTTGGAAATTAAACTCACCAAAGACCAGACATCACTGGAAGGGATCCGTGATGCCATCAACGACGCAGACAGCGGTATTTCTGCCAGTATTGTAAAAGTAAAAGAAAATGATTATCAGTTGGTATTGACGGCAGACAGCGGTACAGATAATCAGATGACTATTTCAGTATCTGGCGACAGTAAACTGAATGATTTACTGGCCTTTGACAGCACTGCTGGCAGCGGCAGTATGAAACAGTTGGTGGGTGCCAAAAATGCGCAGTTAACAGTCAACGGCATCGATATTGAACGCCCCAGTAACACCATTACCGATGCCCCACAAGGTGTGACGCTGAATCTGACCAAAGAAGTGACCGATGCGCGCATTACTGTCACCAAGAGCAACGATAAAGCCACTGAAGCGATTAAAGGCTGGGTTGATGCCTATAACTCACTGCTGGATACCTTCTCTACGCTGACCAAATACACTGAGGTGGATCCAGGTGCCGAAACCCAAGATACGAATAATGGCGCACTGCTTGGCGACAGCGCCGTACGTACTATCCAGACAGGGATCCGCGCGCAGTTTTCTAACGGTGCCAATGACGGTGCGTTCAAAACGTTGGGTGAAATCGGTATTACCACCGACGGTACCTCAGGCAAGTTGAAAATTGACGACGCCAAGCTGAAAAAAGCGCTGGAGGATAACACGGCTGCCACTCGTCAGTTGCTGGTTGGCGATGGCAAAGAAACCGGAATTACCACCAAAATCGCTACCGAAGTGAAAAGCTATCTGGCTGATGACGGCATCATCGACAGCGCCCAGGACAATATCAACGCCACGCTGAAAAAACTGACCAAACAGTATCTGGCAGTGAGTAATAGCATTGACGATACCGTCGCACGCTATAAAGCACAGTTTACGCAACTGGACTCAATGATGAGCAAACTGAACAATACCAGTACCTACCTGGGCCAACAATTTACTGCAATGAGTAACTCCTGATAACACGAGGTAAGTATGTATACCGCGAGCGGTACCAAAGCCTATGCACAGGTCAGCGTGGAAAGCGCCGTAATGAGCGCCAGTCCGCATCAGCTGATTGAAATGTTGTTTGACGGCGCAAACAGCGCCCTGGTGCGCGCTCGCCTGTTTATGCAGCAGGGCGATATTGTCGCCAAAGGCGAGGCACTCAGTAAAGCCATTAATATTATTGATAATGGTCTGAAAGCTGGTCTGGATCAGGACAATGGCGGCGAAGTGGCAACTAATCTGTCTGCGCTGTACGACTACATGATCCGCCGTTTGCTGCAAGCTAATTTGCGCAATGATTGCCAGGCCATTGAAGAAGTCGAAGGGTTACTCGGCAACATCGCGGAAGCCTGGAAGCAGATCTCACCAAAAGCGTCGTCCCAGGAGTCCCGTTAATGACCTCAGCCGTGGAGTTTATCAACCGTTGGCAGCGCATCGCGCTACTCAGTCACTCGCTGCTGGAACTGGCGCAGCGCGGTGAATGGGACCTTTTACTGGAACAGGAAGTTAGCTATCTGCAAAGTATTGAAGTGGTCATGGAAGAAAAAACTCCACCAGGCATTACGCGAAGCGTTCAGGATCTGGTTGCCGGGTATATTAAACAGACGCTGGATAACGAACAGTTACTCAAAGCATTGCTGCAACAGCGGCTGGATGAACTCAGCGGTCTGATCGGTCAGTCAACCCGTCAGAAGACGCTGAATAACGCCTATGGTCGTCTTTCTGGCATGCTGTTGGTTCCCGACGCTCCAACCACCCCATAATAATTTCCCGTCTCGCCTGAATAATCTTCCATACTCCAGAGGTCGGCCAATCGACTTCTGGAGCACGGAAGATGAAAAATCCCACGTTATTGCAGTACTTCCACTGGTATTACCCTGATGGTGGTCACCTGTGGTCCGAACTTGCCGCACGCGCTGGCGGACTCAATGATATCGGCATCAATATGGTATGGCTTCCGCCCGCCTATAAAGGCGCTTCAGGCGGGTATTCTGTCGGTTACGACTCTTACGATCTGTTTGATCTGGGCGAGTTCGATCAAAAAGGCACCATCGCCACTAAATACGGCGATAAAAACCAACTGCTGGCGGCAATAGATGCGCTGAAACACAACGATATTGCCGTCCTGCTGGACGTGGTGGTAAACCACAAAATGGGCGCGGATGAGAAAGAAGCAATCCGTGTCCAGCGCGTTAACGCCGAGGACCGCACGCAAATTGACGACGAGATCGTCGAATGTGAAGGCTGGACACGCTACACCTTCCCTGCCCGCGCGGGTCAGTATTCTCAATTCATCTGGGACTTTAAATGCTTCAGCGGCATCGATCACATCGAAAACCCGACCGAGGATGGCATTTTCAAAATCGTTAATGATTACACCGGTGAAGGCTGGAACGATCAGGTTGATGATGAATTAGGCAATTTTGACTATCTGATGGGCGAGAATATCGATTTCCGTAACCATGCCGTGACCGAAGAGCTCAAATACTGGGCACGTTGGGTGATGGATCAAACACATTGTGACGGCTTTCGCCTCGATGCGGTGAAGCACATTCCAGCCTGGTTTTATAAGGAGTGGATCGAACACGTGCAAGAGGTTGCGCCAAAGCCGCTGTTTATTGTCGCTGAATACTGGTCTCACGAAGTAGACAAACTACAAACCTATATCAACCAGGTGGAGGGGAAAACCATGCTTTTCGATGCCCCTTTGCAAATGAAGTTTCATGAAGCGTCCCGTCAGGGCCGCGATTATGATATGAGCCAGATATTCACCGACACGCTGGTTGAGGCCGACCCATTCCATGCGGTGACGTTAGTCGCCAATCACGATACCCAGCCGTTACAGGCGCTGGAAGCCCCCGTCGAACCCTGGTTTAAACCGTTGGCCTACGCGCTGATCCTGCTGCGAGAAAATGGTGTACCGTCGGTTTTCTATCCCGATTTATACGGCGCGCACTACGAAGACACCGGAGGCGATGGCGAAACCTATCCTATCGACATGCCAATCATTGAACAGCTTGATGAGCTAATCCTGGCCCGCCAGCGCTTCGCCCATGGCATACAAACGTTGTATTTTGATCACCCCAACTGTATTGCTTTTAGCCGGAGCGGCACAGACGATGATCCGGGCTGCGTGGTAGTGCTGTCCAACGGTGATGATGGTGAAAAGACCATCGCGCTCGGCGTGAATTACGCCAATAAAACCTGGCGTGACTATCTGGGCAATCGAGAAGAAAGTGTGGTGACAGACGAAAATGGCGAGGCGACGTTTTTCTGCAATGGCGGCAGCGTTAGCGTATGGGTGATTGAAGAGGTGTTGTAATGCACAACCCCGGTGGCGCGGGCTACCGGGGCACAAAGCTTATGGCAGCGGTGTAGCCAGTGGCGTTTTCTTTAACACCTCAGCACACTCCTGCGTTGGGCGATCAACTCGTTGCAGCGTCATGCCGTCGTATTCCAGCGTATTGCCTTCGCGGTCAATTTCATACAGCTCGCGCTTCGCCGTCACGTTGGTGAGATCGCCGGAGATCATTGTCAATTTCCCCGGAACGGCAATCACCCGCTGCCACTGGCGACAATCCAGCGTATCCCCCTCTTTAGTGACCACCAGACTGGCGATGGCTTCCGGACTCACCAGCGCACGCTGCGGACCTTTTGACTGCCAGTACCCTTCCAGACCGGCGGGGGCTGGCGTTTTCACCACGTCGTTATAATTTTCTACCTCGGCGCATCCGGCAAGGGCCAGCAACGCACCAATGATTGCTAATTTTTTCATCATTCATCCTGCATGCGAAGAAAGTGGGATTGTGGCATTAAACCCCTGATGTCGCCAGCCTTTCGGGTGTGCGGATAAATATTGATCCAGGCAATAATACTTCTTATTACTAATAGTCAAAAATTCTGAACGGTGTAGTATCCACAACTCTTGTTAAATACCTTCTGAGTTCAGAGGCAAAACGCATGTCATGGCAACACTTCAAACAGGCCTGGTTAATTAAATTTTGGGCCCCTGCCCCTGCGGTCATCGCGGCGGGTATTCTCTCCACTTACTATTTCGGCATTACGGGTACCTTCTGGGCCGTTACCGGTGAATTCACCCGCTGGGGTGGTCAAATCCTGCAACTGTTTGGCATTCACGCCGAAGAGTGGGGATACTACAAACTGATCCACCTCGAAGGCTCTCCGCTGACCCGCATCGACGGGATGATGATCCTCGGTATGTTCGGTGGCTGCTTTGCCGCCGCGCTGTGGGCCAACAACGTTAAATTACGCATGCCTCGTAGCCGGGTACGTATTATGCAGGCGATTATCGGTGGGATGATTGCCGGTTTCGGCGCACGTCTGGCCATGGGTTGTAACCTTGCTGCGTTTTTCACCGGTATTCCGCAGTTCTCATTGCATGCCTGGTTCTTCGCACTGGCTACGGCGATTGGTTCATGGTTCGGCGCGCGCTTTACCCTGTTACCAATGTTTCGTATTCCGGTCAAAATGCAGAAAGTGTCCGCGGCATCACCGTTAACGCAAAAACCAGAGCAGGCTCGTCGCCGCTTTCGCCTTGGTATGCTGGTGTTTATCGGCATGATCGGTTGGGCGCTGCTGACGGCAATGGATAAACCCAAACTCGGGCTTGCCATGCTGTTCGGTGTTGGTTTTGGCCTGCTGATTGAACGGGCGCAAATCTGTTTCACCTCGGCCTTCCGCGATCTGTGGATTTCCGGGCGCACCCATATGGCAAAAGCGATCATCTTCGGGATGGCGGTCAGCGCCATCGGTATTTTCAGCTATGTACAACTGGGCGTCGAGCCGAAGATCATGTGGGCAGGTCCCAACGCAGTGATCGGTGGCTTACTGTTTGGCTTTGGGATCGTGCTGGCTGGCGGCTGTGAAACTGGCTGGATGTACCGAGCAGTTGAGGGTCAGGTGCACTACTGGTGGGTCGGTCTGGGTAACGTTATCGGCTCTACCATTCTGGCGTACTACTGGGATGACTTTGCTCCTGCACTTGCCACCAGTTGGGATAAAGTGAATCTGCTTAATACCTTTGGTCCACTCGGTGGCCTGCTGGTGACTTATCTGCTGTTGTTTGCCGCGCTGATGCTGATCATTGGCTGGGAAAAACGCTTCTTCCGCCGTGCCGGGCTGACGCCGGCTAAGGAATCCGCATGAAAAATATCGTCCCTGATTACCGCCTCGACATGGTTGGTGAACCGTGCCCATACCCGGCCGTTGCAACGCTGGAAGCGATGCCACAGTTGAAGAAAGGTGAAATTCTGGAAGTGGTGAGCGATTGCCCGCAGTCGATCAACAATATCCCACTGGATGCCCGTAATCACGGATATACAGTTCTGGATATTCAGCAGGATGGCCCAACGATTCGCTATCTGATTCAGAAGTAGATAGACACTCCCGTTGCGTCGTGCAGCGGGAGATTTTTCAGCTCACTACACCTGCATGCTCATCACTTCCTGGTACGCCGATACCAGTTTGTTTCGCACCTGAATGCCCATTTGCATTGAGACCGACGCTTTTTGCATATCGGTCATCACATCATTCAACGCAATACCGGGTTCGCCCAGAGTAAATTTTTCTGCCTGCACGCGAGAGGCAGTTTGCACATCGCTGATTCGGTCTAACGCCGCATGCAGCTGACCGGCAAAGCTCACGGTTGGTTGTGGCTGCATATCCTGCATTTTCGCTGACGTCGCCGTGGCCTGTAGCTGGCTGATGACCCCTTCAATCCCCTGTATTGCCGACATACTGATCCCCTGGATGTTTTTTTACTTAGCAGAGATTACCAGCTCGTCAATAAGATAAAGGCGCTAAATAACGATAAAAAACCTCGGTTTTTGGCGCATAGAAAAATGAGAAACCGCAAATAATGAGACCGTCAATTTTTCGAGTTTGCTGACCCGGGAGTGAGTCTTGTTCCACTTTGCAAAAAACGCCGTCCACGATAATCCACGAGGTGCGAGATGAGTGCGACAGCATCGACTGCAACCCAACTTAAACCTCTCGAGTGGTTAAATCGCCTGCGCGCGAATCCCAGAATTCCTCTGATTGTGGCGGGTGCTGCCGCCGTCGCTATTATTGTGGCGATGGTCCTGTGGGCCAAAGCGCCTGATTACCGCACACTGTTCAGCAACCTTTCCGATCAGGACGGCGGCGCAATCGTCACCCAACTGACGCAGATGAACGTTCCCTATCGTTTCACCGAGGGAAGCGGCGCTATTGAAGTCCCTGCTGATAAAGTCCATGAACTGCGTTTGCGCCTGGCGCAGCAAGGCCTGCCGAAAGGTGGCGCGGTGGGCTTTGAGCTGCTGGATCAGGAAAAATTTGGCATCAGCCAGTTTAGCGAGCAAGTGAACTACCAGCGTGCGCTGGAAGGCGAGCTGGCCCGTACCATTGAAACTTTGGGACCGGTCAAACGCGCCCGTGTTCACCTGGCGATGCCAAAACCTTCGCTGTTCGTACGTGAGCAAAAATCACCTTCTGCCTCTGTCACCGTGAATCTTGAACCGGGACGGGCGCTTGATGAAGGTCAAATTAGCGCGGTAACACACCTGGTTTCCAGTGCCGTCGCGGGTTTGCCGCCTGGCAACGTCACGCTGGTCGATCAGGCGGGTCATCTGTTAACCCAGTCGAATACCAGCAGCCGCGATCTGAACGATGCGCAGTTGAAATATGCCAGCGATGTTGAAAGTCGTGTTCAGCGTCGCATTGAATCGATCCTGTCCCCTATCGTCGGTAACGGTAACGTCCACGCGCAGGTTACCGCACAGCTGGATTTTGCCAGCAAAGAGCAAACCGAAGAGCAGTACAGTCCGAACGGCGATGAGTCGCAGGCGGTACTGCGTTCACGTCAGTTGAACGTCAGCGAGCAGATAGGTAGTGGGTATCCTGGCGGAGTTCCAGGAGCGTTGTCTAATCAGCCAGCCCCGGCTAATACCGCACCAATCGCTACGCCACCGGCTAATCAGCAAAATGCACAGAATGCACAAACGACGCAGACGGCCAATAACGCCAACACTAGCCCGCGTAATACCCAGCGCAATGAGACCAGCAACTACGAAGTCGACCGTACCATTCGTCACACCAAGATGAATGTGGGCGATGTGCAACGCCTCTCCGTAGCGGTCGTGGTCAACTATAAAACGTTGCCGGATGGCAAGCCCCTGCCGTTAACCGCTGATCAGATGAAACAAATTGAGGACCTGACCCGCGAAGCTATGGGCTTCTCCGATAAACGCGGCGATACCCTCAACGTGGTGAATTCACCCTTCACGGCGACAGACGAAACAGGCGGAGAATTACCGTTCTGGCAGCAGCAGTCCTTTATTGAACAGCTGATAGTTGCCGGACGTTGGTTACTGGTTCTGCTGGTTGCCTGGATCCTGTGGCGTAAAGCAGTACGTCCGCAACTCCTGCGTCGCAGCGAAGAGGCGAAAGCCGCGAACGAGCAGACGCGAGTCCGTCAGGAAACCGAAGAAGCGGTAGAAGTTCGTCTCAGCAAAGATGAGCAGACCCAGCAACGTCGTACGAATCAGCGTCTGGGTGCAGAAGTCATGAGCCAGCGTATTCGCGAAATGTCAGATAACGATCCGCGCGTCGTGGCGCTGGTCATCCGCCAGTGGATAAATAACGAACATGAGTAATCTTAGCGGCACCGATAAAAGCGTCATTTTACTGATGACCATTGGCGAAGATCGCGCGGCTGAGGTGTTTAAGCACCTTTCCACGCGCGAAGTTCAGGCACTCAGTACGGCGATGGCCAATGTCCGGCAGATCTCCAATAAGCAATTGACGGATGTACTGGCCGAGTTTGAGCAAGAAGCAGAACAGTTCGCGGCGCTGAACATCAACGCTAACGAATACCTGCGTTCTGTCCTGGTGAAAGCGCTGGGCGAAGAACGTGCCTCCAGCCTGCTGGAAGATATTCTGGAAACTCGCGATACCACCAGCGGCATTGAAACGCTCAACTTTATGGAGCCACAAAGCGCCGCCGACCTTATCCGCGACGAACACCCGCAGATCATTGCCACTATTCTGGTACACCTCAAACGTGGTCAGGCTGCCGATATTCTGGCACTGTTTGACGAACGTTTACGCCACGATGTGATGCTGCGTATTGCCACCTTCGGCGGCGTGCAACCTGCCGCACTGGCTGAGCTGACCGAAGTACTGAACGGCCTGCTCGACGGTCAGAACCTCAAACGCAGCAAAATGGGCGGCGTGAGAACAGCAGCAGAAATTATCAACCTGATGAAAACACAGCAGGAAGAAGCAGTTATTACCGCCGTACGCGAATTCGACGGCGAGCTGGCGCAGAAAATTATCGACGAGATGTTCCTGTTCGAAAACCTGGTGGATGTCGACGATCGCAGCATCCAGCGTCTGCTGCAGGAAGTGGATTCCGAATCGCTGTTGATCGCTCTGAAAGGTGCCGAACAGCCGCTGCGCGAGAAGTTCCTGCGCAATATGTCGCAGCGTGCCGCCGATATCCTGCGCGACGACCTCGCCAACCGCGGTCCGGTACGTTTGTCTCAGGTGGAAAACGAACAGAAAGCTATTCTGCTTATTGTGCGTCGCCTGGCAGAAACCGGCGAAATGGTGATCGGCAGTGGCGAGGATACCTATGTCTAACGAACTGCCATGGAAAGTCTGGACACCGGACGATCTCGCACCGCCAATGGCGGAGTTTGTACTGGCCGAACACAGCGATGATCCGCTGTCCGAAGAGGCAGAAGAGCCACAGCTATCTGCTGAGCAGCAGCTTGAACAACAGCTGGCGCAGATGCAGCTCCAGGCCCATGAGCAGGGGTATAACGCCGGTCTGGCTGAAGGTCGACAGAAAGGACATGAGCAGGGTTATCAGGATGGTTTAGCACAGGGTCTGGAACAAGGTCAGAACCAGGCCCGCGCTCAGCATGCGCCGATTCATGCCCGCATGCAGCAACTGGTGAGCGAGTTTCAAAATACGCTGGATGCGCTGGACAGCGTGATCGCCTCACGCCTGATGCAGATGGCGCTGGAGGCAGCACGTCAGGTTATTGGTCAGACACCGATTGTCGATAACGCCGCGCTGATTAAACAAATCCAGCAGTTGTTACAACAAGAGCCGCTGTTCAGCGGTAAACCGCAGTTACGCGTACACCCGGACGATCTCCAGCGTGTAGAAGAGATGCTGGGCGCGACCCTTAGCCTGCACGGTTGGCGGCTACGCGGCGACCCTACTTTGCACCATGGCGGGTGCAAAGTGTCGGCCGACGAAGGCGATCTTGACGCCAGCGTTGCTACACGCTGGCAAGAACTTTGCCGCCTGGCAGCACCAGGAGTCGTGTAATGACAACGCGCCTGACTCGCTGGCTCAATACGCTGGATAACTTCGAAGAGAAAATGTCGCTGCTACCGTCTGTGCGTCGCTACGGACGCCTGACCCGTGCAACGGGGCTGGTACTGGAGGCTACAGGCTTACAACTGCCGCTGGGCGCAACCTGCGTCATTGAGCGTCAGGAAGGTACTGAAACTCAGGAAGTTGAAAGCGAGGTAGTGGGCTTTAACGGCCAACGGCTGTTTCTGATGCCGCTCGAAGAAGTTGAAGGCGTTCTGCCCGGTGCACGCGTTTACGCGAAAAACATTGCAGGTGAAGGACTGCAAAGCGGAAAACAATTGCCGCTTGGCCCGGCCCTGTTGGGGCGTGTTCTCGACGGCAGCGGTAAACCGCTCGATGGCCTGCCCGCTCCCGATACTACGGAAACCGGTGCGTTAATCACGCCACCATTTAACCCGCTGCAACGTACCGCAATTGAACACGTGCTGGATACCGGAGTGCGCCCCATCAATGCGCTGTTAACCGTTGGACGAGGTCAGCGTATGGGGCTTTTCGCCGGTTCCGGCGTCGGTAAAAGTGTCCTGCTCGGCATGATGGCACGTTACACCCAGGCCGATGTTATCGTCGTTGGCCTGATAGGCGAACGTGGTCGCGAAGTTAAAGACTTTATCGAAAATATTCTCGGGGCTGACGGTCGCGCACGCTCCGTGGTGATTGCTGCTCCGGCGGATGTGTCCCCGCTGTTGCGTATGCAGGGTGCCGCTTATGCCACACGCATTGCCGAAGATTTTCGCGATCGCGGTCAGCACGTGCTGCTGATTATGGATTCCCTCACCCGCTACGCGATGGCGCAGCGTGAGATTGCTCTGGCTATCGGCGAACCGCCCGCGACCAAAGGCTATCCGCCATCGGTGTTTGCGAAATTGCCTGCGCTGGTGGAACGTGCCGGGAACGGTATTCACGGCGGCGGTTCAGTTACCGCATTTTATACCGTACTGACCGAGGGCGATGACCAGCAGGATCCGATAGCCGACTCCGCCCGTGCGATCCTTGACGGACACATTGTCCTGTCTCGTCATCTGGCTGAAGCTGGCCACTATCCGGCAATAGATATCGAGGCGTCAATCAGCCGCGCAATGACCGCGCTCATCAGTGAAAAACACTATGCGCGGGTGCGTAACTTTAAACAGCTACTGTCCAGTTTCCAGCGTAACCGCGATTTAGTCAGCGTGGGCGCGTATGCCAAAGGCAGCGATCCGATGCTGGATAAAGCCATCGCCTTGTGGCCGCAACTGGAAGCATTTTTACAGCAAGGCATCTTTGAACGAGCCGACTGGGAAGACTCCCTGCAGGCTTTGGATCTGATTTTCCCTGGGGTGTGATAAAGCAGGAGAACATAGGTCATGGCACAACATGGTGCGCTGGCAACGCTGAAAGACCTGGCTGAAAAAGAGGTAGATGACGCCGCGATTCTTTTGGGAGAAATGCGTCGTGGATGTCAGCAGGCGGAAGAACAGTTGAAGATGCTGATCGATTATCAGCATGAGTACCGTACCAATCTTAATAGCGATATGGGTCAGGGTATTACCAGTAACCGCTGGATTAACTACCAGCAATTTATTCAAACGCTGGAAAAAGCGATTGAACAGCATCGCCAACAGCTTAATCAGTGGACGCAGAAAGTTGACCAGGCGCTCAACAGCTGGCGAGATAAAAAGCAACGGCTTCAGGCATGGCAGACTCTGCAGGACAGACAGACCACGGCGGCCTTACTGGCTGAAAACCGACTGGATCAGAAGAAAATGGATGAATTTGCTCAGCGTGCAGCTATGAGGAAACCCGAATGATTACTTTGCCCCAACTGATCACCACCGACACCGACGTAGCCGCAGGTCTTCAGTCAGGAAAAGCGGTAGATTCACCCGAGGATTTTTTAGCTCTGCTGGCTGGCGCACTAGGCGCGGGCGACGCGCAGGGTAAAGATGCGCCACTGTCCCTTGCGGATTTACAGGCGGCAGGAAGCAAACTGCAAAAGGGATTGCTGCAAAAAAATGGCGACACCACGCAAACAGCAAAGCTAGCCGACCTCCTGGCACAAAAAGAGGTGCAGACAGATGCCACGCTGGGCGATTTGACTGACGCACAGCAACTGCTGTCAGCACTTACCCCGTCGCTGAAAGTCAATGCCCTGTCAACGTTGAGCAAGGCCGCCCAACAGGACGAAAAAACGACAACGCTGAGCGATGAAGATCTCGCCAAGCTGAGTGCGCTGTTCGCCATGCTGCCAGGTCAACCAGCCGTTACGCCAGCCGCTGACACACCGACTGCACCGGCCGATACCGCCCTGACCACCCTGTTACGCGGCAATGCGAACGGTGCTAATGGGGATAATACCGCGGCGCTCGCAGCGGGTGACATGAAAAAAGGTAAAACGGATACCGCAGTACACACCAGTGGCGTTGATCAGGCCAGTAATCCGACATTAACACCGTTGGCGGCTGCCGCTGCTGCCAGAACTGAGATCGAGAGCGCCCCCTCGCCAACGACTGCGAGTGTAGCAATAGCACCGCCGGTTGGCAGCCAAACACACGCGCAGCCACTGCCCACAGCCGCACCGGTATTGAGCGCGCCATTGGGTAGCCACGAATGGCAGCAATCGCTGAGCCAGCACGTTACGTTGTTCACTCGTCAGGGCCAGCAAAGCGCCGAACTGCGTCTGCATCCGCAGGATTTGGGTCAGGTACAAATTTCTCTCAAGCTCGATGACAACATGGCGCAGTTGCAAATGATGTCGCCGCATAGCCATGTTCGAGCGGCACTGGAAGCGGCATTACCGATGCTGCGCACTCAGTTGGCTGAAAGCGGGATCCAGTTGGGGCAAAGTAGCATCAGCAGCGAAAGTTTTGCCGGTCAACAGCAGTCATCTGCCCAGCAGCAACAGACTGGTCGCGCCCACGGGCAAGATCTTTTTGCCTCCGAAGATGACGCAATGATGGCAGCACCGGCCTCGTTGCAAGCCATTGCGCGCGGTGATGGCGCAGTAGACATCTTCGCCTAACGCCAGAGGTAGCATGATTATCCGCGTCTTTTCCACGCTTTGTCGTGGACAGGACACGGGATAATCAGCCCATAAGCTGTACCGAAACAGGAAGCCCGTATCTGATGACTGACTCCGCGATTAACAAAAAGAGTAAACGCGCTATTTGGATCCCTCTGCTGGTGTTAATTACCCTCGCCGCCTGCGCAACTGCGGGATATAGCTACTGGCGCATGCAGCAGCAGCAGCCGTCCGCCAGCGTCAAAGCGGAACCAGCCCCACCGCCGGCCCCGGTCTTTTTTGCACTGGATACGTTTACCGTCAATCTGGGCGATGCGGATCGCGTATTGTATATCGGCGTTACGCTACGCATGAAAGACGAAGCTACGCGCGCGCGTCTTAACGAATATCTACCAGAAGTACGCAGCCGTTTACTGCTGCTGTTTTCTCGTCAAAATGCCGCCACGCTCTCTACTGAGGAAGGCAAGCAACAACTGATTGCCGCCATCAAAGAGACACTCGCGACTCCGCTCGTTGTCGGGCAACCAAAACAGGTTGTCACCGACGTTCTTTATACAGCTTTTATTCTGCGGTAAAGACATGGGCGACAGTATTCTTTCTCAGGCTGAAATTGACGCATTGCTTAACGGCGATAGCGAAACTAAAGACGAACCCATTTCCGGTATTGCAAACGAAAGCAATATTCGTCCGTATGATCCCAATACGCAACGCCGCGTAGTACGTGAGCGTTTGCAAGCGCTGGAGATTATTAACGAACGTTTTGCGCGCCAGTTCCGGATGGGGTTATTTAACCTGCTACGCCGTAGCCCGGATATTACCGTGGGTGCGATCCGTATCCAGCCATATCACGAGTTTGCGCGTAACTTACCGGTTCCGACCAACCTGAACTTAATCCACCTGAAACCACTACGCGGTACGGGTCTGGTGGTGTTCTCGCCAAGTCTGGTGTTTATCGCCGTCGATAACCTGTTCGGCGGTGATGGCCGTTTCCCGACAAAAGTGGAAGGGCGCGAGTTTACCCATACTGAACAGCGCGTGATCAATCGCATGCTGAAGCTGGCGCTGGAAAGCTACAGCGACGCATGGAAAGCGATCAACCCGTTGGAAGTGGAGTACGTTCGTTCCGAGATGCAGGTGAAGTTTACCAATATCACCACATCACCCAATGACATCGTCGTGAATACGCCCTTCCATGTTGAGATTGGCAACCTGACCGGTGAATTTAACATCTGTCTGCCATTCAGCATGATTGAACCTTTACGCGAACTACTGGTTAACCCGCCGCTGGAAAACTCGCGTAATGAAGATCAGAACTGGCGCAATAATCTGGTGCGTCAGGTTCAGCATTCTGAGCTGGAGCTGGTGGCAAACTTTGCCGACATTCCGCTGCGGCTATCCCAGATTTTAAAGCTGAAACCCGGCGATGTACTGCCGATTGAAAAACCCGACCGCATTATTGCTCATGTGGACGGCGTGCCTGTGCTGACCAGCCAATATGGCACCGTAAACGGTCAGTATGCGTTACGCGTGGAACATTTGATAAACCCGATTTTGAATTCGCTGAATGAGGAACAGCCCAAATGAGTGATATGAATAATCCGTCCGATGAGAACACTGGCGCATTGGACGATCTGTGGGCTGACGCGTTAAACGAGCAAAAAACAACCACAACTAAAAGTGCGGCCGATGCAGTATTTCAGCAGCTAGGCAGTGGCGACGTCAGCGGTGCTCTGCAGGATATCGATCTGATCATGGATATTCCGGTCAAACTGACCGTCGAACTGGGGCGCACTCGCATGACCATTAAAGAGCTGCTGCGTCTGACGCAGGGTTCCGTCGTTGCACTGGACGGCCTGGCGGGGGAACCGCTGGATATTCTGATCAACGGTTATCTAATTGCCCAGGGCGAAGTCGTCGTTGTCGCGGATAAATACGGTGTACGTATCACCGATATTATTACGCCGTCTGAACGTATGCGCCGTCTGAGTCGTTAATGATGAATACCCAGGCCACTGTTTCTCAGCCAGCCGCTGTATCCGGATCTCCGTTGGTACAGGTAAGTGGCGCGCTGCTCGGGATCATCGTGTTGATCCTGGCGGCAGCCTGGGTCATTAAACGTCTGGGATTTGCACCGAAAGGGACCGGTACGCGAGGGCTAAAAGTCTCGGCCAGCACTTCATTAGGTCCGCGCGAGCGCGTGGTCATTGTTGAGGTCGAGGATGCGCGCCTGGTGCTGGGCGTCACTGCATCACAGATAAACGTACTGCACACCCTCCCCCCTGCGCCCATTATTGCAGAAGAAAAACCGGCCTCCCCTGCGGATTTCCAGGCCATGATGAAGAGTTTGCTCAAGCGTCCCGGGAGATCCTGATGCGCCGTTTGTTTTCCCTCACGCTGGTAGGCTTGTGGTTGATCAGCCCTGCCGCCTTCGCCCAGCTTCCTGGCCTTGTCAGCCAACCGTTGCCCGGCGGAGGTCAGAGCTGGTCTTTGCCTGTACAAACGCTGGTGTTTATCACCTCCCTGACGTTCCTGCCCGCTATTTTACTGATGATGACCAGCTTCACCCGCATCATCATCGTATTCGGTCTGTTGCGTAACGCGCTGGGAACACCATCCGCCCCACCCAACCAGGTTCTGCTCGGACTGGCGCTGTTTCTGACTTTTTTCATCATGTCTCCGGTGATCGACAAAATCTACGTTGACGCGTATCAACCGTTCAGCGAAGAGAAGATCTCCATGCAGGAAGCAATGGAGAAAGGTGCTCAGCCGTTGCGTGAATTTATGCTACGCCAGACCCGTGAAGCTGACCTGGCGTTATTTGCGCGCCTGGCAAACAGCGGACCGTTACAGGGACCGGAAGCGGTTTCCATGCGTATTTTGCTTCCCGCTTACGTCACCAGTGAACTGAAAACAGCATTTCAGATAGGTTTTACTATTTTCATTCCCTTCCTGATCATCGATCTGGTTATCGCCAGCGTACTGATGGCGCTCGGGATGATGATGGTGCCACCTGCCACCATTGCGCTGCCATTTAAGCTGATGTTGTTTGTGCTGGTTGATGGCTGGCAGTTGCTTGTCGGCTCGCTTGCACAAAGCTTTTACAGTTAGAGGCGCGAAATGACTCCTGAATCGGTCATGATGATGGGCACAGAGGCAATGAAAGTTGCCCTTGCCCTCGCCGCACCTTTGCTGCTGGTGGCTCTCGTCACGGGGCTTATCATCAGTATTCTGCAAGCAGCAACCCAGATTAACGAAATGACGCTGTCCTTCATTCCCAAAATCGTCGCCGTCTTTATTGCCATCATCGTTGCCGGCCCATGGATGCTTAACCTGTTGCTCGACTACGTACGTACGTTGTTCGGCAATATCCCCTATATCATCGGGTAGACAACACTATGCTGCAGGTGACCAGCGTTGAGTGGCTCCACTGGCTGAATCTTTACTTCTGGCCACTGCTGCGCGTGCTGGCGCTCATTTCTACAGCACCAATTCTCAGTGAGCGTGCGATACCCAAACGGGTGAAACTGGGGTTGGGACTGATGATAACCATTGTTATCGCCCCGTCACTTCCCTCGATTGACGTCCCCATTTTTTCCGCCGGGGCGTTATGGCTGGCGATGCAGCAAATCCTGATCGGTATCGCGTTAGGATTCACTATGCAGTTTGCATTTGCCGCGGTTCGTACAGCCGGTGAATTAATCGGCCTGCAAATGGGCCTTTCCTTCGCCACCTTCTTCGACCCAGGAAGTCGTCTGAATATGCCTGTGCTGGCAAGACTGATGGATATGCTCGCAATGTTGCTGTTTTTGACCTTTAACGGTCACTTATGGCTGATCTCACTGCTGGTGGATACCTTTCATACCCTGCCCATAGGGGGCAATCCGGTTAACAGTAATGCGTTTCTCGCCCTCGCCCGCGCAGGCAGCTTAATCTTCCTCAACGGACTGATGCTTGCCCTGCCGGTAATGACCTTGTTGCTTACCCTCAACCTCGCACTCGGATTACTAAATCGTATGGCGCCACAGTTGTCGGTATTTGTGATTGGCTTTCCGCTGACCCTGACCGTGGGTATTTCATTAATGGCCGCCCTGATGCCATTAATTGCACCGTTTTGTGAGCGATTATTCAGTGAAATTTTTAATTTGTTGGCCGATATCGTCAGCGAAATGCCTGTAAATAATAGTCCATAACTTTTATCCTGTTTTACTAAGGATTGTCCTAAATTTATAAACCAACAACATCCACCAGGATATATCTGTCGCGGTTTATTTGTTTTAGCCTCACTCACATATCGCAACATTTACTTTACTTTAAGATGTTTCCTGGCAAATTATACTCAACTTTACGGGATAGTAATTTCGCCTGAAAAACAGCGAAAGCGTCATCTTGGGTAGTTATTATTCCGTTTAGTTGTGATGCAATAATCAGGTAAGGGGAATTATCGTTACGCATTGAGTGAGGGTATGCCATGTCAACGATTATTATGGATCTATGCAGTTACACCCGGTTAGGGTTGACCGGGTATCTGGTAAGTCGGGGGGTGAGGAAAAGGGAAATCAACGATATTTCAACCGTTGACGAACTCCGCATCGCCTGCGAATCACTGCACCCTGCTGTGGTGTTTATTAATGAGGACTGTTTCATCCACGATCCAGATAACAGTCAGCAAATAAAGCAAATCATTAATCAACATCCCAGTACATTATTTATTGTGTTTATGGCAATTGCCAACGTACATTTTGATGAGTATCTCTTAGTAAGAAAAAATTTATTGATTAGTTCTAAATCGATTAAGCCCGATTCACTGGATGAACTTCTTGGCGATATTCTGAAAAAGGAAGTCGATATTGTCGTTGATGTAAAACTGCCGACATTATCATTAAGTCGCACCGAATCCAGTATGCTACGTATGTGGATGGCGGGTCAGGGAACAATTCAGATTTCCGATCAAATGAATATCAAGGCAAAGACGGTGTCATCCCATAAGGGGAATATAAAAAGGAAGATTAAGACGCATAATAAGCAGGTTATCTATCACGTCGTTCGACTCACCGATAACGTCACCAACGGGATCTTTGTGAATATGCGGTAAAACGTTCTGACTGGTGGATATTCCACCAGTCAGAATAAACCCGAAAGACTTACATCACTCCAGTTTTTCCACAAAGATACCATCCTGATGTCCTGACTCATTAAAGAACCAGATACCGAGCGGGTAGTCTTCCAGCGAAACCAGGTACATTGTGCCTTCACTAAACTCTTCGATTGCCAGTACCACGCCCGGTCGACGAGGTCCGCCGTCCGTTTTGACTGTAACCCGATCATTCACCTTCATAGTTTTCCTCCTGTGGCTTTGTGCCAGTGTAGAACAAATTCCTTTTTCTGGCAGCGCCTGGCGCGTGTGATTGCGGGTTTTCTCGACGGTCTATACTTAAGTAGCGTGCATCAGAAGTTTTGCGGCGCGCGCCCGATATCCGTAACGGTTGAGAGGTATGAGGATGAAAACCGCGAAAGAGTACAGCGATACGGCCAAACGCGAAGTCGGCGTCGATGTGGACGCTTTGCTGAAGGCAATCAACGAAATCTGCGAGAGCGAAATTCACCGAAGCCACGATGACCCGGAACGCGTTAGCGTTGACGGTCGTGATTACCACACATGGCATGAACTGGCTGAAGCGTTCGAGCTTGATATCCATGATTTCAGCGTGTCTGAGATCAATCGCTGACTATGGGCGAAAAAAATCCCGGCCCTTATCGGGTCGGGATCAAGCTTGCTTATGCAAGAAGCACTTGAAAATTCGTTACACCAGGAAATCTGATGTGTTGGCAACCTTATCTGCAATTTTTTTGTCTGACAAGTAAATAATTCTCACTAAAATGATAAATATAACTAATGATTGAGATATCACCGGGTTACGTTTGAGCGATATATTCAGATTTCCTGGCTAAGCGGTCTTCGTTCACCGGACACCAGTTCATCTTCGCGGAACGCCTCCCGCTTGACGCCAAAGCCGTCGTACCAGCGACACTCCACCATACCGCTGGCATACCCGGTAACGATCATACGTGGGCCGCCCTCTTTCGCGGTAACTTCCTCACTGACAGAAAAGACCATACCTGCCCCCTGTATCAAGAGAAACCTTTTCACCTTAGACGACAAAGAGCAGTTTTGCGTAACCAACCACAGAACATTTAGTGCGAAACACCGCGCAATTTTGCCACCATTTTCACCAACAGCACCACGATACCGCCAATGATGAAACCGAGGACGAGGTTAAGCAGGGTCGGAAGCATAAGCGCGATAAATGCGCTTTGCTGCTGCGAAAAATGTTCAATCGCATGATGTAACGGCGCAATGCCGTGCACCACAATTCCGCCACCCACCAGAAACATCGCCAGAGTACCGACTACGGACAACGTTTTCATAAGCCAGGGCGCGACTACCAGCAACCCTTTACCTGTCAACTGCGCGAGGGTACTGGTCTTTTCTACCAGCCAGTATCCGATGTCATCAAGCTTGACGATAATGCCAACCAGGCCGTACACGCCAATAGTCACCGCTAAGGCGATACCAGAAAGTACCAGCACCTGATTCAGCAAAGGTGCATCCGCCACAATACCTAAAGTAATCGCGACAATCTCAGCAGATAAAATAAAGTCGGTACGCACGGCCCCTTTGATTTTATCTTTCTCAAAGGTCAGTGGATCCTGCGCCGCAAGGGTGGCAAGACGTTGCTGACGTTCCACAGGGGTTTCCTGGTGCTTGCGGGCTTCCAGAGTATGAAGGACTTTCTCCACTCCTTCGAAGCAGAGAAACGCCCCGCCAATCATAAGTAACGGCGTGATAGCCCAGGGTATGAAAGCACTGATCAACAACGCCAACGGCACGAGGATAACTTTGTTGACGAAAGATCCTTTTGCCACGCTCCATACAACCGGAAGCTCGCGGTTAGCGCGTACCCCCGAAACTTGCTGCGCATTGAGCGACAGGTCGTCCCCCAACACTCCCGCTGTTTTTTTCGCGGCCAGTTTTCCCATCATGGAGATATCGTCGAGAAGCGTGGCGATATCATCAAGTAAAGTGAGTAAGCTACTTCCTGCCAAAATTTTTACCCTCAATATTATTTTTTTGCAGTCGTAAGTATGAAGTAAAACACGTAATGCTGAAACCGGCCTTTCTGGTCAACAATTATTTAACAACAGCGGACAATTATAAATCTCGCCAGCAAGATAGTTTTGACGTTTACTATGTTGCACCTTTTTATTTCCACCGTGAGGGATTATGCGTTTCAGGCAATTGTTACCACTTTTCAGTGCGCTGTTCGCGCTGTATATCATTTGGGGTTCCACGTACTTCGTTATCCGTATCGGTGTTGAAAGTTGGCCGCCGTTGATGATGGCTGGCGTGCGTTTTCTCTCTGCAGGAATTCTATTAACTGCGTTTTTACTTATTCGCGGTCATAAGCTGCCGCCTTTACGCCCGCTCCTTAATGCCGCGCTGATCGGTATTCTGCTGCTGGCGGTGGGTAATGGTCTGGTTACCGTCGCAGAACACCAAAATGTCCCTTCCGGCATCGCTGCCGTGGTAGTCGCCACGGTTCCACTGTTTACTCTTTGCTTTAGTTGTTTTTTTGGTATCAAAACGCGCAAACTGGAATGGGTGGGGATTGCTATCGGACTGGCAGGGATCATCATGCTCAACAGCGGGGGAAATCTGAGTGGCAATCCGTGGGGGGCCGTGTTAATTCTAATCGGCTCGATGAGCTGGGCATTTGGCTCCGTATACGGCTCACGCATAACCTTACCCGTCGGCATGATGGCTGGTGCGATTGAAATGTTAGCTGCGGGTATTGTGCTGATGTGCGCATCGCTTCTCAGCGGAGAAAAATTAACCACTATGCCATCACTTTCCGGCTTTATGGCGGTGGCTTACCTGGCCCTGTTTGGCTCTATCATCGCCATCAACGCTTATATGTACCTTATCCGCAATGTTAGCCCAGCCCTGGCGACCAGTTACGCTTACGTCAATCCAGTGGTGGCTGTGTTGCTAGGAACAGGTCTGGGCGGTGAAAGCCTGGCGCTCATCGAGTGGTTGGCTCTGGGCGTGATAGTTTTCGCGGTAATACTGGTGACACTGGGTAAATACCTTTTTCCCGCCAGGGCCGACGTTGTCGCGGCTCCATCGGAAAAGTCCTTACAGTAAATGAATGCCAAGAGTGTCAATCTGCGCGGTGGAGCCACCGCCGCAGATCCACTCAATAACGCGTTCCGACAGTGCCTCATCCGCGAGTTTTTTTCGTCCCCGTAACGCGCATTCCCAGACAATCAGTACACGCCAGCCAAGCGCCTGTAGCTTTTCGCGATCCCGTCCGTCACGCTCGACATTCTTGCTTATTTTATCCAGCCAGAAGGCTGTTCGGGTGGCTGGCGTCTTAAACAAATAACAGTTGTGGTGATGCCAGAAACAGCCATGGGTGAAAATCACGCACTGATAGTCATCCACGACAAAATCAGGGCGACCCGGTAACGCAGCATCCTGAACGCGAAAAGTAACTCCCTGCTCTGTCAACACGCTGGCCAGTCTTTTTTCAATAGCCGTATCGCGGGTGGCGATTGCCCGCATATTTTTACTGCGTGTTGCTTTATCGTGAACGTCTGCCATGCAGATTCTCTTTTTCTCGCATCGCAACGGCCTGTTTGATTTTTGGCTCCAGCAGTCCGGCAACCGCTGCGAATGCAGGGACGACCACCGAGTTACCAAACTGACGATAGGCCTGGGTATCTGACACCGGAATTCTGAACTGATATCCCTGAGGTGATTCAAATCCCATCAGACGCGCGCACTCTCTGGGCGTTAGTCTGCGTGGACGGTGCAACTGATTCTTGGGATCGTCGAAATCTTTTTCCCCCAGCGCCATGTCCCAGCCACGATCAATCAGGATTTCCGCCCCGTCTTTGTAATAGCGTGCAGATAGTGTGCGCGTCACGGTATCCGGGTTGTCGGGATACACCATGCCGTAACCAAATCCATTTCCGCGCGCCTGATGCTTTTTCGCATAACGATAGAGATATTTCCACAGCACTGGCGTCAGTACATATTTCGCATCAACCGTCGGCTCAAGTAGTTCCGCCAGTGTAAGACGTCGCTGCGGGTAGCGGGTAACAATATTGCGCAGCGTAAAGTCTGTTTTCAAATTCAGACAGCGTCGAAAACCAACGAGCACAATACGTTCACGATGCTGGGGCAAAAAATGTTTTCCATCGATGATTTTGGGATCATCCGGTCCGTTATCCGCCGCATCCGCTACGTCATAACCCAGTTCATCCAGCGTCTGCATAATGATACGAAACGTTTTTCCCTGGTCATGGCTCTTCAAGTTTTTGACATTTTCGAGCACAAATATAGCCGGACGTCGCGCATCAATAATTCGGACGACATCAAAAAATAGCGTGCCTTGTGTATCGCAGGCAAAACCGTGAGCACGACCTAACGCATTTTTCTTTGATACGCCAGCCAGAGAGAACGGCTGACAAGGAAAACCCGCCAGCAGCACATCATGCTCAGGAACATGCTGGCGAATATGTTCTGCTGCCTGTTGATCACTCACCCCTTCATGGTGACTGAGCGTGATATCGCGAATATCTTCATTAAAGTAATGTTGATTTGGATCGCAATAGTTGTTCGCTTTGTAAGTTCGTACCGCATGCTTGTTCCACTCGCTGGTAAAAACACACTGTCCGCCTATTGCTTCAAAACCTCGGCGAATGCCACCAATTCCGGCAAAAAGATCGATAAAACGAAAAGCATAATGTGGATGATGCGCGGGCGGCGTGGGAAGCAAAGTCTTCAGATGAGCAAGTTCATTATCGCTAAGGCGATGCCATGTCTCATTCGCAACTACGCGCTTAAAGATTGCCGGGCTCCAGTGATTCTCGCCAATCCCATTAAGATGAGCGACCAGCGTTTTTACGTCGTAGATCTCAAGCAACTTCACCAAAATCGCCTGCGCGGCGGTCCCGGTATCATCTGTCATCAGGTTCATGGTGCCTGCTACTGAAAATTTTTCCTGCATACGTTTAACCGGCCGAAATGGATGGTCGACAGGTTAACATAAAATAGAGGTGTTGACGTTTTGACTGTTATGTCTACTGATTTGATGTAAAGGGTTGAATAGCAGCGAGATCCAGCATTTCATATTCCCCTTTCAGCTCTGCGCTTAATTTCGCCATATAGGTCAGCAAAAAGTCAGCATTATGTTGTGCCAGATGTCGTCCTTGCTCAGTTTGCATCGTCATCGGTAACGTCAGCAATTTGGTCTGAAAATGGTCAAGCGCATATTGCTTATCGTCTGGAGTCCGGTGTCGGGCAAAAGGATCTTCCGCGTCAAACAATGCTACGCCCAATGCGCCCGAAACAGCAAACACACGTGCTAAACCGATGGCCCCTAAAGCTTCAAGTCTGTCAGCATCCTGGACAATTTTAGCTTCAATAGTCTCAGGCGTGATTTTTGCGCTAAAGCTGTGCGCTTCAATGGCGTGACTCACCGCTGGTAAATGGTCTTCAGGAAAATCAGGAAAATCTTGAACCAACACACGGCGCGTCTCCTGTGCGGCCAACACTGACGAACGATGACGGTCAGGATGGTTTTTCGACAAGCTGACAAGATCATGGAAATAGCAGGCTGTCAGAACCACCAACCAGTCAATCTCTGCACCATTACCCAGCTTTTGCGACGTCATCCACACGCGTCGAAAATGAAAAATGTCATGCGCAGCATCTTGTCCCAAGTGATTTTTGCGTAACCACGCTTCAAACTGCGACTGCCAGTATTGTAAATCCACGTTAACGCTCTCAGCAGAAAGAAAACTACCTTAACAATAAAAGTCATCACAGACCACATACAGTTGTGTTCTTTATAAGAAGTAATTACTACATAGCATCAAAGAATGAATACAACCAAGTTTACAATATGACATGGCAACAATATGCGATTAAAGAAATCATTCCTTACGCACATAATATATAAAATCACCATGATTAAAATATACCCATAACATCATGAAAACATACATTTAAATATTTAATAAAACAATAAGGCACATATTAAATAGTTATCAAAAAACCAAACGGAAACATATTGAAATATTTAAAATATATTTGTTACATGTTATCTTTTAAATCAATCGAACTTAATAGAATAGTATCTAAATGTAGTTACTGGATAGAGCTACATATTCTTATCAATTATTATTAAAGGAAATATATAATGAAAAGAAAAGTTTTGGCATTACTTCTTCCTGCGTTATTAGCTGCCGGCGCAGCAAATGCTGCTGAAATCTATAATAAGAATGGCAATAAACTCGACGTGTACGGCAAAGTTGATGGTCTGCGTTATTTTTCTAATGATGCAGGCAGTGACGGTGATCAGACCTATGCGCGTCTTGGCTTTAAAGGTGAAACCCAGATCAACGATATGATGACGGGCTACGGTCAGTGGGAATACCACATTCAGGCCAACGGCCCCGAAAGCGATCACGGTGATTCCTGGACTCGTCTGGCCTTTGCCGGTTTAGGCTTCGGTCAGAATGGTACCTTCGACTATGGTCGTAATTACGGTGTAGTCTACGACGTTGAAGCGTGGACCGATATGCTGCCAGAGTTTGGTGGTGATACCTACGCCCAGACCGATGTTTACATGACAGGGCGTACCAACGGCGTTGCAACCTACCGTAACAATGGCTTCTTTGGTCAGGTTGATGGTCTGAACTTTGCGCTGCAATATCAGGGTAATAATGAAGGGCACAGCGCAAATCAGGAAGGTTCTGGTAATGGCAATAGTCGTAAACTGGCTAAACAAAATGGCGATGGTTATGGCATGTCCACCTCTTATGACTTTGACTTCGGTTTAAGCATGGGTGCTGCCTATTCCAGTTCAGATCGTACAAATGATCAGGTTGCAAAAAGCAACCGCAATGACAAATCCAGCATTACTGCGGGCGGCGATACAGCTGACGCATGGACTGTTGGTACTAAATACGATGCGAATGATGTTTACCTGGCGGCAATGTATGCTGAAACTCGCAATATGACCTCATATGGCAACAGTGACGGTATCGCGAATAAAACGCAGAACTTTGAAATCACAGCCCAGTATCAGTTTGACTTTGGTCTGCGCCCTTCCGTTTCCTACCTGTTGTCTAAAGGTAAGGACTTAGGTGGTCAGGGCGTTTATAATAACCGTGGTATCGCTCAGTACACCGACAAAGATCTGGTGAAATATGTCGACGTCGGTGCGACTTACTACTTCAACAAAAATATGTCCACCTACGTTGATTATAAAATCAACCTGCTGGATGAAGACGATCAGTTCTACGCCGATAACGGGATCGCGACTGACGACATCGTTGCAGTTGGTTTAGTCTATCAGTTCTAATCTGCTCATTAATACGCATGCCCGCTTTATATAAAGCGGGCTATTTTATTTATGCTGACCCGTCCTGAATGACGTTTTTAAATTGCGAGGAAGTATCAGGTATTTCCTCGCCGAAAGTACTCAGTTAACGTCCACCCAAATTCGATTAAAATCTGGCCATCCCTGGGGAAATACAGTTACGTCGCAGATCCCCTTGCTTGCCCGCACTTCAAACTTCAGGGTGAATAGCGGAGACACGCAGCCAGTCCTGATCAGTAAGTCCATTATCCTGCGTATACGCTCAGGATAGCGTGCTTCATCCCGTCCAAGGCGAATCAGGAGCTGACTAAGCCTGCTATAAAATGTCGGTGGCGTGAATTGCCGGATCATAACCGAATGACAGAAGCGAGTTTCTGGTGCGAACCACCATGGGGTTTGAAAGCGCAGATCCGACACACCTATATCGCAGTCATCCCATTTTTCAGGCAGGAACCACAAATTGGCATCAATGGGGCGTATCGTCAGTTTACATCCCCAGTAACGCATCTGACGCTGAAGATTTTTCATCAATGCTTCCGTCTCAGGCGCCCAAAAGTAGCCGAGCGTCACCGCTGGCGGCAGCAAAACGACTTCCGCATTCTCAGACAATGCAGGTACTGACCATTGCTCACTGACAGGTGATACATTCTCACGCCCAATAAGCGATCTCAGAGCAACGCCAGCCAGTGCCTGAATAAAACGTTGCTGCGATGGGTTCAGACTCCCACTGCGATTATTAAATGCAAGGTAGACAAAACCAGCATCATCTTTCGGGAGATACTGAAACGTCGCTCCCTCCGGCTCCTCATCCGGGTGTAGCAGGACCACTGTGGTCCACTGCCTGCCAGGCAAACGGGCCTCAATACTGTACTCGATGGTCTGTATCCGCGGTTTCGTACCGTGATAACAATAAGATGCCTCAAGCTGCAATTGATGATCGTTATGCACCCGGATCGCGAAAGGCCCTAACCCCGTTTCCCCCGACTGCGGGTGAGCAAGCCGGTGTACCGGATCGGCCAATCGGTATGCCAGCATCGCATCAGGTCGGGACAGTGACAAAATCAGGGTATCTATACCGCGGTCTTTTTCCAGCTCGACGGAAGTCACATGAGAAAATGCAGGACGAGCAAGGTGAATCTGCAACGACTGTAACAACTGGTCGGCATGAACAGGCTCCCCATTGTGCCAGGTCAGGCCTTGTCGTAAAGGAAATCGCCAGGTCTGTAAATTCTGGCTTTTTTTTGCAGCCATCGCCACGTCCGGCACTGCAACACCTTGATCGTTGATGGAAGTCAGTCCGGCATGAACCATATTCAACAGATGGCGTTCAACCCTCCCGGTATGGTCAGAGGGCACAATGGCATCAATTGGACGGTAGAAACGAATACACACACGGTTACTGCTAACATCCTCTGGGGGAGAACTTTCATATTCTGAATCTAACGTCGCGCTCACTTCGAGGAAAATTTTCTCTTTTTCCTGCATAGAGACATCTTTCACACGGCAGTGTAAACGCCCCCTGGCTCCCTGGCCACGCAGTCCGGTCCAAGATAGCCACTGACGTGCCATCATCGACTGGAGTAACACCCGCGTATAGCGACGGCAGCATCCCAGTTCTTCAGCAATTTCCTGTAGCGTCACCGCCGCGGCAGTCGTCTGCCAGCGAGCAACTAATCGTTGATAGTGAGATTCCAGACAGGATGTCTTGGGGGTGTATTTTCTATCCCGATTCATTACTGACATCATCCATTCCTTTATTTTTACAACCTTTCCTGATACCGCGAGTGGTGCAGAATATTTTCAGTTAATAGAGCATAGAAAAACAATCAGTGTTATGCCCCCAAAAAAACTTAAATAGAGGTATAACACCACTTATTCTCGCTGGGTTTATTCAGTCACTTTCAGTCGTATGCGTGGTTTTTCGTCCCTGTCAGATTTTGCTGTAAAAAAAGGCGTGATGCACTGACGGTTATTCATGCCCATTTTAGGCAGAGTACTGGCGATAGCTGATGCAGGTGAAACTGTTGCCTTCAGCCTGCGAGTTGGCTCATAACGCTTCCACCACAGAATAAAATCCATCAGCTCGACATTGTTGCTCAAGCTAAATTTGCGCATGAGACTGTGTTTCTGTGAACTTACCGTCTTCGGACTTAGAGCCAGCCTGTCCACCAACTCTGATAACGACGTTCCCTGGCTTAAATAGTCGATAACTCGTTCCTCAGATTTAGTTAATAGCAACGGACGACAGGCATGACAACTAACCTCTTTCGTCTGAAACCGGCGATGCCAGGCCAGTATTATCTGACGCCGAATTTCCGCAAGAGTATCTGTTCTGTGCAGAAACACACAGTTATGCTGACACGGAAGAATTGTGTTCTGCGAAATCTCTCCGCGTGCCGAGCTGATCACAATCAGCAGGCTGCACTGCTTACGTAATCTGTATTCAGGGCGACACATTGCCTGCACACCTGCAGCACAATGATCAACATAGATATCCGCAACACGGATGGAGGAATTGCCAGGCGCCCCAGTCATTCGGGACAATGAAATCCCCATTCCATGGGTAAAAATATCTTCCAGTAAAGACAACATTCCCTGGCTGTAAATCTGGTTATCATCATTAAACGCTACCAGTAATGTTGAAGATTTAAATTTCATTCATGTATTCCTGCTGCTCACTTGTGAAGCTTTGGTTTATCGCCCGGTTAAATATTTGGCAATAACCGAAGACGACATCAATTCGTAATAATGACTGAAATATACGATCGTTAATCACTCATATTTTTTACGATATATTTAGCTAGCTGTTAATAGCAGCCAAATGAATACCCCCTCTGTGAGATATATTGTGTATAAATGCGGATTCTAAATCACTAACAGAAAAAATGACTCATGTTGTATTTTTGGCAACACCCAGCGACATAAAAAACCAAGCCCCCAGGACATACAGATAAATATACATCAACGTTACCAGTGTGATGCTTCACAAGCTGGAAAAGAACACTAAAACATCATAACGGACGAATTTGAAAATCATCCACTTAAAAAAACGGATAAAATTATTAGTGATTTCCTTTTGCAATTTACAAAAAATAATTTCAATTCAAATAATCACAAACTCCAGTCAGATAGAGAACCTAAAAAACATTATACCTAATAATAAGTTACTATAAAATAACGCGACGGCCGTAAAAGTTATTTTTGCAGTTAAACACTCCGCGCAAACAAAAAAAACACAATTTAATTCGTTCGTAATCAAACTAATCCCATTAAAGCAGTGTAAAACTCTACGCGAGCACAAAAACACACCCAATAAAAAATAGCATGCAACATAATAGCAACCAAAACCAAACTATACAGCCACAACAAATAATAAAAATTCACTTTACCAGTAATTGAGACCTAAAAATTGTTAGCGCAAATCTATAACAGGTGCTCTTATTTTTTGTGCACGGAATTATCAAACCTGGCGTAAAAAACATTAAAGGGAACGGGCTTGCTAAATAGATACCCTTGCCCAAGAGCAACCCCCATCTGCTGGAGTTTCTCCTGTTGTTTTTTATTTTCAATACCTTCAGCAACCAAAGGAATCTGTACCAGTTGAGAGAGATGAACAATGTTGCTGACGATGGACTCTTCAACGCCTCCTCTGCCCAGTGAATCAATAAACATCTTATCTATTTTCAGATATTGAGGAGAAATTCTCTGCAACGCCGCATGGTTTGAATAACCAGTACCAAAATCATCCAGAGCCAGCGATGCACCGGCGTCTTTCAATCGGTTAAGTACATTTTCCTGGATTAGATTCAGCTGCCTTTCAGTGATTTCCAGCATCACACCGATATCAATCAGACTCATGCGTTGAATAAATCGAATACAGGCGTCTGTAAATTTATTGCACTCCAGAGATTCAGGCGGGATGTTAATACCGATATGAAACGATGTCTCTCCGCGATTACCTATTTGTTGCATATCCACTTCTACCCGCTCCAGTAAACTGAGCGTCATTGCATTAATCAGCCCATTTTTTTCCGCATCATGAATAAACTCATTAGGTGGAACAATCCCCCGCTCCGGATGGTTCCATCGGGCAAGAACTTCAGCTCCTACAATTTTTCCGGACATGAGTTCTACGACAGGTTGATAATATGGAATAAATTCGTCGTTATCGATCGCCCGTGCAAGCGTTTCAATCGATGACAATCGCTGTATATGACGCAAGTGAACACATGATTTTATCAACAGAATCAAAAATAAAATAATGATATAGCGATTATCTTGTAAATAATCACCGACCTGTCGATTGGATTTATCCACAATCCAGAAAGGATAATTATGCGAAGCCACCCGGGTCATAGATTTGCTATCGGGGTGCAGTAAGAACAACGCATCTATTTTTTTATCATGGGAAAATTTTTGTAAAATATTATCGATGACTGCCTTATAGACCGCAACCGCAACCACTTGCCCCGCAGCAGGGAAATAAACCATATACATATCCGTCTTTTGACGATGAACCAACTCAATCATCAAAGAGTGAGTGGTTGTACCTGACGAATGAATTCCCAGCGATTCCCTGCCTTCAAGAGATGAGCAAGTCCATTCGCCGTTTTCGATAATATTGAGTGAGCGGATGCTGTCTTCTGATGCCGTCAGACGGTTCAGTGTTCGCAACAATTCGTCCGTACAGGCTTCGTGGATATGTGTACTGGCAAGTGCTGCCAGTGTCCGTGCGCCATTAAAAACACGATTAATTTCTTCTACCAGATTACCTACTGCGTGTTCCCTGATGAGTTCTTCCTCTTTATTCCATTGCAACCATGAGGCCAGCATTCCGGTCAGAAGAAAAAGCAACACCATCACTGTGGGCGCAGCTTTCTTGGTTATAGACATAATTAACTCGTATTATCGGACAAAGCACCCACCGGGGTGCTTCCGGTATAGTTAAGAAATTCAGGCGAAAGTCTTACATGCTGCATCAATCCAACGGCATCAGAAATTCCATTTCACACCGACCATTGCGGCGCTGTCGTTATAGCCTTTATCGCCAACCTGAACGCCAACGTTACCCCACAGATTCAGACGGGAAGTTACCTGACCTTCCACACCAACCTTAACTTCACCGATGTTTTTCGCACCATTCTGACGTACATTCACGCCATCCATCGTTGCACTAAAATCTCGGCTATTGTGGATCCAGTTAATCTCAGCAAAAGGCTGGAATTCTCGCGATTTACCGTTATCCATCTGATGATGGCTGTTAATCCAGGTTTTCATGCCCAGACGCGTCTGTAAGTTACTGCTGCCGTTGCTGCTGACTCGCGTCCCGTTGCTTTCAAGATGATCGTCAGCGTCCACTCCCATCCACACAGCCTGCGCCTGAGGCTGTACATACCATTCGTTCAGTGTCCCTTTGCTACCATTGAACACACCCAGTTTCTGGGTGTAGCCCGTTTCCAGTGAGGCCGTTACTCCGCTGGATTTATACGACTCGCCCTGCAGGTCATCGCCCTTCACATGGTTATTGAACCAGTTGTACTGTACCCAACTGTCCAGATACGCGCCGTTGTGTGACTCATCATTGGCATACCATGTCGCATATACGCCGGCACTATAGCCATTCACCGATCCCTTAGCATCGTATCCGGTTCGTGAAGACCGGGTGTTGTTGTGTTCATTGCCATAGCCCGCCATCACGCCAAGATGCCAGCGATCAACCTCGTTCTGACTCCACTGAGCAATATCTCCCCCCAGCTGCAGCACATAGCGATTGCTCTGGGTTTTCAACTGCCCGCTGCCATCACGCCAGCTATTGTGTCCTCCGACATGTCGCATCCACATACTGGTAATTTTCTGCTCCCCGGTAAGTGCATCCGTGAACCGGGTCTCACCCTGGCGATCGTGAAGTCGCGTGACGAACATATTGTTCGCTGCTGCCAGGTTTGCGGTGTAGCTGCTACCTTCCGGACGCAGGTCCTTCTCGGTATCTGGATTGGGTTTCGGATCGGGATCCGGATTGGTTTTACCGCTGGTGAGGTACCAGTTGCCGCTGTTCTCATCCAGACCACGCCCCAGGGTATAATCGTAGGCACCCGCGACGATACGTCCCGCCTGGGTAAATTCACCGTTTGACTGTCCATCAACGTGAATCACCTCTATTCCGTCGACAGTCGCAGCCCCTTTGCCACCCGTATTCGTCACACTGACAGACGTTTTGCCGCTCGTATCGCCATTAATCACCAGCTTATCCGTAACGGAACTGTCGTCACCCAACGCCGCATTTAATGAAAGATGGCCACCGTTACCGGTGTAGTTACCCTTAACGACCAGTTGATTACCCGCCAGTTGACCATGAATACCAGTAACAAGGTCACCGCTGTTCGACAAATCACCACCTACAGTAAACAGCTGAGGGTTGTCGCTCACCACCGACCCGACCAGTAACATACCGTCGTTATCGATGTTGCCTGCTACTCCACCAGAGCCGGAGAGCACCGCCCCGTCATGAATAGTGACCTGCGTACTGGCAAGTACCACCGGAGAGTCTGCTTGTCCCAGTTCCAGTCTACCTTGTTCGATAACAGTCTGGCCGGTCCAGGCCGCGTTATCACCTACGGTAATGGTCCCGGTGCCTGTTTTGGTTACGCTTCCCTGACCGTAGATCTCGTTGTCGAGTTGCCATGTGCTCTCACTGTTAAGTACCAGTGAACCGACATTACTGACTTGCGCATCGCCCAGATTTTCCGCCATCGAAGCCGTAAGCCGGGAGTCCGCATCAATGGTGAACTGCCCGGAGAAATCACTGTTATTCCCTGCCAGCACCACATCGCTGCCGCTCAGTTCTACCAACCCAGCGTCACTGATATTGTTATATAGCGTGCCTACGGATTTGCTCAGAGACAGCGTGCCCGCTGTGACGATATTTCCCACACCCAGCCCAAGGGTATTATTCATCAACACACTTGCATCTTCTGCGATGGTTGTTTTAGCCGTCAGCGCACTGTTTTCACCGGTTACCGTCAACGTGTCGCCGATAATCTTCAGCTCGCCGCTGCCAGCCAGCATACCGTCAACAGAACCACCATGTTGCAGCGTCAGGCTTCCGCCGTTGATATTCAGCAACGAATCCGCCGCAGCAGACAGTTGATCAATTGTCTGGCTGTGACCATTCATATCAAAACCGGTTTCTGCTGCCAGACGAAGTTCACTCGTTTGCCCAAGAACGTTGTCGTTTTGCATCAGCAAATTACCACCACGAACATCGGTGACCCCGGTGTAATCATTATCAGTATTTGACAACGAAACGGTCTGCCCTTTCTGACTGTCAATTGCCAGATCGCCATTACCCGTTACACGGGCACTGAGGTCTGCCGCATTTCCGCTATTACCATTCGCACCCAGGGCCAGCGCATTATCGCCAGACGCAAGAAGTTCCACCTGCGTCAGCCCGTAACTGATATACAACCCGTCATTATTCTCACCGCTGGTAAGACGGTAATCATAGGTCCCTTCAGCTACAACCTCGCCGTTCTGACTGATAGAGGATTCAACGGCATCACTGATAACCTTTCCGTTCTGGTCCGTCAGTATCAAATTTCCTGCGCTGCCGATAGTGTCCGCATCACTGGAAACGAGTTGAATCAGGCTGTTTCCATCATCCTGCTCCAGAAGAGTAATATGGGTATTCGGTGTGGGAGTATCGTTATTTATCATTCCCCCCGTGGTTACCTGTATCGTTCCCTTTCCTGAAACATCCAGATCTCCGGTGGTATGAACTGTTTCCGTGCTTTCTGTCTGACCTGGGATAACATCTCCGAACACCAGCTTGCCACCATCAAACGCAAGCTCGTCAATAACCTGTTGACCATTCCCAACACTGACCACACTTCCTTCACCTAAACTCAGCAACATATTTTTCAGCGCAGCGGTATTCGTACCTGCCAGAGAAAATAATGTGTCTTTAAGCGCCAGCGTGCCGTTGAAATTCTCAGTCACTTCGGAGGAGTTAAAATCAAATGTATTTCCCGCTGCATTAATCTGAAGTACGCCCTGCCCAGTAAGCGTGTTAATAAACTGCCAGTCGTGAGCTGCGTCAATCTCCAGTAAGCCTCCGGTCATGGTAATTTCATTTGTGCCGATATTTTGTTGTTCTGAAATAACCAGTGTGGCAGGAGAGGAAATATTAAAACGCCCCCGAAAAGCGGAGTTATCACCGGACAAGGTAGAAACCCCACTCTCAGCATTTACTGAACCTGTACCGCTTATATCCGCATCAAGGACAAAATCCGTGTTGGTATGATTAAGTGTTAATACACCATCACCAACACCAAAAATAATTTTCTTAGTATCAATAATTCCTGCAACCGCCGCATCAGCACCCGCTCTGGCACCTACTGCCAGTTCACCGCTGGACCCGGAATCTTGCGCGATAACAATCTCTGGAGCACTGAGTATTCCACTATCGGAAGCAACCGCCGTCCCCTTACCCTGAAGTCCAACAGTCATTTTATCATTCGATGATATTATTGAATCAGCACCCTTTACGCTCATCAGATTATCGTAGGCTTTCGTCTCATCCATATTGCCTACCGAGATTGTGGCTTCACTATGGGTATGTCCGCCATTTGACGTGGTGAGGCTTCCGGAGCCGTATGTTCCGACATGAATACTGCCCACACTCCATAATTCACTGTCTGTACCATCAACACTCACAACACCTGACGTTTCTCCGGATGAAGATGCCCTGCCGCCGATCCATATACCACCGGATTGATGGCGAACTTTTCCGCCATCAGAAATATTCATAAACCCATTTCCGTCCCCGGCCCCCACCTGGAGAGCTGCAGCATTTGTAGAGGATATGGTGACGAGACTTCCCTGCCCGGAAACATTAAGAGTGCCAGTCCCTTTATGGTTTTGACCATCGATAGACCCGCCAATATCAAAGGGATAACTCATTGATTCTGCGCTAACTGTCAATTTCCCGCCATCAATGACATTTACTGTACCGGTAGAATCTTCCTGGCCAATATGGAAGTATTTAGTTAAAACGTCACCACCTTGAACAATATTCAGAGCACCGTCTGTTTCATACCCAACTCTGATGCGACTCGGGTTGTTTGAGGTCTCATCCCATACGGAATCAATTGTAACTTCCTGGTTATTATTGATATCATTAGCCATTGCACTTGTAGTACACAGCGCAGATATAACAGCAATAAACACTTTGCTTAATTGCATAAACACAGCCTTACATTAGAATAGATATAGCAACGGATAATGACCATCAGTTATATTGATCACTATTTTCGTCACATATGAATGATGATGTAACCATTAGTCTGGCTAGCAAATCTGGGCAAAAAATACCTGAGCGATACCATTAATCAGGCGTTTAATTATTATGATTAAATATATTTTAAGATTAATGCGTACACTGAAGTTTCTTTAGGCTCTATTTTTAAGATAATAGTAAAGACATTCCTCTTTCCTGAACCAGCAAGGTCAAATCCAGCCCGTCATTATTCAACGATAATTTTATCGTTTCTGAATTAATCGATCTTCACTTTTACTTTGATGTGAAAGATCAGCCTAAAACACCTTCAGACACACCTGGGTTGAATCAGGGAAAATATCTCAGAGCACAGGCATCTTATCGACACCCAAAATCAAATTCAACAATATTTGAAAACAATATTTTTGTTGAATTTAAGGGCTACAAAATTTACCATTTAGAAACAATGACATAGAAAAAACCAACGCAATAAAAATAGGATTTATCTGCTTAAAAAAGCTATAAACCAATTATCACCTGGAAAATAATCATACAAAAAACTATTCGCTTGCTTACTTTTACACCAACACGTTGCTTGTTTCCTGTGATCTGTAAACAAGATTTTAGGACAAAAACAAACATTTGTTGAAAAATACAATTTCGTTTAATTCAGGGCGGAGCTGTGGTAACGTTATGACATATCCCCCCCGATGAGTAAGACTAAAGTATGAGTATTAAGCGCTATGCCACCAGTAAGCCCTTCCCTTTTTCCGATGCAGTTCAAGGGAATGGCATGGTATTTCTTTCAGGTCAGGTATCTATGACAGAGGAGGGTGAACCCGTGTATGGCTCTGTGACTGAACAAACGCAGAGGATCATGCATACCATTGTTGAAACGCTGAAACGTACAGGTATTTCGCAAGATAATGTCGTCAAAGTACAGGTATGGTTAAGTGATATGAAATATTTTGCTGAGTTTAACGCAGCATATTGCACGTGGTTCCCAAATGGTTACCCTGCAAGGACAGTAACAACCAGCCGCCTTGCCTTTGAATTGGATGTTGAGATAGAGGTACAGGCAGTCGCCTCGTAAAGAGACCATAATGAAAAACGAACGTGATCACTTAATAACTGTGCTGAGCGCTTCACTGGAAGCTCTGCGTACAACTCTCCCCTCAAATACTGAAGCCGTGTTACACGATCTTACACAGCCGGAAAAATCAGTTATCAGTATTGTCAACGGGCATATAAGTGGTCGGAAAATTGGAGATGCGCTGCTATCGGGACCGGATGATGACGCCGGCTTTTTAGGGCTACTCGATGCTTCACAGCCCGTCCCTACCCGTGTATTCAGTGGATATACAACAACAACGGTCGCAGGAACAAAGCTGAATAGTGCATCAACAATTTACTACAGCAAATCAGGTAGTCCTCTGGTGGCCTTCTGTATAAATGTTGATATTGAGGCCGTGGTACGGTTAAAGCGTGAGCTTGATTATCTTCTGCCAACACCTGTCGAGACAGAAAGCGCTGACAGTATCCCCAGAGATATTCAAGATAAGTCACTGGACGAAGTTCTTGCTCAATATCGACCAACAGGCTCAGAAAGCAAAACAGACTTTAGAAAGCGGGTCGTATCTGAAATACATGCAATGGGATTTTTTAAAATTAAAGGCAGCGTTAACCATGTAGCAAGAGCATTAGGCGTAACGCGATATACAATCTATAACTATCTGGACAAAATCAATGATAAATAATATCACAACCAGCCTCCCCTTTTACCAGGTGGATGCTTTTACGTCGCTCCCCTTTGGAGGCAATCCCGCTGCTGTATGCCCATTAACGGCATGGCTGGATGATGATATTTTGCAATCGATCGCTGCAGAAAATAATCTCTCAGAAACCGCGTTTTTCGTACCTATTGAAGATGGATATCATCTCCGCTGGTTTACACCGGCGACAGAAGTTGATTTATGCGGTCACGCAACGCTGGCAACATCATGGGTAATGTTCAATAAACTAAATCATCCTGGCAAATCTATTCGCTTCCATACGCGCAGTGGCATTCTGACTGTGACTCAGCAAGGTCATGAATATTGCATGGACTTTCCGGCAAAGTCTGCCACAGAAGTTGAAGCGCCTGCAGGGTTACTTGAAGCACTCGGTATCACCACCGGTGTGATTAGTGTATGGCAATCAGACGATCTGATTGTGCTGGTGGACGATAAAGCAATCATTGATAAATTAGCGCCGGACTTCAATAAATTGGCTTTATTTGATACCCGTGGCGTCATTGTCACTGCCGGGGATAAAGAGTTTGATTTTGTCTCTCGCTGGTTTGGACCGCAAGTTGGCGTAAATGAAGATCCCGTTACCGGATCAGCACATACTTTTCTTGCCCCGTTTTGGGCATCACGGTTAGGCAAAACAGAATTAACGGCGCAACAAGGCGGTGCGCGAAAGGGCACATTGCGTTGCGTTGTAGGCGATAATAAGCGTGTAGAATTATACGGCGCCGCCCGCTTGATGATTGAAGGGATGTTTCAGTTGTAATATTACAGCCCTGATTTGTAATGGTGAATATTTTCACCATTACTCATGCTCAGAAAATCATACTTTACCCCTCCAGTGATATTGATAACACAATCAATAAATATGGCAATATCATAAATGCGAGTTTATAAATGACAGCAAACACAAAACTATCCTTGCCAGAAACTATGGCACTTGGCGGAATGACGCTAGCTCTTTTTCTCGGTGCCGGCAATATCATATTCCCACCGTTGGTTGGTCTGCAAGCCGGTACAAACACGTTTAACGCTGGTTTTGGTTTTATTATTACAGCTGTGTTATTTCCTGCATTAGCAATAATTTCACTTGCGATTAATGAAGGTAGTATCAATGAACTCACCAGGCCATTAGGAAAATGGGTCAGCTTTATATTCATCGGTATTTGTTTTTTAACTCTTGGTATGTTATTTGGTACTCCACGCACAGCTACCATTAGTTATGAAGTAATAACTAATGGAGCAGCAGACATATGGTGGAAAAAACTTATTTTTTCTGCTGTTTTTTTCGGACTGGCAGGCGCAATTTTAGCAAAGCCAGGTAAGATGCTTGAAGTCGTCGGCTTTGTCCTGTCACCGGTAAAAATTAGTGTGCTGATTTTCATTGGCGTATGCGCATGGTTTCATCCCATAGGCGAGATCACTACAGCGACAACTATATATGAAACACAAGCTTTCAGAGCAGGGTTTGTAAATGGTTACCAAACATTAGACGTGATCAGCGCACTATGTTTTGGGGCTATTATCTCACACACGCTTAAGCAACGTGGGGTTACACATACTAAAGGCATTTTCCGATATTCTGCTTCATCAGCATTTATTGCTGCCACCGGACTAACTCTGATTTACATTTGCTACATATCGATGGGCGCACACACTCCAGAGATTGGTGCGACAAACGGTATGCAAATCATGAGTGCATATGTAGAGACTGTTTTTGGAACATATGGCAGAGAATTGCTGGCAGCCATTATTACTCTGGCCTGCCTTGTCACCGCAATAGGACTCACGAGCGGTACAGCACAATTTTTCAAGCAGAACACAGGTATTTCTTACGGCGTATTTGTGACTCTGTCTCTTATATTCTCAGCAGCAATTGCTATTCTGGGCTTGAATTCGCTGACAACACTGGCGATACCGGTTCTTTGCTCTATCTATCCGGCTGTTCTGGTTGTAGTAATATTAGGCATATTTCGTAGATGGTTTGATATTCCGGATAATTTATACAGAGTCTTTTTTTATAGTGCGCTGGGAGTCGGCATTCTCAGTCTGTTTGTGAAAGGATAAATTAGTCCCTAATGGCAACCTCTCTCCGATTATACGATGAGGGTTTTGTGTAATCTTAAGCCTGCGCTATCTCCTGATTTCTGTGAAACGCCAGAGAGATGGCGTCGCCTCCGTCTTTTCAGGAAAAATTATTAAAAGTGATACTTCACGCCTGACGCTATTGCCCGTCTGGGCAACATAGCTGTTACTCTGAACAACCGTCACATCTGTAAACAGGGACCCGTCGATGGGTATCGGTCAGATTGTCGAAAACCTCAGTCTCTGATGTTGAAATCGCCATACCAGCCTTCCGAAGCCTTAGCACATCGGCAGCAATCCTCTGGATCCCAAACCAAAAAAGTCCATCCAGCGCAGTAACCGGTAACCCAGCCTCAAGTGCCATTCTCAGTCGTTCGCGCGGAGACTTCACTGTTTTTGCTATTTGCTGGTAAGGTGCGGCCGTGATCCCGGATACATCCACCCGCCGAATGCGATTGGACAGATGATAGTGAAACTCATCTGGTATCCCGCTCAAATCCGCCTTCAGACTCCAGACACAACCAAAACGTTTCCCGTTGAAAACCACATTCTTTTGGTTGAGTTGCCATTCATCACGCACACTGGCTATTAGCTGTGGAGTGCGTACTAGCAACAACCGAAAAGGTAGCTCAAAACTGGTCACATAATCCACGTTAAGCAACGCAATACGCAGGCGCTCCTCTGCCCCTGCTTTTTTATCCTGACATTCAGCAATAACATCCGCCCACTGACGGGTTAACCTGGGGGACTCCCCTCTTTCCGTTAAACAGTACTTTTCAATCTGGTAGTCAATGGATGAGGACACTCCGATTCCCTTCAGTATGCAGTTAAGTATTGAGTTGCTTATTTTACCAGCAGCCAGATGTAACGGGAAGCATACTATTAAACGGAAACCTGCCGTTTCAGCGATAAATATTTCACTACGAAACGCTGCGTAACGTCTCAAGGGCATGAGCTTATATCAGAAGCAAAACGACAGAAATTTAGTATTGATATAGTAAGGCGCATCCGGATATTCCTGAGTGAATATCCGGTATTTGGGCTGAGGAACAACCTTATTAAAGTGCAACACTTCGACTGAAGTCACAAAATGAATGACATGCTGGTAAAGCTCTACCTGGAATGCTGGCTAAGTGATAACTTGTGTAGCTGCGAGTTTGCCCAATGCATACCAGGACAATACCCAGCAAACCAGTTATGAATGGCATACTGAACAAATAAAGTTTTAGCTGAAAGAGATATAAATCGATTGGGTTGAGGCGGTGTTTTGGCGGAGAGAGGGGGATTTGAACCCCCGGTAGAGTTGCCCCTACTCCGGTTTTCGAGACCGATTTCATTGGTAATATTTTCAATAACTTAACTTTTCACGCTGGTATATCCACAATATTTCCACTTCATAAAATTCAACTAGTTACTCGTTTCTCCATACTTAATATACCAACACTTTCTGAGCTAAACCTAAGCTTCATTCTTACGGAAAGGAGGTGAAATTATGCGCAAAATTTTACTATTCAATAACATGTGAAAACTATCTATACCTGTTTTTGCACTTAATGGTCTGGTCAGGTTAAGTGTGATACTTACAGTATGTCCTATTGTCCCTATTTTGATAATATTGACCATTAATAGATCAGGGTTTAATTGTGCTCATCGATAGCAATGTCTAGTTGCATGTGAAGAGCATCCTCTCAAGGAAGGTTATGAATGAATATGGGTTATCTTTCAATCGCTGCATTAACTGTTGCAGTATTATTAGTTGTCATCGTTTTTGTCCTTTTGACAAAATTACGCGCAGTGAAGGCCTCAGATGCCAGTAAAACAGCACAACTTGAGCGTTATTCCGTCATTTCTGATGCAGAAACGGAAGCAACTCGGGTAACGCTAGAGGCGGAACAACAAGCTCGAGAAATCATCGACGGTGCAAAAAGCACTGCTGCCTCTCTGGAGGAGGAAGCAACTACATTGTTGAGTAATGCACAGTCAACGACCCTATCATTACAGGAGAGAATTACTTCATTACGTGCCTCATATGCCGAGAAAAAAAGCATTTATGACGAACTCGAAAAAGCGATAGCCCTTTATCGTGAAGATGTAGATTTTGCAGAGATGGGTATGTTCGACCCACATTTCGATTTCGACACTTCCGAAGAGTTTAAGGAGGCGATCAAAGATAACAGAAATGAGCAAAAATCCTTATTACGCCTCAAAAACAAAGCCGGAGCTATCTGGTGTGGAACTGACTGGACGGTCCATAATTCCCGTGCCGAAGGGAAAAAAATGACTACCCGAGCTATCAATCTAACAGCGAGGGCGTTCAATGGTGAGTGTGATGCAGCAATTGCCAACTGTACATTCAAGAACTGGTCAGTCATGCATGACAGGATCCAGGCAGCTTTCGATAAAATCAATGCACTCAACGAAGTGAATGATGTGCATATCAGTAAAGAATATCTCAGACTGAAGTTAAAAGAGCTCGATCTCGTACATGCCTACAAAATGAAAAAACAGTCAGAAAAAGAAGAACAGCGGGAAATACGTGCTCAAATGGCAGAAGAACGCAAAGCTCAGCAGGAAATTGAGCGGGCGATTCGAGAGGCAGAAGCGGAAGAGCTTCGTGCACAAAAAGCACTGGATAAAGCCCGTAAGGAAATGGAGTCAAAATTGGCGCAACTGACTACCGAACAGGCAGAAAAATATCAGTCAAAAATTGATGAGTTACGTGACGCCTTAACCGAAGCAGAATTGAAGGGCCAAAAAGCTTTGAGCATGGCACAGCAAACCAAACGTGGGCATGTCTATGTCATTTCCAATGTAGGGTCTTTCGGCGAAGATGTTTTCAAAATCGGTATGACGCGCCGTCTTGACCCTCAGGACCGGGTGGATGAACTAGGAAGTGCCTCAGTACCTTTTCTCTTTGATGTTCACGCCATGATCCATAGTGAAGATGCTCCAGCGCTAGAAAATGCGCTTCATCAACACTTTGATGCCAAACGAACGAACCTCGTTAATAGGCGTAAAGAGTTTTTTAACGTCAGTCTGAAAGAGATCAAGAGTGCTGTTTATGAACTTGCAGGTAATGACGTCGATTTTATCGAAACAGTTGTAGCACAACATTATTACGAGACATTGGCATTACGTAAGAAAAAAAGTGGAGTGGCAGAAGTGCAAGCCCAGCATACTGCCGTCCAACCACGTTTTGCTGAGTCAATTTAAGCATAGCCTACTACGTAATACGCTCGTAAAACTACATACTTCCGTTTCTGGCAAATAGCAGCCCTCAAGATGGTATTACGGCGTCATGGGATGTCGGGGGTCGGAGGTTCAAATCCTCTCGTGCCGACCAAAAACTCCTTTAAGAACCAGCCTTTACGGCTGGTTTTTTTATGCCTGTTTTCTGTACGGGGAAACTCCGGGGAATTATTGGGGTGAAACTATCGACAGATCACCAGCCGGCTACGTTCTATCGGATTGTAATATCCTCTTGAATAGCAAGCACGATAATTGCCAGGAACCTTTTCCCTATACAGTTGTCTGACAATAGAATTCATCTGACATTAAGAAGCCCTATGATTACTAGTCTCTCATTGGTATTTGCCGTGATTACCACTCTGTGCATCATGTTGTTCGCTACGGTAAAAGTAGGGATTGGTTTGTCTAACAATCCAGACAGAAATGATAATTAACCTCAACCACGTAACACCACTTCATACTTCACTTAACAGTGATGTGCTCACATCACCGGGCAATCATCAAACTCTGCATTCCTGGCGTCATTGATGATGTTTCAGATTAAACACCTTGAACGGTCATATCGCTTAAGTTGTATTAATTCAGACCTGATCTGGCACTCTTACGGCACAGAGCGAAACCTAATCTGACAGTCCGCTGTATACTGTGAGTTCAACCGATGGATGCAGCACCGTCAGTATCGCTGTAAATAAAAACATGTTTTAAAAAACAGTATTGACCTCAAATCTAAAATGAGTAAATTACTACAAAGCAGCACAATGAAAGTGGTTGGTAAGTTAGTGAAAAGTAAGAAGTACTGGAGAAGCCATTTTGCTTTACAGGCCATGAAGTTTGTTGTTTGGGATGTAGTTTGCTTTCAGGCCTTGTAGTATTTGTGCTGGTTCGCAAAATGGTAGTGTTAGCGCGACGATGTAAGGCCTTGTTTTTTTGAGTTTATGTTGGCGGTTTTGTTTGTTTTTTAATCCTGCTGGCAAAGGGCAACGCATCAAAGAGTATATGTCGCGATGGGGGATGTGCTTGTTTGAGTTGCCACGCTTAGATTTTAAAAGCGCAGGTAGTTGTATAACGAGATAAATAGAGGGAGGTCTTTTAGTATTAATGCCCTATATTATCTGTAGTTAACGGGTACATTTTAAAGCAGTATAAATAGCAGTATCACTTTACTAAGTCCATTAATGTTAAATCTGAAGTTTGTAGTACCTTAAAAGCCCTGGCTGCAATGGTCAGGGCTTTTAAGATTACCTCCTTTCAATTGTAAATTTCCAGACAAATCATTGACAAAACTAACCTTGATTATTGCCCCGTAATAGTCCATCATGCCTTATCGGTTTGGCATACAGACCTTATGAAAGCAGTTTTAGTAAAGCAGTCCTCATTTCAAGCGTTATCCTTAGATACTCTTCTGCGTGAGCCTCCTCCTAAGTGCCCAATAAGTCCTCATCTGCAAGCAGGCCATGTTCGCCACAACATGTGGCTCAAGAAAATTAAAGGAAGTATCTATGTCGAATAAAATGACTGGTTTAGTAAAATGGTTTAACTCTGACAAAGGTTTCGGCTTCATTACGCCAGCTGACGGCAGCAAAGATGTTTTTGTTCATTTCTCTGCCATTCAGAGCAATGATTATAAAACGCTCGAGGAAGGCCAGAAGGTTGAGTTCTCGATTGAGAATGGTGCCAAAGGTCCGGCTGCCGGAAACGTAGTCGCGCTTTAATTGCCGATAACGACACAGACGCTTACGACAGCGATGACGGCACTGACCTGAGCAGATAAGTGAACGTGATAAAAAACCCGCCCTGAGCGGGTTTTTGTTTTTCATGAATGGCATGTAGCAAGGGTGACTGCCATTTTACTGCAGTTGCTGGAGTGAAAAAATGAAACCAAATAGTGCAAACCCAATGATGGTGACAAAAAGAAAGCCAATTAGTAATTTCCAGCCCAACACCTGTCCTCCATAAGTTTGTTTAACAAGACGGAGAGATAATAATATTCATGATTCATAAGTCAACCGGTGCAGGTGTCTTTGACAATCGCTTCACCAAAAAAATAATTTTGTGAAACAACCCTGAAAGACATCTATGGGTGTACTATGGGTTAGAAAAGATGTTAACAATGAGGAAATAATATGCACTTTCAGAAAGTCATATCATCAAGAATCAAATCCATAAGTTATTATTCATCAGAAAAAGTGCTGGAGGTGGCTTTTGTAGATTCAGTAGCCTATCAATTCATTAAAGTGTCTGAAAAAACTCATAATGACTTTCTAACGGCAAAATCCAAAGGCCGTTTTTATGATGGTGTAATTAAAGGTAAATACCTTTGCCGAAAAAAAGGTTGAGTCTTTAAAAATAAAGTCTAACAAAAGCAAAAGCCCCACCGGGAGGCCAGACTGGTAAGTTTAGAGACGACTTAACCCCCAAGCTTTAACGGCGCACTACGCGATAAAGTTAAGCGTTAAATAGCGAAAAACTGCCACCAGAAGGACCTTTCTGTCAATTTTCAATTATAAGTTCTATCTTCTGGCCTTCGCTCAAAGTTTTAAAGCTACCACTATGAATGGCAGCAAAGTGCCAGGAGCGAACGTTGCTAACAACAGTCTGAGTTGATAAACAGAGAGTAAGTCAGTATTTCTGCTCATCACTTTCGCAGACTAAACCGTATAAAATCATGAGGAAATAAAGGCTTAATCATTATTTTATCGTTAAAAATAAATAGATTAGGTGGTATGGCGATAATATCGTAGATATTATCGACAATAAGTTGTAGATGGGTTCTGAACACGGGCACATCGGCATCATCCGCTATGACAAATACAGTTTTATTGCCTAAGTCTCTCCTGTTAAACATCTCATGAGTGAGTTCATAATCGCTGAAATCCATTTCTGACCATATGAGATTACCGCTATGCCATGGATATTGATGAAAAATATCCATTACCATGCTCAAATCATCCCCTTCCACAACATCAAAATCTGCCTTGAGCAACGCCTTACATTCCTCAAACAATGTCATGTCCACTCTCTTTGTGGCTGTTTATTTATATAATAACCACCCAGGAGGATTGTCCAAAGGAATTATGAACTTCCGCTTTTCGCTGCCGCCCGTTCTTGTGGCACCTTATCAACTGGCCTTTATATCCGGGAGAGGAGGCCATTCCGGCTTTGAGGTATCAACTCGATTAAGCAAGACACGGCATTTTTTCCACGCCAGTAAAAGTGCCGCTTCCGCTTCAGTTGCAATATCCAGATCAACTGCATCCTGTAAAGGTGCGATTTTTAAAGCAGCCAGAGCAAGAAGGCTTTCTTTTTGCTGTGTCGCCTGCGTAATCTGTGCCATTTTTTCAGCTTCAGTGTCATGAACCCATTTTTTTCCGTCCCATTTCACAAAATGGCCTTCGGGCGCAACAGAAACCACATCGTCAGGTAACTTACCTAACTGGTTAATTGTGACGGCTTCCCCTGTATGAATGTCGTAGACCGTTTTCCCTCGATGGTCTTCAACAAGTGACCATTTTTCTGACTCAAAATTAAATACAGCGACAAAACCATCTTTCGCCAGAGGCGGCTCAATATCGGTACTGTATGCGGGTAACCCTGTATTAGCAGGGATAAATCCATCACCCTGACCGATAAATTCATTCGTTGCTGATGAAAGGTTATAGATTGTAATTACCCGGTTGGAATCAGTCATTTTAAAAGCCATTATGCAAGCCTCACTAAGTAGTTAAATGCGGTATTTTTTACGGTGTTTTCTGCATGACCAGACGGCGAAACAGTTACGCCGTGGCTGTGCGCACCAATGTAGACAGAGTGAGCATGTGCTCCGATACCAACAATGTGGTCGTGCGCACCAATACCAACAGAATGAGCATGCGCCCCACCCACATAAGTTCCCTGAGTTCCCACCCCGCCAGCCCACTGACCACCGGCACCAACTTTCGCTGCCTGCTGGGAAGTGTTGAGATAATAAACATCTAACGAGTGGGCGTGTTCGCCTCCGCTGCTTGTTGATTTCGTGCCATAGTCAAAAGCCGAAACAGATTTATTACCGTAATCAAACCCGGTAGTGTCACGGTTTCCGAGGTCGGTAGCTGCGACCGTTGCGCCGTGGTCGTGTGACTTAATACCATCCAGCTCCTGAGACAAGACAGCACGACCATCAGGTTTGCCCTTAATCATCTGGCCACGCATATCAGGAATAACACCCGTTGGATATGCCACAGCAAGTAATGGGTAGGCAGATTTATTAAACGCCTGACCCTGCATAAGCGCATGGTTAGCAGGCGGTATATCCGAAGGCCATGGTATGGGTGCGCCTATGGGGTAATACTCATAAGGAGGATTTGCCGTGTTAAAATCCCTGTGCCAGCCAGGCAAGTAACCATCGCCATGATTGATGTAGGTAAACTGAGCGGAAGGCGTTCCATTTCCTGCGGTGGTGGTTGGCGTAGTAATACGAATAGTCATCGCACCACGTACTCCCATAACCTCCACTACCGAGCCAGCAAGACTGATATTCCCGCATCCCGTATCCGTAATAACCCTGTTATCACCGTAGGACCATGAACCTTTGCATACCCAATAGGGATGATTAAATGCCCCCTGATTTTCAAGCCAGACGATAAAGTCCGCTGTTGTCCAGTTACCGCCTCCACCAATACTGACCGAGCCACTGAAAGCTCGCCCGGCACCGATATTACGTACAAACGAATCCGGTTGCGGTACATCAGCGCCGTTCTGTTTTTTTTGCAGCGAACCGGCTGCTCGATTTATCGTTTCTACCAGGCCAAGGTTTTGTAGAAATAATGCGACATTCGGTATATCCGCGCCGTTCCGGTCTTTAGCCAGTCGCGCATTCGCATTATCCATTACGATCTTAACTGCCACAGGGGTGGCAGCCTGCGTTTCACTGGTGCTGTTCACAGCGCTGTTAAGTTGAACCAGCCCTCTTTGTTGTGTCGTGCCATCGAGGACACCAATCGACTCACGCGATGTTTTTTGTGCTTCCGCACCGCGCGCTTTTATCTCTTTCAGGTACTGGTCAATACGCAGAAATAACCCGTCGCCGGTTGCAACATTCAGCGTGATATTTGAGGTATCTGATACCGCCAGGCGAAACTGCATATTAACGCTGACACCGCCAACCGGCTTATCGATCGATGGGCAGTTTGCCACCGCGTAAAGCTCTCCGGCGTCAGTCATTAAACCAACTTCGCGAACGGTGAATCCACCAACCCCGGTCGGCAGAACGATTTTTGCCATTAACTGCGTGGACTGCTCCGGGGACACCACCAGCTCAGCGATATCTCCCCGGAACGTTTCATTGATTAACCGGATTTGTGCCGGATCGGGTTTAACCTGCTTGCCATTACTGTCCCCCACCACAAAGTGAGTCAGTACAATCAGGCGACCACTGGCCAGCGCCTCCGCCTCCAGTTCTTTACCCCGGTTAGTGATAATTGAGTAGTAATCAGCCATGAGATTCCCCGGCAAAAATGTCCACATCGATATGCGCTGTTGTCGCACCCGAAATATAAAAAGCCCCGTCCATACCCACATTCGCCATCACATCAATTTTGCTCAGATAGCTGCGCAGGTTCTTGGCCCGATCGGTGAGCTGGCGGATCTGATGATAGAGAGCGTCGCTGACCCCCTCACTGCTCTGTACTTCGATCCGAAAGGTATAAGGTTCAGCGCGCGGTGTGTCTTCCCACCACTCAACCACGGTCGTGGGCAGGTTCACAGACCCGAGAGAACGGCGTACCGCGCCGGCCGTTCCCCTGTGCTGATGCACATATGCGGCATCTTTTATCACCTGTCGCTTCTGCGCCTCCGTCCAGCCGTCATCCCAGAAATCAACGGCATGCTCCCAGGCCAGCCAGGGAAGAAGATGCGCCGGACAGGTGTCAGGATTTTTGGACTTGCGCACCATGTTGGTATCGAGAGTGGCGATTTGCTCAGCGCTGGCCTGCTCCTGCGCCCGCTCTTCATGAAATGCGCCAGGAGGAAGCAGAGATCGAAACTTAGTCGTCATTGCTGCTTACCTCCCTGCGGGTGACATTAATGGCGGTACACCACGGGGCTTTACCCGGTTCCGCTTCCAGATCTGCCATCGGAGAAATCAGCCTTACCCGGACCACGCCGGATTGCTGCAGCGAGGCATAAATGGCAGACAGCGGGACGACGGTTTTAATCCGATGAGAAAGCGTGGTGTATGACCGTAAAACATCGATGGCATTATTCAGCACCGTACTGGCGTCCGGTCCTTCCGGAATTTCCAGCTCCGCCGTAACGGCATAGTTTGCAATCGTGGCACTTTTTACCGTCACATAGTCAGTTAACGGGCGGATTTCATCTGCATTCAGTGTGCTGTTAACCTTATCAAGCAGGGGCTGTCCCGCTGTCCCATCCCCGGTGCGTGACAGGACATAAACATCAACGTAGCCTGGCCGGTTATGGGTTTCCGGCCCATAGGCATCGGCATCCAGCACATCCGTATCGGCAGACTTCGCATGAAAGCGGTATGAATTACGCGCGCCTGCTGTATTCAGCTGCGCCCATGAAAGCTGGATGCGTTCACGAAATGCCGCATCGTCTTCCAGTTCAGGCTCCACTGGCGGAATGGCAAGCGGATCGCCGGGCTTAATCACCTGCCGTTTAACGTTGAATGCGGCACCTATCTGGTCAAGGTCAGCCTCTTTTGCACTCGCGAGAAATACCGCCCGCACGGCATCATTAACCCGCTGGAACGCCAGCGTCAGCTGGTAGGCATTCACCTCCCCCTGTTTAAACGTCGGATCGGATTCCACCAGCGCATCAAACTGCTTATCAAGTTCCCGCAGGCGCGCCAGCCACCGGGTGAAGATTTCAGTCGCATCCGGCACCACAATGGCATCCGGTACGTCCAGTTCGGACAGGTTGATCACGTCATAGCCGCTTGCCATAAATCGTTATGTCTCCCGTTCTGACAGGTAAATTGGTTTCCTTGTTGATCCCCTCAATATCCAGCACACAGCCGGACTCCTCTTCAGGAAAGGAAACAAGCACACGTGTTACCTTCAGCCGCGTCTCCCACCGGGCCAGTGCGGTCGCAGACGCAGCAATTATTTGTAGCCGGGTCAAATCATCCCGGGGGTTATCCACCAGCGAAAACAGATCACTGCCATAGTCCCGGACAAGAACCCGGCTCCCGATGGGCGTGGTCAGTATGTCGCTGACCGACTGGCGCAAATGGGCGACGCCGGACAGGCGTTTTCCGGTCCGGTTGTTTACACCGTTCATGATTAAATTCCGTTGCTGAGTCGCCGGATGGCGGGAGGGTTAACCGAAGTAGGACGGGCCTGTTTTGTCCTGCTTTTCTGATTTTTTCGAAGCCGCTGCGGGTTTACGAATATCCACGACAAGGTTGTAGGTGTAGCTGAATCCTGCTGACGTCAGAGAAAATACCAGAGACTCAACCACCCAGGCCCGATCCTCACGGGAGCCAAAACCGGAAGTCGACACACTTGCTTCTGCTGTCAGCGGAACATGTTTAGGGCGACATGGCCCCGTGAGCGTCATTTTCTGCTCGTTACGCTTCGCCTGTGTTTTCCTGGAGTTTGCCTGTTGCTCGGCGGTCGATTTCTCCGACTGGGTATAGGGATTGGTCATCGCCGGACCATCATGTTCAACGGAGGAAGTCTTTGTCGTACCATCCTCCTCGTCGTAATAACGCACACCAATTTTCTCTTTGGCTTTTCCTCCGCTCCCCGTGGCTTTCCCCGTCGAACTCCCCCGCTCACCTTCACTGTAGGACCAGTTTGATACTTCATCCGGTGTGACGGTGATCCCGCCAGTCTGCTTCCCTGAAGCCGTTGCCGTGGCCCCTTGCTGTAAAAAAAGCCAGTAGCCTCCTGATGGTTTGCTCACTGCGTTGTAGTCACGAGCAAGCCTTGCGAGCAGGTTGGCATCGGATTCCGCCACCTGAT